>JAAYTM010000054.1 GCA_012518015.1 Synergistaceae bacterium
TCAAACTCTCCGTTCAATCCTCGCTTACGCTTAGCTGAAAAAGCGGGGCTCACACCTAAGTGATGTAAGCTTTCCTCTTTTTCCTTTTCTTGCTTTGAGGCTTTCTCGCTGCTGCCTATGAACTTGTCAAGGTGCTGATTTGGTGCGCGCTCCGTTCGAGCGACGCAAGAGATATCTTATTCGGCTTTTGAGATTATGTCAAGCCCCAAAATATGTATACATATATTTTTTTACATCTCTCTGTTCTCACAAATCTTTATGAGTTCCTCCAAAGCCTCTTCCTCCTTGTCACCATCAGCTCTTAAAATAATCTTTTCGTTTGGCTCTACTCCTAAACTCATGACGGCCAATATGCTTTTTGCATCAACCTCCTTATCGTTTTTGGATATGGTGATTTTGCACGGAAAAGACGCAGCCTTTTGAACGAACACCGCAGCTGGTCGGGCATGTAAACCATGCGGGTTTTTCACAATTACCTCTTTTTCGACCACTGCTTTAACCTCCTTGAGCAACAGTATCGGCGGATTGCTTTGCAGGCAAAGATCTACTCGCCACTATATCCACACTGGTATCACATACATTTTTAATTATGATCTGGCCGATTTCTATAGGAGCCTTTATTTTTACTCGGGCAACGGCCTTTGTTATGTCAAATATCTTGTCTTTGGGAACCGGTTCCTTGCTACGCACCGGGCATACAGACAAAACTCCCCCCTCAACCCTTATGGTAGAGGCAAACACCCTTCGCGGATCGGTTAACTCTACTTTGGCGTATTCTTCTCCTCTAGGACAACTACTCCCTGAAATCGATACAATTTTTCCATTTTCCTCCGTGACTATCATGAAACAGCCAACGGGACAAGATGTACATATTATTCTCCTTTCGATGAACATTTTTAAGCCTCCCTTATATCCACAAGAATTTCCGCGACATCGCCAAGGGATTGTACATATTCAGCCTTTATCTGAACTTCGCTCATTTCGCCCGGCCTAGCATACCTCAACTGTTTTTCGTATGCACCTGGTTCAACAATGACCTTACACCTTTTTTCTATAGGCTGCGCAACTCGCATATAGATTGTCGCATCTGCCTGACCAGACAGCCATTGAGGAGAATAAAGTCTCACGTTGCTACCTCCCAGTATCTTAATCTTTCTTGCTGGTTCTTTTAATTCTCCTGCAGCGAAAAGGGCAGCATTTTTGCCAGCCCTCTCTCCTTCTTTGCTCACCCAATCAACGAGATCGTAGACGATAACAACATTGCCAGCAGCAAATATCTTTGGCTTTGAGGTCTGCAAAAGTTCATTAACATAAGGCCCTTGAGTAACCGGATTTATCGCAACACCAGCCATTCTGGAAAGTTCGTTCTCGGGAATAAGGCCTACTGCCAAAAGCAGCGTATCGCAACCTACAAGACGCTCAGTGCCTACAATGGGTTTGCGATTCATGTCAACCTTTGCAACAGTTACTCCTTCTAGCCTATCCTTTCCATGGATCTCCACAACGGTTTCTTCCAAATGAAAGGGAATGCCATAATCATCCAAACACTGGGCTATGTTGCGCCTAAGCCCACCCGGCCACGGCATGATCTCGTAAACACCCAATACTTCTGCCCCTTCCCATATCATCCTCCTTGCCATTATGAGCCCCACGTCGCCTGAACCCAAAATGACAACTTTATTCCCAGGCATGTAACCTTCCATGTTGACCAATCTTTGAGCCGTACCGGCAGTGTATATCCCGGCAGGCCTTGTCCCAGGTATGCCTAAAGCACCTAAAGGCCTTTCTCGACATCCCATCGCCAAAACCACGGATTTAGGCGTCACCTTTTTGATGCCAAGCGAAGGGTTCATTATCCAAAAAGAACCATCGTCTTCCATGTGAAACACCATACTGTTCATCAAAAACTCCACACCGACTTCCCGAGCCTTGCTAATCCATCGGTGCATGTACTCGGGCCCGGTCAATTCCTCGCCAAATATATGCAATCCAAATCCTGGATGTATACATTGCTGTAATATACCGCCAAGATCCCAGTCTCTCTCGAATATGACAACCCTTTCGGCACCAGCCTTTTTTGCACCTACGCCTGCTGCTATTCCAGCAGGACCGGCACCAATAACCGCTACGTCTACGGTAATATCACTCATAATCTGCCCTCCCTAAACCAATACTCCTTGGTTTTCCCCACTAACATCCTCGAATGACCGCCGTGTCTCGTGACCTCTTCCCTCGGGATGTTAAGTTCTCGAGCCAGTATATCTATAACCCTGGGTCCGCAGAAACCGCCTTGACATCTTCCTGCTCCCGCGCGTGTCCATATTTTCACAGCTGCAACGGTCCGAGCCCCTCTTCTTATGGCTTCTATGACTTGGCCTTCTGTCACGCTTTCGCACCTACACACTATTTGAGCATATCTTGGATCTTCTTTAGCCAAATCAGACCTTTCTTCCATCGAGAGATAGGCAAACCTGGGAATATGCCTACGCTCCGGTACAAACTTTCTGTTAGGCTTAAACTCGACTAAATCCTTCAACTCATTTTTCATTCTTTCAACTATATGCTGTGCAATGGCAGGGGCGGAGGTAAATCCAGGAGATTTAATTCCAGCAACGTTGACGAAGCCATGAGGTTTCTTTAAGATTCCTATGACGAAATCACCCGTATCAGGATCTGCCCTCAATCCGGCAAAAGTTGTTATAGCCATATTAATTGGAATTGGTGGGATGAGTCGCCTTGCCCCTTCAATGACCTGATCTAATCCCTCCGCAGTTGTTGCAGTTTTATTTCTATCTACTTGAAATATAGATGTGGGGCCCATTAGCAAGTTATGGTCAGTTGTACTGGCTACGGTTATGCCCTTACCAGCTTCGGAAGGACATGCAAAAAAGAAACTTTTAACCAGATTTCCGACATATTTGTCAGAGATAAAATAGTCTCCTCTCCTTGGGTGTATGATAAAACTGTCGTCACCTACCATGCGTGCTACCTCGTCTGAATGCACCCCAGCTGCGTTTATGACTATGGGACTTAAAAACATTCCCCGATTCGTTTTAACACCAACGACCTGTCTTTTATCCTGAGAAAGGATCACATCCAACATTTCTGTCTCTAAAAACAATTCCACTCCGTTTTGCTGCGCATTATCCATGAAAGCAAGTACAGCTTCAAAATTGTTAATGGTACAACCAGTGGGAGCCCAGAGGGCTGCGATGATTTCCCTTGATGCATTGGGTTCACGCGACCGCAATTCATCACCACTTATTATCTCTACCGAAGGAACCCCGTTCTTCTTGCCTTGCTCAAGCAGCAACTCCAGATGAGCTATCTCATCCTTGTCTAAGGCACAAACATAAGAGCCAACTTCATTAAGCGTGAAGTCAAGTTCTTCGCGCAAATTCTTGTATATTAGGTTGCCCTTCGGGCAAAACTGAGCTTTAATAGAACCTGGTTCGTCGTCGTAACCTGCATGAACCATGCCACTATTTGCCCTTGAAGCACCTGAAGGTAATTCCGACGCTTTATCAAGAACGGCTACTTTAATATCATAACGGGACAACTCGCGGGCAACTGTGGAACCTACAATTCCACCACCAATCACGATCACATCGTAATAACGGGTACTCACAAAATCACCTCCAAAAACTTTATAGCCCGTAAAACAATTTAAAAAGGGAGAAAGGCACAACCTTAAGTGCACCTCTCTCCCTCTCATGCACATCACATAAAATTTCTTAGGTCTTCGCCAAGTTCTAAGTCAACAGTTTAAATTAATCTATCCATCCCTTGGCCCTTTCGATCGCTTTTTTCCAGCCCCTGTACATCTCATCCCTTGTTTCTGCGGCCATAGCAGGTTCAAATCGTTTATCAACCTTCCAGTGATGTCTCAACTCATCCAGGCTTGTCCAAAATCCCGTAGCAAGGCCAGCTGCGTAGGCAGCTCCGAGAGCCGTCGTCTCGTTAACCCTGGGACGCACTACAGGCACACCTAAAAGATCGGCTTGCAACTGCATGAGAAGGTTATTACGCACTGCGCCGCCATCAACTTTTAGCTCTGTCAGAGGTACCCCCGAATCGGCCTCCATTGCCTTTTGGACATCTAAAGTTTGATAACAGATGCACTCTAGGGTGGCTCTAATTATATGCTCTTTTCTAATATAGCGAGTTAATCCAACAATACAACCCCTTGCCCTCATGTCCCAATAGGGAGCAAACAGCCCTGAAAAGGCTGGAACGAAGTATATTCCTCCTGCATCTTCGACCTTGCTAGCAAACCATTCGGAATCAGCCGCATCATCGAATAACCTTAAGTTATCGCGCAACCACTGTATCGCAGCTCCAGTAATGGCCATAGATCCTTCAAGGGCATAAACTGCTTTGCCTTCCTCGAGTCCGTATGCGACCGTCGTTAGCAATCCGCTTTTTGAAAGAGTAGGCGTTTCACCTATGTTCAATAGCATGAAGTTTCCTGTTCCGTACGTATTTTTAGCCTCTCCAGGATCGAAACACACTTGACCAAAAACGGCCGCCTGTTGATCGCCTAAATCTCCTGCTACGGGGATGCTTGCTTTAAATGCTCCATTTGACGTAGTATGGCCGTAAACACAGCTACTGGGTTTAATTTCAGGCAGCATGGATTTTGGAATTTCTAGGAAGTCCAATATTTCTTCGTCCCATTCTAACTTTTCGATGTTCATGAGCATTGTCCTAGATGCATTGGACACATCCGTGACGTGTACTCCACCATTTGGGCCTCCTGTTAAATTCCAAATGACCCAAGTATCGATATTGCCAAACAAAAGCTCACCCTTTTGAGCCCTTTCCTTCACACCGGGGACATTGTCTAATATCCACTTAATCTTGGGTCCAGAAAAATAAGTGCTTATGACGAGCCCCGTCTTTCGGTTAACCCATTCGTTTGCACCAGATTCTTTTTCCCATTCTAGGCAAAAATCCTGAGTTCTCATGCATTGCCATACAATAGCGTTGTAGACAGGCTTACCCGTATCCTTATCCCATACAATCGTGGTTTCCCTTTGGTTTGTTACGCCAACGGCTGCAATCTCGTTAGGATCTATGTTGCCCTTTTCTAAAGCACCTCGGATGACGTCCTGAGTACGTGACCAGATCTCCATAGGATCATGTTCTACCCACCCAGGTTGAGGATAAATTTGCTCATGCTCCATTTGGCTACTGGACACCGGATTGCCTTCCTTATCGAATATCATGCACCTCGTACTCGTTGTCCCCTGGTCAATGGCCGCCACGTATTTTTTTGCCATTCTTATCTCCTCCTTGTTTTTTGTTCTTAATTAACAAGTTTTTTGAGCAAGTGGGCGCTCTCTGCCACTTGCATAACCTTTTCTTTTGGGGAACCAGTACTAGCTTCTACAGCTGCCATCATGGCTCCTTCTAAAACAGGGGCATCGGCGATGATTACCTTGCTTTTCTGTTCATCTGTCAAAAATTCTAGAGCAGCTTTGGTGGACAAAACAGCGCTTCCCAAATCAGGAATGACCACGATGCTTTCGCATTCATTTAGGAGTTCGCTCAACACGGCGTAAATATCAGCAGTAGAAGTTCCGATTCCGCCTTCTTCATTTCCTCCTACCCCTACTACTTTGACTTTTTCGCCAGCCATCTGAGATGCTATTTCTGCAATACCTTTCGCAGCCTTAGCGCTGTGACATACTACAAGAATTCCAATCATGACCTCAATTCTCCAAAGCCTCATAAAAGGCCTTTAAGATTAAATAACTGGATGTCGCTCCCGGATCTTGATGCCCGGCCGACCTTTCACCCAAATAGCTTGCTCGTCCTTTTTTTGCCACCAACGGTATAGTATCCTTCATCCCCTTTTCAGCCATTGCTAAAGCCTTTGCCAACCCATCTTTTAAAGATGATCCTTCCTTTGCGGCCGTTTCTAAAGCGTCTATGGCGGGGATGAGAGCATCGACCATAGTCTTGTCTCCCGGCTGGGCCTTGCCCAAGGCTATCACTCCATTTAACCCTTCGCGAAAGGCTTGGGCCAATAATGTAAGATCAGCTTCTTTATGACCGGCAAGCTTCATTGAAGCCCTCATGAAAAATGTACCGTAAAGAGGTCCCGCCGCTCCACCAACGGTACTCATTAAACTCATAGCCACGTCTTTGAAAATTGATCCAATATCGAAGTACTGATTGTTCCGCACCTTTTCTATTGCTTTTGAAAATCCCCTGTTCATGTTGATGCCATGATCGGCGTCCCCAATCGCAGAATCAAGCTCTGTTAGATAGTCTTTATTTGCCTCAATTATGTCTTTTATGCGTTCCAATATTGCGATGGTTGTATTGACATCTAACTTCTCATTGTCCAACTTATTACATCCCCCATCTAAGTCCCGGAGTACAAACAGGAGCATCCCATAACCTTTTCATTTCATCGTCAAGGCGTAAAAGGGTTATTGAACAGCCCTGCATCTCAAGGCTAGTAATGTAATCTCCAACCAAACTTCTAGCGATTTTAATGCCTTTCTTACCAAGGAAATCGCTCAGATCGTTATAGACTATATAAAGTTCAGATAGAGGGGTCCCTCCCATACCGTTCACAAAAGCCAAAACTTCATCTCCGGCTTTAAAGGGCAAGTCTTCTACTATAGCACTTGTTAACATCTCTACTATTTCTCTAGCAGGTTTAATTTTCATACGATGTCTTCCCGGTTCTCCATGAATTCCAATTCCTATTTCCATTTCATCGGGGCCAAGTTCAAACGTGGGCTTTCCTGCTGCCGGGACAGTACAAGGAGAAAGAGCCATGCCCATCGAGCGTACATTAGCGTTCACATGCTCGCACATCCTCTTGACTTCTTCCAGCGTTCCGCCTTCCTCAGCCTTCGCACCAACTATTTTCTCAGCCAGGACAGTTCCTCCTACGCCACGTCGACCAGCAGTATAAAGAGAATCCTCTACGGCAACATCATCATTGATGACTACCTGTTCCACATGTATACCTTCGGCAGCCAACATGTCTGCGGCCATCTGAAAGTTCATGATGTCCCCTGTATAATTCTTAACTATAAAAAGAATGCCCTTCCCTCCATCGACGACCTTTGCAGCCTCATACATCTGGTCCGGAGTAGGAGAAGTAAAGACTTCGCCGGGACAAGCCGCATCCAGCATGCCAAACCCAACATACCCTCCATGCATGGGCTCGTGTCCGCTGCCACCACCCGAGATTACAGCAACTTTTTCTCGGGGAGAGTCTGCCCTTAACACTGCCCTTACCGACGGATGTAATTTCACCATGTCAGCATGAGCCTTAGCAAGACCACTAAGTGATTCTGCAACTACTTTTTCAACATCATTGATGAGTTTCTTCATCTTTCCCTACACCCCCTCATTCATAGTAACATTCTACTAATTTAGCATATAATAAAAGAGAAAGCACGTGGCGGCAACTGTCACCAGGGCTTTCTCTTTTATTCTCCCTGCCCAAGAAATTTTTGTGTCGCAAATTTTTATTTGGTCGTTATCGTTCCCACAAGCTTTTTTCGCTGGTTGAGACCGCCAAAACTCCCCTTGAAAGTATTTCGTTTACTTGTTCCATTGTTTTTATCAAACCTCCTGCGATTAAAGGAGATGGTATTTCTTTCAGGATGGCATCATCGACAGAAATCATTGAAATGCCTGGGAGCACTTCAACAAAATCTGGATTCACGCTGTAGGCTAACTGTTTGCCTTTTCTAAAGGCTTGAGAATCCAGCAAAAAGATTCGCAATATGGTTAGTAAATGTAAATCCCTGGCATTTTCAATAACACTTTTGTGAGTACTTATCAAGCCATCAGGATTAACTTCACGAACTAAGAATCTTATTCCCGAGGGATCGGTTTTTAACCCTTCTACTAGGTCTGCATGGACAAATACGATATGGCCTCTTTTTTTTAATTCATCAACAACACTTCTTAAGGATTCGATCGAGGACTCGAGGACAAAAACGCACTTTGGCGCTATCTTCAGCGCTGCATCGACATCTTTACTGGACCTCAAAGCGGGAATTATTGAATTTTTCCTTAGCAAATTCTTCAAATCGCTTTGTCCAACCACAGGAATTCGCAACCCCTTTAATATTTTTCACTATTTATCAAGGCTTGCATTTGCTTGACTTCCTGTAATCTATTCTACCAGGTACAGCGCCAGCGTACAACTAAAAATGTAATTTAATTGTACGCTTTATCAAGAAATGGCGATCAAATTCCCCATTTCCTTCGCGCTTTTGCCATAGAGCATCATTTCATTAGCGCCATCCACTGCATCCCGGAAACCCCAGCAGGCAAAAATGACTTCTGATAAGGAAAGTAAACACCTGGTGCGTAAATCTCCCCACAAGGGCATACTCAAGCTCAGCCATGTATATAAGGATTGAGCTTCAAAGGCTTCTTTAAAATGATAAATATACCGCAAAAGGTACGAGTCTACGCCTTTGATGACTGTAGGATTGCTTTTACTGAGCTCAAAATGTCTCAATTGATCTGTCATAAAGCCACTTTCTTCCCACTCGTGTAAAGTTGATTCATCTGGAAGTTTTGATAAAGAAAACCACATCGGGGGAGGAGGAATGTAAGAGGGATCTAAAACATCAATAGCTCTAGATAACCATATTTTCATGCGAGTTACGGATTCAGTCATATTCCAATGCAAAGCCCATCTTAGTCCCCAATAAGCAGTTTCCAGTGTGATATCTTTAACGCAGCTATCTAGAGTATTCATATAATAAGGCTTTATAATTTCGCTCTTTTTGGTTGTTGTTGCAGTTCGTTTACGCATAATACTATGCAGAACGGAAATAGTCATCTCATGATCCCCGGGCGGTTCTAAAAGCTCGAGCAATCCTTTACGCAACATGTTGACCGATTCTTTCGTCAGTAGAATTCTCCCAAGCAAGCCCATGTCAAAAACTTTCGCTTTATTATGACATAATGTAACTTCGTTCCATTGATAGCTTCCCATTTTACCCCAATGCCATACTTCGTAACTCCCGCAAAAAGCGCTTCCGATTAAAACTCTATTAAAGGGCATAAAGAGCACAACAAGGGGGGAGAATTCCACTGGGATACCTGCCACAGAGCTACTATCAGGCAATCTTGCTATCTCTCCTGAGGACATTAATTCATATAAGCGCATATTGCGCTTCACCCCCTCTATCTCCCATTATAAGTTTACCCTTAGATTGCCCCAGAAACAAGTCCTGGCTTAATGTTAATAATGCTTATAGGATAAATTTAAGACCTCCATCGCCTATGAAGCCACAACCACTGTTCGGGATGTTTCTTGACAAAACATTCCAATAACTCGTTAAACATCTCGGTCATCTTTTTTATAGCATCGTCCCTTGATAAATCGCAAAGTGGCTCTATGGGAGGCAGAACCAATACCTCATGCTTAAAGGGGGCAACTCTATAGGAAACAATGGGGACAACAGGGGCCTTCACTAGCAGACTTAATGCGGCCGGCCCCCCAACTGTGCTGGCCACTTTGCCCATAAAAGAAACATTGATCCCATCTTTCCCTCCATCTTGATCGGCCAAGATTCCAATAAACTTTCCTTGTTTTAATAACTTAGCACCCCTCAACAATAATCTCTTTTTAGGTATGGTTTCCACGCCTAACATTCCTCTATAGCTCGCTAATAACTCAGAAATATGCACATTGTCGGGATCACGAACTCCCGCAACTAAAGGATATCCCCTGTAAATTAACCAGGCTGCCAAAAGTTCCCAATTTCCCATGTGACCAGTGAGCAATACTACCCCTTTTCCAGTTTCCGTCATGCTCTTTAAATACTCTTCACCCTCTACCCTAGTCACCCATTCCGATACTGCTGATGGATTTTTGGTTAAGGCAAGAAACTCCATTACGGACAAAGCTAGATGATAATAAAGCTTTCTTAAAACCTCTTTCCTCCATGCAGGGCTGCTATCGGGATAAGCTATCTTTAAATTCATCAAGGCAACTTCTTTGCGAATTCCAACAAGACGGGCCATATTATACAATAGACATGTTAATATGTTGGCTCTTATGCCTGGCTTTACAAGGAGATGCGCTCCTTTTATAAGGCTGGCCGTTACGCTCATTTTATTTTTTCCCCTTATTTCTAGATATTACCCCTACTATAATATACTACAAATAAAGCAGGAAGCTGGCTTCCTGCTTTATTTGCTGCTTCAACTCATATTGTCGCTTAATTAGGGCATCGCCATGCCAAGAAACTTCAATCAGTCGCCACCATTACCTCGGATGCCTTAATCACAGCATAGGCATCCATCCCTTCTTTTAGCCCCAGTCTTTCTGCCGAGGTCTTGGTAATAATCGAAACTATTTGCTGTCCTCCGGGCAATTCCAACGTAATCTCAGAATTAACAGCACCATGAACGACCTTTATAACTTTTCCCTTTAACACGTTCCTTGCACTTATTTTCATCGAATGTCACCTCTTTTATCAAGAACTAATACATTTGATTAAATGATACCTCTTCTTCCCAAGTTTTAACAACATATATTTTCCGTACAGAAATTCATTGTTGTGAACTTCATAATTTTCATCAACCACTTTCTCGCCATTTATCGCAACACCGCCGCTACGGATTAACCTGCGTGCCTCACTCTTACTGGAACAAACACCCACTTTTACCATCACATCAATGAGGGAAGCAGGAATTCCAGTAATATATCCACTTGGAACCTCCCGGCCTATTTCCTCCAAAAGCTCCAAAGTAAGATCATCAAGAGTATATGATTCTCCGAAAAGTATTTCGCTAACTTTTTTAACCCTTTTTACGATTTCATCGCCATGTACAACACGGGTTACTTCGTAAGCTAACTTCTTTTGAGCCAGGCGCAGCTCCGGACACTTGTTGTGCTCGTTCATTATCCCCTCTATCTCGCCAAGCGGGAGAAAAGTAAAAAGCTTTAGAAATTTAGACACATCGCGATCATCTGCATTTATCCAGAATTGATAAAACTTATATGGCGTAGTGCGCGTTGGCGAAAGCCAAACTGTCCCTTCTTCAGTTTTGCCAAATTTTTGCCCCGAGGCAGTTAAAAGCAACGGGTATGTAAGTCCATAGGCTTTGGCTCCAAGTTTCTTACGAATGAGATCTATGCCGGCAATTATGTTGACCTGTTGATCATTTCCACCCATTTGTAGCGCACAGTTTTCATTTTGATATAAATGGCAGAAATCATAGGCTTGTAAGAGTATGTATGAAAATTCTGTGTATGTAATGGATTTATCAGGATCTTCAATCCTACTTTTGACGTAATCGCGGGCAATCATAAAATTAACGGTGAAATGTTTTCCAATATCCCTTAAAAATTCAAGCAATCCTAATTTAGATAACCAGGTATAGTTATTAATGATCTTGGCAGACGACGCCCCGCAATCGAAATCCAAGAAGTGTTCAATCTGTTTTTTTATTGAGTCCATATTGCGCTCAACTTGCTCTAAGGTCAAAAGCTGTCTTTCTTTGGTCTTTCCAGAAGGGTCGCCGATCAAGCCCGTGCCTCCACCCGCCACGGCTATGGGTCGATGTCCAGCACGTTGCAGCCATGCTAAACCCATTATTGGAACTAGATGTCCAACGTGAAGGCTATCTGCAGTAGGGTCGAACCCTATATATCCAGAGGTAAGTCTGGTCCTAAAAACGCGGGATAATTCATCAGGATCGCTACACCATTCTACAAATCCTCTTTCCTGCAAAATTTGGAATAAATCCCTTTCCATTGATATTCCTCCTGAAATACGTAATATTTTTAAAGTCTATTTATACAATTCGTATAAAATGCCACCCATATAAAATACAACAAATGACAGTCATTGCATCTAATTATTGTCCATATACGTTTAAATTATTATACTGCCAAACTATCTCACCATTACTAAGATTATGTATTCCAATAAATAAGTGACCTGCGTTCCTTAGCTCATCTGCAACTTTAAATAACTTCCCAAATTTCTTATCGAACGGCATGCCTTCAGACACCTCAGAGTTGAACATGTCACCTATAATATCCCCTATAGAAAGAATTCTTTCAATATCGTTAGCCACGGAGCCGAAATCTATATCGACCCAAAGAAGAAACTCCCGCTCCACAATTTCAGGAAAAGCTTCTTCCAAGGAAACTCCGCTTGAGAGACTCTCCTTCGAAATAAGGCCAATCAAAGTCAATTCGTCGCTAGAAACTGCTATCAGGGATATCGGCAGCTCAATGGCCCCTCCACTTTCATAACCTGCTATAGAACTTCTGTTAATTGATAAACTTTTAAGCCTGTTTCGCCATATATCGCTCACTATGGTTTTGCCAATCTCTCCTCTATTGGGAAATTGAAGAAGTATCCCTGGCAAAGAAAAGGAAAACACATCAGCTTTCCCTCCAACTGTTAGGATCATTTGGCCCTTCAAAAACTCCAGCATTTTTTCGTTTGTTTGACCAAACGCGTTAGCAAGTAGAGGTACGCTTTCCATAAGCTCGGGGGTATCGACCATAGTGACCCCCAAAGACAAAGATCGCTGAGTTGGCAATACATATTTCCCAACCCATTTTTGCGGTTGAAATAACTTTATTTCTTCGTCAGAAAATATTCCTTCTATCCCCTCTATCATCCATTCTGCTTGAAGCTTTTCGTTATCCGAAAACCAAGCCAACTCTACCCCCGAAGGAATATTCTCAAAACCATTAAAGGATACGACTCCAGATGGCATGTGACATGTCAAATGACCGGGCCAATCTTTTTGTATGCGCCAACAAGGAAAAGATGGCTTTCTTTTATCAGTTATGTTTTGTTCCATGAGGTTTAGATCATCGATTGAAGTGGAGATAAAAAGAACATTTTCACTGATAGTCATCCACAAAGAAAAATCATGTGACACATCGACTTTGAAGCGACCTTCTACAAGTTCATAGCTTATATCAGGAAAGGGCTTCTTCCAATTTGGAGGCAGATCGCCTGAGGCAACTGATAGAATCGTATCTTCTTCGGGTTCGATCGCCAAATAGAACTTTCTTTCCAAAGGAAATGCAATGAAAGCAGTGTTTTTTGAATCCTCAAGAATAGTTAAAAACATGCTAATAAATCTGAAGTCAAATCTATCGAAGAACGGAAACGCAAGAAGAACTTTATTTAAAGAAACAAAATTCCTCATTTGTAATAAAGTAGGACTTTCGTCTACATACAATATATAAAATGACCCTTCGTCAGGAACCGGCAGTGCACCAACTAAGCTTTTTTTCGTTACTGGCTTACCCAAAAAAAACAGTCCTGATATCAAAATGGCCAATGCAACCATACAAGAGAACCAAAAGACAAGGGTGTTTTTTAATCTCTTATTCTGCAAAGAACTTCCCTCCTCAGTTAAAAATATAATACATCATAATAGCTTACAAGGATTCCTTGCCGTTATTATTCAGGACAATTTATAAAAATTCAGCAGCCACTTTAGTATCCAGCAAAGCGCGACTAAAGGCTGACCAAAACGTGCTTGCTAGTTTTAGTTTAATTTACAATAATAGAATAACAGTATTAGAATAACACTAGGCAAGATACCTTTCATGATAACTCGTATAAATATATCATTTTGCCGATGACATCACCACCATGATAAAAACGTTAGGAGCGATGAACAATGACGACCGTCTTGGGCCTTTTTTTCATTTTTTTCGCTAGGATGGCGGACGTTTCGATGGGGACTTTCCGCATTCTATTATTGGTTCGAGGCATGAAATTAAGAGCTGCTTTGATTGGCTTTTGCGAAGTGAGCATATATATAATCGCCCTTTCCGTCGTCTTGGGAGGGGGAAAATTAAGCCCTCCCGAGATAGTCTTTTATGCCGGCGGATTCGCAGCGGGCAATTATCTTGGGGCGTTCCTTGAGGAAAAGTTGCTCTCAGGATATGCGCTGGTCGAAGTGATAGCCGAAAGCAGTCCCTTGTTATCAGAAAAAGTTGACACCTTAAGGGAAGCTGGATATGGCACCACCGTTCTTTCTGGCAGAGGAAAGAACGGTGAGAGGATGATCCTCAAAATCGTTTGTGAAAGAAAAAAAATCAGCGATGTCTTGGGCAAGGTAAAGGGATTAGGTTTCGTTTACATTTCAGATGTTAAAAGCGTCTCGGGGGGTTTCTTCTCCACTAATAAGGGGAAATGAGACCTTGCAAGTGATCGTTGTTCCTTTTTCTAAAGAGGACGACTGTACGTCAATTTTTCCCTTAATCATGCGCATTCTCTCTACCATGTTGGCAATCCCCCTGTGCCCTTTCACTCTTAAAGCCTCTACATCCCCTTCAAATTCAAACCCACTGCCATCATCTTCAATTTGAAGCACAATAAATTCTCCATCATATGAAACTTTAACCCAAACATTTTTCGCACAACCATGTTTCACCGCATTATTAATTGCCTCTTGTGCTATCCTAAAGAAGGCAAGAATTATGTCTTTGCTCACTTCTGGCAGTTCACTCGCCTCTAAATAAATCTTAACTCCATATGTGCGAGCAAGTCGATCGGTCAGCTCCGTTAAAGCTTGTACTAATCCCAAGTCTAGCCAAGGCGGTGAAAGCGTATCGCATAATACACGCAACTCCCTTACGGCAGCAACGGCACTTTCTTCGGCTATTTCTATATACTTTTCTGCTCTTTTGTTCCAGATCTCCTGCTTCAGCAGCAAGATTCTCTGCAACAGGGCCGTAACATCCTGGAGGGGGCCGTCATGTATCTCTCTAGCTAGTTTTGTTCTTTCTTCTTCTTGAACCCTAACTAAATCCGAAACATATCTCTGCCTAAGCTCCTCTCTTTCTCTGGCGGTTTGAGCTAACTGGTACAAAACTTTCCTGAGTCTCCGAAGTTCCCATACGGCAGGTGGGTCATCAGGTTTAGGAAGATCTTTCCCCCACTTCAAAGTACTCACTTCAGACTCCAGCGAAAGTAAAGGCATTATGAGCCATCGCCAAAAGGCCCACACCGCGCACATCCCGGCTATGGCCAAGAGCCCAACAGCAGCAGGCCACAAATGAGAAAAGCGTACCATTGGCCCCAATAATTGCGACCATGCTACAGCAGAAATCACATACCATCCTTGCGACGTAGGAATCGCTGCAATCGTATAGGTATCGCCAAAAGGACCTTCCACCAATGTCGTCCTTCCCACAGGAATGCCTCCCTGCCAAATTTGCGGCAATACATCTTGCGCCCGCGAAGATGCAGCTAGCAAATTTCCGCTTTCATCTACCAGAGCAACCCATCCCGGCAATGAGATATCCAAGACAAAGGAATCAAGTACTCTCGGCGGTGTCATCATCTGGGCACGATGCATAAAACGCGGCCTGTCCACTCGCATGGCCACTGATTGTGCCAAGTCCAACACGTAAGATTCAGCTATCTTTTTCATGGCCCTTTCATGTTCAACAACTCCCCACCCAGTAACAATCAGGATTGCAAGGGAAGGGATTAATACCAACAACGTAAGAATCAAGAGCAAATGTCTTCTCATTATTCCAGCAATTCCTCCAAAGTTACTACACCATATTTTAAGGCCAGAAGCAGAGCTTCAGTTTTGTTGCGTGCTCCCAACTTATCGTATATTGATGCCAAGTGCGTTTGCACGGTCCTTTCGCTTATATAGAGCTTCGAAGCTATTTCCTTGCTCGATTCTCCTCTTCCGGCCAATAATAAGACTTCCCTTTCCCGTGGAGAAAGTTGTTCGGGGCTAAAGCCTGGTTCCTCGACAGCCAAAGCAACTTCCTTGTCCAGGTATACCCCTTGCGATGCCACTATCTTTATAGCTCGCAAAAGCTCATCTGGCGACGCGGTCTTTAGAATATAACCCTTTGCCCCTGCCCTCAAAGAGGCTAATACGTATTGTTGGGCATCATAGGAAGTTAGCATTAGACAAGCTACATTCAATCCCTCCTGCCTTACCCGACGAACCAAAGACACGCCATCGATACCAGGCATTCGAATGTCGATAAGTGCAACATCAGGAAGTTGTTCTTTTATCACTTCCCAAGCGCTCTCACCGTCAGAAGCTTCTCCTACTAGCTTGATATCTTCTTTTCCTTCCAAATAAGACTTAAATCCCTCTCGTGTCAAGGGATGATCATCAGCTAATACGACCTTTATGACCATTTTAATTCGCCTCCAATATAACAATATTATCCTGTCTATCGTCTTCCTCTACACTAGTATTTTAACTATAATCCTTCAGCTTAATTACGCAAAGATGCTTATTATTGTCACCGTGCTGGTTTCTGGTGTATCATAACTTTTGTTTAAAGGAGGTGGAATTTTGTTAAACTCAAAGAAAATACTCATATGCATCTCATTGGCCTTGATCGTCATTTCACTTTACTTGGGAGTGGAGTTACATAATTTAAAGGACAAACTTGCCTCGCTCGAAAGGGAACATCAAAAAATGCACTTAACGATTCCTCCTTCTCCCTCTTGGCCAGAGGGAATTGCGAAGGAAGAGATGATTGATCAGCTTGCCAAGCGCTCTGACATCTTTCCATGGCGAGGAGTGCTCGGGGGAACTATGGGGATTTACGATCAAAATTTAGTTTGGTTCATCGGCCCTTCGTGGTGCCTCGCTTACATAGAAGACGGACACATTGGCGGTTATATTTTATTGCGATATGAGATCACACCTCGCGGGATCGAGTGGCAATTATTGGATAGCGAGCAAATTTAATTTACGTGGCGCTAGCTAACATATACACTACCCGCTAACCTACAAAATTAGCCCCAAAGCAGGATGTTAACATCATCAGTGTTTAACCAGCCTAATTCTACCCGCCTCAACCTCTATACGCTTTGGAAAAAGGGACGCAAAATCAGAATCATGTGTTATGACCCCAACGAATGCTTCCCTGCCTAAATCATCAAATAAGTCTAACATCATTTCTAAATTCTCGTCATCTAGCATGGCCAGGCCCTCATCGATAAATAGAACTTGTTTAAAACCAACTTTATTGGCCAAATGTCTGAGCATTAGAAGGGCTACTATCGCTCTTTCTCCTCCCGATAAACTCGCAGCATCCCGCTTAAATCCATTGACTACCGCATAAAGCTTTCCGCTTTCCGCCGTCAATGAAAAACCCTTGGATAAAAGACTCTCGTTAACGGCACCAAGTAGCTCTTTAAGTATGGTATCGCTTAAAAATCGAACAAAATTCTTTCCATCGGAGTATCTCTGAAGTTTTAAGGCAACATCATATGCCTGGTCAAGACATTCGTAGCGTTCCCTTGTTGACTTCATCTCTTTTTCCAATTCTTTCCTCTGTCGTAAATCGTACTTTAGCTTGCTCATAGCGTCTTTGAGGGCTTCTTTGTCCACCTCGAGCTTTCTTTTCCGGTCCAGCAACACGCTCGAATCTGGAATATTATCTGAGACTTCAGACCTAAAACATTGAAGTTCCTCTTGAGCTCGGTACAACAAACCCCGCAACCACTCGAGGTGGTTTTGTGCTTTTTCAACATCTACTTGCCTACAAGGAGTCAAATCGGGACAGTGCACCAATGTACGTTTGTCTTCATGGCTTAACTGATACTTCATACATATCGTTTTAAAGAGGCTTGCGGCCTCTTTAAGTTTTTTATTCGCACTTTCGCATTCCCATCTAATTTTGGCCAATTCAACTTCCATCCCATGTTTTCTCTCGGTAAGATGGTTAATCTCTAAGTTCAGCGCATCGCCATTGTTTCTTATCATTTCCATTTCTTTTAATAAATTTTCCCTTTGCCCGCATGCTTTAATGATATCATTTGGCGAATGCCCATTAAGTTTTTGTTTTAGCTGAAATAAGAAGGCTTTAATTTCTTGAAAGTCGCTTGAGCTTTTTTCAAAGGCACCTGATAACTTTTGCCTCTTATATTCAAGCATCTTTATGTGCTCTTCTAAATCGTTTAGAGCAGTTTCGATTTCGCCGTTAAAAAGTTCGGCTACAACTATATCGTTGCCCAAGGAGTCAATCTCTCTCCTTAACCGTCGACCTTCTTTTAAAAGCACCAGGGATTTATTTTGAGCGTTAGCCCATTCAGAGAAAGCTTGACCTAAATCAGAGGAAATTAATGCTTTGGCCAGATCAACGGCACCTCTGCCCTTGAAACGATCAAAATCAACAATGCCATCGGGCGCTAATTGCTTAATCCAGTCGATCAATCTGCTTCTTATTTGTTCAAGGGCAACCGCCATAATACGGGCAGTGCGCTTATGGTCACATATTATCTCAGATAAATCCTTCTTGAGTTTCTGGTAAATTAAGGCTTGGTGTAGTCTCAAGGCATCATCAAGAGCTTTTCTGTTTTTTTCTATATCTTCATTAAGAATTTTAATCTCTTCTTCACACTTCTTTAAGCGTTCACTTAAATCTATACACTTATACGCAACATCTCGATATACGATAGTGCTATTTAATTTTTGAATTTTAATATATAAATTTCTGTAACTATTTCTTAACAGATCTATCTTATTTAATTTTGGCTTTAAAATCTCCTCGATAGCATTAATATTGGCTTTAATTTGCCTTTCTTCTTTGCGAAGGTCACCATAATCTTTGGAAATAGCAATGAGTTTTTTTAAAGCTTGCTGTGCATCATAGAGCCTAAGATTGTCATAAAGCCGCTTAGAAGTAATGCTGGCTTCCTCTCGCTCCATTTCGAGTTGGGCTACCCGTAATTCAAGCTCCTCAAGTTTTTCTCTTTTTTTCATCGCCTCCTCATTCGAGGCAATCTCGTTTTCCAGTAGTTCCAATTTATCTTTTAAGTTTCTCAATTCCTCATTTATTCCCTCAAAAGGTGGTAACTTTGCAAGGAAATCTGAAATTTGAGATAGATTTCCCTTAATATTCTCAATTTCAGCAGATGCATCCTCTACCACCTTACGAACCCTCTCCTGAAGCTTGCTTTCGCTCTCCAAACCCAAGGAAGCAACCAAAATTTGCCATCTCTCTCCAGGAGAAACATCCACAAATTTAGTGACCATTCCTTGAGGAACAAACACGGTAGATATAAAAGCATCACGCAATCTACCCAAAGTTGTATCTTCAATGCTTCCAATGAAAGGCGAAAGCACCTTCGCGATTCCTTCATTTACTTCTCTAACGGTAGAGGCTAAAGATGTCCAATCCTCCTCAACGTATTTTTCCAAGAGCGCCTCCTGTTGCCCCTTGGGAGCCTTAAACTTTCTCGTCACTTTATACTTAAAATCGCCCTTGGCAAAGGTGCAAACGACGTAGCCCTCTGATGCACCTATTCTGATAATATTTTGGTTACTGACGGTCCTTACAGGGGTAGTAGAGCCAAAAAGAGCCAACACCAAGGAATCGAGGATCGAGCTTTTCCCCGCTCCATTCGGGCCAACTATAGCTACAGCTCCTGGTTCAAAATCAATAAAGGCCTCTTTTAAACCAAGAATATTTCTTACGCTTAACTCTAAAAGTCTCATTCTTGCTCGCCTATTTCAAAATAAAACTTTAATTCTTGCCATATGGTCGAGGGGTCCTTCCCTAACAACAAACTTTCGCCGACAGTTTTCAAAATTTGCTTTGTTACATCGTCCTCTTCTTGGCATTCTATATAGCGTTTCCATAGAGCGACTACATCAAAAGGATCTTGAGTCGAACTGGTAATGGGGGTAAAACCTTCATTGATCGAGACAACAACTATCCGCTCATCAACCAAAAAACGAAATTTTTCCAGCAACTGTGACGCTGGCAAAGACGATCGATCTAAAATAACTCTGATGTATGCATCTTGCGAAACAGATTCAACCGATTCTTTTAATCGCGCTGATGCTTCTGCTTCGTCTTCATATTGCAGGGTGACTAGCGGCCTGCCCTCCAAAGGAATATCTAGCACATTTGCTTTTTCATCAATGACATACACTCCAAGATGATTATCTTCTTCTGTAAAATCCAAACGAAGGGGTGAACCAACGTAATACACCGGTACATCTCTGTCCATGATCCTTCCGTGTCTATGGATATGTCCACATATCGTTTTATCGACCTTTAAGTCTTTCAAAATATCCTCTGGAAGAGTAACTTCCGAAAGACCCGGGACAGTCTCGTCTAACGCCATATGGGCGAAACACAGACGAACCCCTCCTTCGGGCGCTGAATCCCATTGAGATTCGAGGAATTCTTTTAATTCTTTCCCCTTTGGTAAATTATGCTTGCGCAAATAAGGCACTAAAAATACCATAAAGTCATCAAGTCTTAGAAAGGTTACCTCATCCACGAAGATAAACCTTCCATCGTCCTGAAAAAGCTCCCAAATCTTAATTCCACTCCAATCATGGTTTCCCTTGAGCATATACACAAAGGGCTTGGAATTAAGATTTAAAATCTTAGAAAAAAATTCAGCTACTGGCGTTACAATATCTTCGCCAGGATATCTAAAGCTATGAAAAACGTCTCCGAGCACAAACAAAGCACCAATATCAAAGTCCATAGCAACATCGTATATTTGAGATAGTGCAAACAAAATTTCCTCTTTTCTATCAACTCCCCACGTACGTGCCCCGGCATGCAAATCAGCACAAACGAGGATCCTCAAGCTTGTCCCAACCCCAATTCTCGTTCAATGGGTTGCAATGCCTGAATAACATGTTCAATTAATTCCTTCAAAGGCATGTTAAGCATCTCTGCTCCTTTTTCGATAATTTCTCTGTTTACCCCTTTAGCAAAGGCTTTGTCCTTCCATTTTTTCACGACCGATTTTGCCGTAAGATCTGAAAGCGAACGGCTTGGCCTAACCAAAGCCACCGCAATGATAAACCCTGTAAGTTCATCAATAGTATAAATGACCTTTTCCATCAAAGAAGTAGGCTCAACACCTGTTATGTCCCATGCATGGGCCAGCACTCCACGTATCACTTCTTCGGGATATCCTGCTTCCTCTAACCATTCCACTCCCTTTTTTGGATGCTCCTCAGGACATTCCTCCCAGTCCA
>JAAYTM010000055.1 GCA_012518015.1 Synergistaceae bacterium
TCCATGGGCGCCCCTGTGTCCGATTCCGCCGACATAAACCGAAGGGGTCTCCTGGTCGAAGCCCTTTGCGCGACTCGACAGATCTTTTTTCATATCCTCAAAAAACTTAACGAGATCATCTGCTCTCCTGGAATTGTCCATGATACGCCCTATCAGGCCGAATGAGCGATATACAGCTTCTTCGGATACCATCTTGTCTCCGTAGGATAACACGACTACTGGGATGCCAAGCTTGGTTTGGAGCCTATCGGCGTTGTTTTTATGCATATAGGTTATAAATATTAAATCGGGATTGCAACTTAAAGTTGCCTCCGGATCCGGACCTTGATTTATGCTTGCAGGTCCCCCTGGGCCAATGACTGGAAGCGTCTTGAATGAAGGGTTAGCATATGCATAAGGACGTCCCGTTGGATCTTTTTCCATCTCCTCCACTCCCACGACCTTGTCTTGTACATTCATGTATGTTATAAGACGGAGCGCTCCGGGCCCTGCACAAACGATCCTCTGGACAGGACTTTCGACTGACACGGATCGACCAGCCATATCCTCAACCATTATCGTCTCTCCTCTGGCATGATCCGTTGCCCAAAATGTGGCTGCAAATAAAGCCAAGACCAATATTAAAAAACTCTTTTTGCAAAATTTCTCTATCATCTTTAAGCCCCCAGATTCACACTTTCGGCGAAGTCAAAATTATTTTTTGACTTCAATAGAGGCGTCACCAGGATATGGTCGCCTATTTGCGTCAAACTCACTTCAACCTTAAATACATCTTCTATATTTTGAGGAGTTATTATCTCAAGGCCGCCATAAGCGTAAACTTTGCCTTCCTTTAGCAACAAAAATCTGTCTGCGAATTGTAAGGCGAGATTAATGTCGTGCATAGAAAATATAATTGCCATTCCCATATCCTTTGCCATCATGTAGAGCAAATTCATTACCTCGATTTGATGATACAGATCAAGGCTACTTGTAGGCTCATCAAGCAAAAGCACTTTTGGTTCTTGAGCTATTGCTCTTGCCAACATTACTCGCTGAATTTCGCCGCCTGATAGCTCCCTTACGGGACGAAGCGCGTATCTTTCTATTTCCATCGCTTGCAGTGCATAATTGACAACGTCGAAGTCGTAGTCCGAAGGAGACCAGTAGATGTGCGGTTTTCGTCCCAACAACACAGCATCAAAAACCGTAAGATCGCCTTCGTGGTAACGCTGCGGTACATAACCTACATGTTTTGCGATCTCCTCGCGTTTCATTTTGTTTAAGTTTTTTCCATCTAACATCACTATGCCAGATCTCGGCTTGAGCAGGCCGTTTAAGCATTTAAGCAATGTTGATTTACCCGAGCCGTTCATCCCAATTACTGCCAATATAGATCCTGAAGTGACTTCGAGGCTGACTCCCTGCAATACAATTTCTTTTCTGTACGCAAATGAAACACCCTTAGTTTTTAAAATTTTCGATTACCTCCTTTCATAAGCATGTACAAAAACAGAGGAGCTCCCATAAAAGATGTGATTATTCCCACTGGGAGCACGACAGGGGATAAAATATTTCGAGCTATGGTGTCCGAAACGAGAAGCAGAAGTGCTCCCGTGATACAGGATTGAGGCAAAAGATGTCTGTGATCCCCGCCGACTAAAAGGCGGGTTATATGAGGTGCTGCCAATCCTATGAAACCTATGACGCCAAAGGTGGCTACGACCAAAGATGTAACAAGAGCGGCAAGCATGATGTTTATCTTTATCATTTTTTCGGCATTTACTCCAAGGGTTTTAGCGACCTCGGCGCCTTCCATAATGGCATTCATGTTCCATCGATTAAGCATAAAGTAAATGAAAGACGGTAATAAAAAAATAGCTACCAAGGACAAATCCTTCCACGAAGCACGACTGACGTCGCCAAAGGTCCAAAAGACGATAGAAGCCACTTCTATGTCACTTGCAAAATACTGGATCATCATCGTGCCGGCAGATGCGAGCGCAGAGAGGGCAACTCCGGACAGTATTATGGCCTCAGATGATAGTTTTCTTTTTTGGCTTAATATCAAAAGAACACAGGTTGTAGCAGAAGCTCCCAAAAAGGCGAAAAACCCGGTTCCCAACGAAAGAAAGTTTAGTATCGCAGAATTTACCTCGGTAGGTTGAAAACCAATTACGGTAATCGCTAAGGCAGCACCAAAGGCTGCACCTTGTGAGATTCCAAGAGTGTAAGGAGAAGCCAGCGGGTTGTGTAAAATGCACTGTAGCACTACCCCACTCATGGCCAATGCCCATCCTGCCAGAACAGCTCCAATTATCCTGGGAAAACGGATATGCCATATTATCGTTGAGTTGGTACTCTCTTCATTGCCCAACAAGGCACTTACCAAGTCTGCAAGACTCATGTTTGAAGAGCCCAAAGAAAGGGAAATCGCGCTTGTAAGCAACAACGTCAAAATAAGGACAATAAAAACTCTATTACGGCGACGTGTATAGGACTTATACGAATCAACGATTGGTTTATCGAGCATGTCATGTGTCTCCTAAGTTAGTGTTACGTTTATTATAAATCGTAATACTCAAGAGTCAAGGAAGCTTTAGGAAATTCTGCTTCATACAAAGATTTTGTCCCTACTTAGGATGACTTTCGAATGGTAAAAGACGAAACAGCATTTCCCCAATTCGAATATCTTCATGAGACATGCCCGCAAGTTCCACTGCGGATTTCATGTTTTTGAAAGATATCGTTGTTACGTCTTTAAAAAAATGCATTGCTTGCTTCAGGTCTTCATATTCAGCCTTGCAAGATATGGTTTTACCTAATTCATCGAACAATTCCTTTGCCCTGACGTCGAAAAAGCGTTTAGGAAAATCCTTGTGGTAAATGCGAATAGTCAGGGGACCTATTGGGCCGAAGGATAAATGTTTTTGCTCAATAATTCGTAAGCCTAATGTATCCAGCTCTAATGCAAGAAAGGCGCTTATTTCTTTGAAGTAAGCTTCAGGCACGTCAATAAAAAATAAAAACTCGCTCCGGCCCTTTTTAGTTATTGCCGGGACAGCATGCACGCTCGATGCCCCACGATCCATCAGGCTGTCAATTAGATAAGGCAAGCTTTCTCCCGAAACGTTATCGGTGTTGACAAGAATCAGCATAGGTCTCCCCCTTTTTTACCGGAAAGGAGAGGGGGTATGATACCCCCTCTCAAAAGCTTTCAAAAGGCATGTAGTTAAAGCTCCGACATGTCTTTCATATCTTGCATAATGCGGATGGCTAATTTAGCCGCTCTCTGTGCTGTCTCCTTGCCTCCGGGAATTGCGCGAGTAATGTAAGCACCCTTTTCTGCTAGTTCTCCTGCCTCCTCCCAGCTCAACTTGCCCGCTGTTGCCGCTATTGCTGCAGGGATGACCACGTTAACGGTACAACAGCCAATGTACATAAGCTCCTGCGCCGCAACAGAAGCTACTGTTACGGGAAGAGACCATTCTGATTTTTTGTTCAGTATAACGTCAGGGGCAACTTTGTGTGAAAGACCTTCAATTTTATATTCTTTTCCGTCGACGGTTACCGTACAATCGATATCAGCGTCAAATCCCCAGAACGTTTTTGCGAAGGGATGACCTCTGCGAGCACCACCAGCAATTTTGGTGAATTTGATGGTTATTTCTTTTCCGAACATACCACCAAGTAGCATCCCCGTTCTTTCCTCTACTTTTTCTTTCCTCTTGATATCGAGCTCACAACAGATGTCCTCAAGCGATTTGCCCGCTTGCAA
Source organism: Synergistaceae bacterium (assembly GCA_012518015.1). Taxonomy (GTDB): domain Bacteria; phylum Synergistota; class Synergistia; order Synergistales; family Acetomicrobiaceae; genus Acetomicrobium. The sequence goes on from JAAYTM010000055.1 coordinate 3,758, forward strand.
GCCGTCCCAGGTGTATTTGGCTATACGAAATTCCATGTTGTTGCGAATTCCTTGGGTTGCTTTGATAACCACATTCGTAACAGGTCCTCTCATGATCTGCTCTGCTTTGCGAGCTACCATATTGGCTGAAGCGGCCGAAATTTCTGGATCGATCCACTCATTTAGTTTCATCTCGCGAATCATGTCTGCTGCAGCTTCCTCGTCGCCGCCCGTTTCTATCAATTTCATTGCAGCAACGATGCTATCGCTTACGAGGTGAGCAAGGGGTGGATTAACGGGACCTGCTCCGAAACCTGCACCGATCATGGGACCTTCTTGGAAACATGCCATCATTTCGTTTAACGTCATCATTCCTACGACCGTCGGTGCCCCGACATCCTTTAAAATCATCCCTATATCTCCTATGAGCGTTGCCGTATCGTACTCCTTGTTAGTCCCCCTCATGTGAAGTTTCTCCGGTAAACCTGCAGCTTCGGATGCATACTTGCCAACTAGGTATCCCACTCCATGAACAAAAAATTCTCCGTAATCTTCCCCGATCATGCCGTCTGGATTTGCGATCTCCAAAACAGCAGCAGCAGCAATTGCAGCAGAAAGCCAAGGGTTGGGATTGATTCCTACACCTTGATAGGCCTTGAACATCGCATCGACAGCCACCTTCGTCCCGTTCTTAGCGAGGTCGCAGTAAATCATATCTTCTCCTAGAACGCTGTGACCGTAAACCGCACCTCCAGCTACAAAGGGAGGGACATCAGCTCCGCTGAAGCGACAGACCTTCCCCTCCTCTATGGCATCATAGAGAGCTTTTACTGCAGGAAAGCCGGAAACCTTATTGCTAAGCTTCGATGTAGGAATGGCTTGGACACCAGCACGGCAGGCACCTGCTTTTATCCTTGCCATTGAACCGAGTTTTCTGTTACCCGCGGGAACGCCGGCCCTAGAAGCAGTCCCGGCAAGGTTTAAGAAAGCTGCTACGATCAAGGCAGCGTTTGCAGCGTCAGCCCCGGCATCTTTTGCAGCTTTTATTCCCTTGTCCATGATGACATCAACGGGAAGCTCCTCCAGGTTCGCGTCAGACAGTTTTATGCTTCTCCCACTTAAAATTTCAGTGACTATTGCATTAGCCACGCTGTACACGGCGAGGTTCAACATACCGTGCCCCTTTGTCAACGCCTCAAGCCGATCGCTGGTCTCGTTTTCAACAAAGGCATTCGCAGCTGCAATGGAAGATAAAATTTCCTTATACACTTGTTACACCTCCTTTGCATTCTCCTATTTTTTGGTCCTCTTTAGTTACGCTTTTAGCCATTTTTAGTAATTTGTCTTTCTTTTTAGATAGCGCCTCACTACCTCCACGCTTTTTAAAATAAAACACCACTATTGCATTTATTTAGTTTAGATAATGAAATTTAATATTACAATGCGTCGTATTAGTGTGATTGCGATTTAGGCTCATTTGAATTTATTTTTTCAGATCCTTTGAAGTGCTTTGTAATAATGTCAACAATACCGTTGAAACCTTCAGGGTTGTAATCTTCAATGCGACCTTTATCGCACAATTCCGAAAGTTTAGGATCAATCGGCAATTGGGTGAGAAGTGGGATCTTTATGGCTTTAGAAACGGTCTGACCTTTGCTCGTGCCGAAGACTTCGTATTTTTGGCCACAGTGTGGACATATGACGTAACTCATGTTTTCAACAAGGCCTAAAATAGGGATTTGCAACATTCTTGCCATTTTAATAGCCTTTTTCACTACCATTATAGCAAGATCTTGTGGTGACGAAACGATCACGATGCCGTCAAGCGGCAAAGACTGCATGACTGTAAGCGGTGCATCCCCTGTGCCGGGCGGAAGGTCTACAAATAAAAAGTCTAAATCTCCCCATTTGACATCAGTCCAAAATTGCCTCACGACGTTTGAAATTAGCGGACCTCGCCATACTACGGGATCATCTTCCTGCGAGAGGAGAAGATTGATCGACATTATGGGAATTTTAAATATATCACTTACTGCCGGAAATATAGCAAACTCATTTCCCTTGGCCTTCTCCTTAATTCCGAACACCTTTGGTATGCTAGGCCCGGTTATGTCTGCGTCGAGTACGCCGACTTTATAACCTTGCCGCGCAAAAGTGGTGGCAAGAAGAGCCGTAACTGACGATTTTCCAACGCCGCCCTTCCCGCTCATTATCGCTATGACATGGCGAACGTTACTAAACTGTCCTTGGGGTAACTTATCGGTCACCGGACTGGATTCAAAGTTGTTTGTAATTTGATCGCCCTCGGTGTTGATATGCATTGTTTCTCATCCTCCTATTTGTGATTACTCAAGGTACGTTAATACTTTTGTCCAAAGCTCTCGTATTGCTTTTGAAGCCTTTCCTTCGTTGTGTCTAGAATGTTCAAAAATATGACCTGTCGGCGCTACTGGAGGCATTCCCTTTGCAAGAGCTTTTACTACTTCTTCATCGAAGGGAATCTTTCCAACGAGATCTATTCCTTCGCTACGGCAGTAATGCTCCATCTCCTTTGACTTTTTTTCGTCCAGATCATACTTGTTGATACAAACCAAGGTTTTTACTTTGAAGTGCCTTATCAATTCAAGCAACCTTTTAAAATCATGGATGCCGGCCACAGTGGGTTCTGTAATGATGAGGGCCAGATCTATTCCTGAGATGGAGGCTATCACGGGACATCCTATGCCTGGAGGGCCGTCAGTAATTATGTAGCTTAACCCCTGACCTTTAGCTATTAATTGTGCTTCACGTCGTACTTGGGTCACCAGCTTGCCCGAGTTTTCCTCACCCGGTGTCAGCCTGGCGTGAACTAGGGGGCCAAAGGAAGTATCTGAGATGAACCAGTAACCTGAAAGGTGGTCTTTCAAAGTTATTGCATCCTTTGGACAAGCCCAAAAACATACACCACAACCTTCGCAGGTAATGTGATCGATCTTGACCTTCCTGTCGCTAGAGGCATTAATCTTGTCAATGGCTTCGAAGCGACAGCTTTCAGCGCAAATGCCACAGCCGTTACACTTTCTGTAATCGATCACGGGTTTTTTGGAGCCATAGAATTCATTGGTTTGTCTTATATGGGGTTTAAGCAAAAGATGCAGGTCGGCTGCATCTACATCGCAATCGGCTAGTACTTTATCTTTGGCCAAGACCGCAAAGCTCCCAACTATTGAAGTTTTCCCAGTTCCGCCTTTGCCACTTACAACCAGCAGTTCCTTCACTTTCATGTCATCCCTTCGGCCTCATGCCACCTAAATTCAATGGATGATTCCCTCATCGATCGGATCATATTTAGCTAAGGCACAAATTCTTTTCCAAAGCCCCTTGAAAGCTTCTTTTAATTCAGGAAATTCCTCTATAAGTCGTCCTCCCCTGGCATAACAGGCTGCATACCTTCGATCAAATGGTATTTGCGTCAATATGGGTATTTCTTCTCCTTTACAATAGTTTAATATGTCTTTGTTACCTAGATCTGCGCGGTTAATTACCACTCCAAAGGGAATTTGCAGCTGCCTTGCCACGTCTACAGCCAAAATAAGGTCATTAAGTCCAAAAGGCGTCGGTTCCGTGACTAAGATACAAAAATCGCTATCTTTAAGTGACGCAACAACTGGACAAGACGTTCCTGGCGGGGCATCGATGATGGTTACGTCAGCTTGGGAAGTTTTGCCCCTTTTCTTTACCGCATTTATCACTGGAGGTGCCAGTGGGTTTCCTATCTTTAACCTTCCTTGAATGAAAGCGATTTTGCCCGCCAGCCCGCCTTCTATGACCCCTATCTCCTTGGGGTTTTCATATATAGCCTCTTCTGGGCAAAAACGGCTACAGCCTCCACAGCCATGGCAAAGCTCGGAGAAAATTACTACTTTATTTCCAAGGACGATGATTGCGTTAAAAGCACAGATTTCGCTGCACTTACCGCACCCAACACATTTGCCTTGGTCAACTGCCGGCACGGGAAGCGTGACAATGTCCGAATATCTAAACTCGGGATTAAGGAACAAATGCGCATTTTGTTCCTCCACGTCGCAATCCAAAATTTGCACCGATAAGATATTTTCGAGAGTCAAGGCAAGATTTACCGCCACGGTGGTCTTGCCGGTTCCGCCTTTTCCACTTGCTACCGTTATGATCATCGTCCATCTCCATCGCTTCAAATTAATCGTTAACTGGTCTGTATTCAGACCTTATTGCATGAGCTAATGCTGAATCATGTAAGCATAAAATTTGAGATATTTGCCAGGCTCGATTCACGGTACTAAGATTTTTAGAACGGGCCCGAGCGTGTTAGCCGCAACCATTGGGATGTTTGCCGTGCTCGCAAAGGCTGGGCCCATACTGAAGCGATCCAGCCAGATAGGAGTTCACTACTTCAGTGACAGGTCCAGAAACTCCCGTCACGACTTGGATATTTTTTTCAGAGAATAGCTTTTGGGCTTTTGAACCCATGCCACCGGCAATTACGCATGTGACCCCGAGTTTAGAAAGGTACTCTGGCAGAAAACCAGGTTCGTGTCCGGGGTTTGAAATTACGACCTTATCCGTTATTGTTCCGTTATCTATTGTAAATATCGTGTATTCAGGGCATCGACCGAAATGTGTTGCTACCATACAACCATCCGTTGCTACTGCGATCTTCACGCTTTTTCGCCCTCCTCATTCTGTAAAATTATTATATGAAGCATGAACATACTACAATCATGACGTTGCACGCTAAGCTTTCGCGAGTTTTCCTTCTCTGTACGCTTCTGTAGCCTCACGCACAGTGCCCGAGGCCATAGTATAGACTTCGATGCCGGCCTCTTCGAGAGCACGCGCTGCCTTTGGGCCCACCTTGCCCGTTACAAGAACATCGATCCCATAATCTGCAAGAAGTTGGGCACATTGAACGCCTGCGCCTCCAGCTTCCGTCGAATATTTATTAACGACCGCTTCATGTTCTCCCGCATCCAGATCGATGATGATAAAGTACTGACATCTGCCAAAGCGCGGATCTAAAGCTGCATCTAAGTCCTTGCCCTGTGCGGTAACTGCCAGTTTCATCTTGATTTCCTCCCCTTTAGATGATTTGCCCTTCTTAGCTCGCTTTCCTTTTAGCAAAGCAGGAACGGCTTTCGAAAGCTGTTCCTGCTTTTACGCTACTTATCGCCCCTCTGCTTCTTCATCCTTAACAGAGGACAAATCTTCCAGACGTTTTTCGATGGCTTTGAGCTCACTTTTCAGAATTTCCGCTTGCTGTTTTAAGAAGGCCATTTCCTCTTCGACCACAGGTACATCTTGGGGAATCTCTTCAGGATACGGAGCCATCCATCCGTGGTAATAAGGGTAATAAGCCCTAGCCCAACCCGGCAGGCCGGTTGCATGGTACATCCGTCTCCAGCCTCTGCCTCGGCCGAACCCGGCTCCCCAGCCACGCCCGGGTCTGCCCCAAAAGCCCGCGCCTCGACACCAATAAGGGTTCATGTATCCCGGTACCGGATAGCCAGCGCAATAGCCGGCAGCCCTCCCTGTCATTGGGCCCATTCCCGCTGGACCTGTTCTATCGCCTCTTGGCATTCTCTTACACCTCCCTTTTCGATGTGGCGTAAGGTGAAAAATGGACATATGTTCATAACGAATATACAATAGTTATGAACATATGTCAATAACCTATAAAAATAATTCTTAAATCTTTTATCTGGAAGCTTTGGAGGTGTTTTTTCTTTATTCTTGGCGCCAACCTTTGCCATGGCGACCCCTCGGAACACCTGAGGTATCCCTGGCCTCATCAGCAAGGCGCTCATGTCGAGCACCACATCGCGGGCATCTTATTTCGCTATCCCTTTCTTCTGTGTCAGCGAAGGTTTCGAGCTCAAAGTCGCAGAATCTACATCTGCGGGGACGAAAAGCTATTTTGTAATTTCCGCCTTCTACTCGAATTGCTCTACCTTCTACTAGGGCTCTTGCTATCTTTTGTCTGGCCGAGACGAGCACCCTTTGAAATGTGGGGCGTGAGATTTTCATCCTCTCTGCACATTCTTCTTGTTCCAATCCTAAAAGGTCTTTGAGGCGAATGGCCTCTAACTCCTCTACAGCCAATACTTCTTCCTCGAGTTCTCGCAGCGGAACTCCTGTCGGCTTAAACACTGTTACTTGCGGAAGAAACTCGACACGTCTAAATTTAGGCGGTCTTGGCATATTTGCATCAACTCCAATTGTTAGCACTTCTTTTGATCATTTATAAAATATTCCTCGTTAGGTCGATTTGCCACTGATTGGCTTTCGCTTTAAGTTAATGTCTTGCACGTATAATTTTGGACATATGTTTATTATATTGTAATTGTTTTGGCGACTTTGCGTCAATAAAAAGCGCACCAAGAGCTGGAAAGGTGGCGCTTAATGAGCATTCGGATCTTAATTTTAGATTTAAACAATGATATGATTTACTTGAAGCAAATGAACATTTTGGGAATGCTTTTAAAAAACGCACGCAGGAGTTTGAAATCACATGACACAGATTGAAATCAACGAAGGCTTTCGCAAGGCATTGGATCTCATGGAAAATTCAAATAAAAATGTCTTCATCACGGGACGAGCCGGCACGGGAAAGTCCACGTTGTTATCGTATTTTCAGCAAAATACCAATAAAAAAGTGGCAGTTTTGGCCCCGACCGGTGTAGCCGCATTAAACGTCAGGGGCCAGACGATACATTCTTTCTTTGGGTTTAAGCCCAACGTCACGTTGGATAAGATAAAAAAGATTAGTTCATCAAGGGGTTCAAGCAATATTTATAAAAAGATTGATACCATTGTTATCGACGAGGTGTCGATGGTTCGAGCAGATTTGCTCGACTGTGTGGACAAATTTTTGAGGCTGAACGGACCTAAAAGCAAGTTGCCCTTTGGCGGAATTCAAATGATCTTCATAGGAGACTTACATCAACTCCCTCCTGTGGTTACAAAAAACGAAAAAGAAGTATTTAAGACCCTTTATGAGAGTCCCTATTTTTACAGCGCCAAGGTTTTCGAGTTCTTGGATGTGGAGTTCATTGAACTCGATAAGATATACCGACAACACGATCAAAAATTCATCGACCTCCTTGGTGCAATTCGCAACAAGACCGTTACAGACAAGGACATGCAGCTTTTAAACAGCCGCGTAGCCCCCGACTTTGAGCCCGACCCA
>JAAYTM010000011.1 GCA_012518015.1 Synergistaceae bacterium
ATTATTATGTATCTGTCTTAAAACCTCAATGGCCACCTCCAAGGCTCTTTTGCCATCAGCTATGCCGACCATCGGTTGCCTTCCCTCTCTAACGCAGGATATAAAATGTTGCAACTCCATTTTAAGCGGTTCGTGTTTCGGAAATACAGGATGTTCTATTACTTCCATCAATCCCATTCCGTTGTCTCTAATACATCTGTGTATGGACACGTCTTGACTCTCGTAATCAAGAGTTATGTATCGCTCTTTTTCCATGATTTCAAGCGTTCTAAGTCTCTTTTCGGAAACCCTGCTCACCAATATATGGGAAATAGTGCCGTTCTTAAAGGTAAGATGGGCAGAAGCGATATCTTCATGTTCAGTATATATAGAGCGCCCATATGCCGAAATCTCGCTTATTTCGGAACCCACCAGAGACAAAATAATGTCAATATCATGAATCATCAAGTCCAAAACTACGCCAACGTCGGCAACTCTAGAAGAAAAAGGGCCCAACCTCCTTGTTTGAATATAAAAAGGTGGTTTACAGATACCCCTTACATATTGTACGGCGCTATTAAAACGTTCTATATGTCCTACCTGAAGCACCAGGTTTCTTTTGGCGGCAATCTTGAGGAGATCTTCGGCTTCATTCACCGTCTTAGTGACCGGCTTTTCTATGAGCACGTGGATATTTTTTTCCATAACCTTTTTTGCCACCTCGTAATGTGCCACGGTAGGTACGACTATGCTCAAGGCATCGGGACGGGCCTTCATTAAAAATTGGTCTAAATTACCATAATATGGCACTTGAAGAGTCTCTCCCACGGAAGCAGCCCTTTCCTCATCGATGTCCATCACGCCCACCAGCTTGGTCTCCAAAAGCTCGGTGTATATCCTTGCGTGGTGATAGCCCAAATGACCCACCCCAATGACACCCACACGCAATGGATTCATGTTTTACTCACCTCTTGTAATTGAGTCCACATTTAAAAGCCTCTTTTACCATTATCACTTTATTTTCATGTTTTTGGCCTTACGCAAGAAAGAAAATCTTCATTCAAATATATCATTTTTTTTATTGCTCCCAATAGGTAAAGGCTGCCGCATATCACTATGTATTTACATTGGTTATCATACAGTGTTTTGGTTAAGATATTTTCTATTTCGGGTTCTATTTGAACTGATGAGTTGGGAAAGATGTCCTTTGCGATGGCTGCCAAGGTTTTCGAAGTCATGCTTCTTTCGAGATTGGGCACCTCGGTGCATATAAACTTTCGAATCGGCAAATCTGCTAATTTCCTTAAAGCTCCTTCGACGTTCTTGTCCTTCATCATGGCCATAATGATTGCAAAAGTTTCGTTGGCTGGCAGTGCCAGTTTTAGTGAAGTAGCCAGTGCTTCCATTCCTTCAGGATTGTGCGCCCCGTCTAATATAAGTATTTTACCCCCATTGAGCCTCAGGACTTCGAATCGGCCTGCCCAAGAAGCTGATAGTAAACCCTCCCTTATGGATTTGTGCGATATCATTGGAAAGGTTTCCATTAAAAGAACTGCACCAAAAGCTGCTATCGCGGTGTTACGAATTTGGTAAGCACCTGCTAATCTTGTTTCCAAGGCATCGAAATAATGTCCACGAGAAGTCCACAGATCGTATACCACACCGTCTATAGAAATATGCCATGGTCTTACAACACACTCTCGCGAAAATAAGTGACCCTCAGACATTGTCTTTTTGCAACGAGCGACGAATATGTCTTCTATGCCATTTGCTTGGCCGCCAACATAAAGTGCCTTGATTTTGGGTCTTATAGCGGCAAACTTCTCGCTAGCTATTTGTGAGAGCGTATCGCCTAGAAAGTTTGTGTGATCAAGGGAAATCGATGTAAAAACGGACAATATCACATTACCCAATAGATTTGTAGCATCAAGTCTTCCACCCATGCCTGCTTCAACAACTGCGACGTCTACGTTTTCATTCGCCATGATCAAAAAACTAATGGCAGTCATGAGTTCGAATGCTGTTGGGCGTGTTTCTGTTGTAGAATTGACTTGCAACGATTCCCTGACTTTATGCCAAGCATCACACCACTTTTGTGGGCTCAAGACAGATCCGTTAATGCGTAGGCGCTCGCCCATATGTATTAAATGAGGGCTAGTATATAATGCTGTCTTTAAACCTGAACTGGTTAAAATGCTTGCAAGCGTCGATGCTGTCGAGCCCTTCCCATTGGTGCCCAATACATGAATTGCTTTAAAATTTCTTTGTGGATTGCCAAGCGAATTCAAACACTTTGCTATCCGTGACAAGCCCGGGCGAATGCCCGGGCTTGATTCGTTTAAAATGTCCTGCTCCAAGAGATCAAAGGCTTTCACAATATCTTTATCGACCATTTCGGATCGCCTTAACTTTCTTTAAGCGAAGTAATGTTTTCATCAATCCTCTCAATGCGTTCCCTTGCTTTCTTCAGGCGTTCCTTCTCTTTTTCCACCACCTCTTTGGGAGCTTTTTGCAAGAAAGATTCATTGGATAGCTTCGACAAGCTTCTTTGTTCCTCTAATGCCAACTCTTCTTTTTCCTTCTTCAGTCTTTCGATCTCAGAAGGTATATCTATGATATCGCCTACTATCAAGTAGACATTGCCCCAAGGTAGCACTGAAACCAAGGAGCCCCCCGGCCTTCTTGAGACAAAGCTAATTTGGCCAACCTTCGACATGAGTTTTATCATGTCTTCATTTTCGGCGATCACCTTAGCGGCTGTCTCATCGGTGGGATCAAAAGCCAAATGAGGCACTACAACCTGAGGAGCTACGTTGGCTTCCGCCCTTAAGTTTCTAGCCGACCGAATGGTTTCTTGAACTATGTACATCTCCTTGGCAAGTAGTGCTGTTGTAGTCTCATCGAACATTTCTTCCACTGATGGCCACGACTCTTCTTCTATGGAATTTGAGCTAAAGCCGAATATGTGCCATAATTCCTCGGTTACAAAGGGAATAAAAGGATGAAGAAGCAGAAGAACTTTCCCGAAGACGTAATAAAGTATTTCTTGCGAGGCAACCTTTCTGTCGCTGCCTTCTTCTTCCTTTAACGCGGGCTTTGCCATCTCGATGTACCAATCGCAGAGTTCTCCCCATACGAAGTCATAAAGCAATCTGCTCGCTTCGCCGAAAAAGTAGCCCTCAAGAAAATCAGTGACCTCCTTGGTGACTTGGTTGGCGCGCATGAGGATCCATTTGTCGTGGAGTCTGAGATCGCTTTTATGCGCTATCCTTCCGCTTCCCTCGAAACCCTCTAAGTTCATTAAGGCAAAGCGCGCTGCGTTCCAGATCTTGTTCATGAAATGCCTGCAGGATTCTATTTTTTGGGCGCTTAAGATGATGTCACGTCCCTGAACTGTTAGCGAAGACAAGGTAAATCTGAGCGAGTCAGCTCCATATTCGTTTATGACGTCCAAGGGATCTATTACGTTGCCCTTGGATTTGCTCATCTTTTGCCCCTTTTCGTCACGTACCAAGGCGTGTATGTATACATCCCTAAATGGTACGTCTCCCATGAATTTCAATCCCATCATTATCATTCTGGCTACCCAGAAGAATATTATGTCAAAGCCCGTGACAAGGAGCGATGTAGGATAAAAATATCTAAGTTCAGGCGTATCATCCGGCCACCCCATGGTGGAAAAGGGCCATAACGCGCTTGAAAACCAAGTGTCTAATACGTCTTCGTCTTGTTTTATTTCTTTTGAACCGCATTTTTCGCAATAGATCGGATCTTCTTCTGAAACCGTGACATGACCGCATTCATCGCAGGTCCAAGCAGGAATTCTGTGTCCCCACCAAAGCTGTCTTGAGATGCACCAATCCCTGATGTTTTCCATCCATTGGTAGTAAGTGTTGGTCCATTGTTCAGGTACCCAGCGAATTTGACCTTCCTTAACAACTTCTATTGCTCTTTTGGCCAACGGTTCGGTGCGGACAAACCACTGCTCCGACAAGAAGGGCTCCAAAACTGTATTGCACCTGTAGCAATGTCCGATGGCGTGTTCGTGGTCTTCGATTTTTACCAACAACCCGGCGGCCTTTATGTCCCTCGTGATTGCTTCTCTTGCCTCGAATCTGTCCATACCTTTATAGGGACCGGCGTTTTCGTTCATGCGACCATCTGCATCGATAACTTGAATAAGTTTGAGTTCATGTCGTTCACTAACCAAAAAGTCGTTGGGATCGTGGGCCGGAGTTATCTTGACTAATCCTGTACCAAAGGATGGATCGACCATCTGATCCTCGATTATGGGTACAATTCTGTCTGTCATAGGGACCCTTACTTTTTTGCCTACTAATCCGGTGTTTTCTTGGTCATCGGGGTTTACTGCTATTGCAACATCTCCCAATATGGTTTCGGGGCGTGTTGTGGCGACCACTACTGAACCTTCTTCGCCCTCGATGGGATAGGCAACGTAATAAAGTTTTCCTTTTGTTAACACATGTTCAACTTCTAAATCAGATAAAGCCGTATGACAGCGCGGGCACCAATTAATGATGTACTTGCCTTTGTATATGAGTCCCTCTTTATACAAACGTACAAACACACACCTGACAGCCCTAGACAAACCCTCGTCCATAGTAAAGCGTTCTCTGGTCCAATCGCAAGAAGCCCCCAGCCGCTTTAGCTGCGAAATAATCCTGCCACCGTATTCGTGTTTCCACTCCCAAACCTTCTTTAAGAAGGCATCCCTGGTTATATCTTTTCTTTGAATGCCCTCTTTGGCTAATTCTCGCTCTACAACGTTTTGCGTAGCTATGCCTGCATGATCCGTTCCGGGAATCCACAGTACATTGAATCCCTTCATGCGCTTATAGCGACATACAATGTCCTGTAGGGTATTATTTAATGCATGTCCCATGTGAAGCGATCCCGTTACGTTAGGCGGCGGTATGACCATGCTGAAAGGTTTTTTAGTTTCGTCGACCTCAGCGTGAAAAAGCCCTCTTTTTAGCCACCATTCATACCACTTTTGCTCTATCTCTTTAGGTTCGTACTCCTTTGGAATAAGCATATCGTCAGCCCGCATTTTGCAATGGTCTCTCCTTATATCTTAAGTTTTTTGCCTTACGCAGCGTTAGGCTACTTCTTCATCTCTCGATATGTATACTGGAGATGCTCCTTCCAAAACGCACTTTTCGGTGATTCTAACCTTTGCAACTTCGTTCGATATATTGGGCAACTCGTACATTATGTCGAGCATTACCTTTTCCATGATTGACCTTAAGCCTCTTGCACCTGTATTTCTTTTCTGAGCCTGGCGAGCGATTGCCCGCAAAGCTTTTTCGGTAAATTCCAATTCCACTCCCTCGTAGCTGAAAAGTTCTTTGTACTGTTTCAATAAGGAGTTTTTAGGCTCTCTTATTATGTGCACCAATGCATCTTCATCAAGACCTTCCAGCGGAACAATTACAGGAAGCCTGCCAATAAATTCCGGGATAAATCCGTACGCCATGAGATCCTCAGGCTGTACTTCCTTTAATATATCCCATGATGCTTTTTGCTTCGTGCCAATTATATCGCCGCCAAATCCAATGACACTTTTATTAATTCTTCTTGCTATGATATTTTCTATGCCTCCAAAGGCTCCGCCACAGATGAAGAGGATATTTGATGTATCGACCTGGATGAAATCTTGATAAGGGTGTTTCCTTCCCCCCTTGGGCGGAACGCTGGAAACAGTTCCTTCAAGCAAGCGAAGAAGGCCTTGCTGTACTCCCTCGCCCGATACATCTCGCGTGATCGACGGCGAATAGCTCTTGCGGGCTATTTTATCGATCTCATCTATGTAGACTATCCCTTTTTCCGCTAAAGCTACGTCATAATCACAGTTTTGCAGTAATCTCACCAAAATGTTTTCAACGTCCTCGCCCACGTAACCCGCTTCAGTCAGGGTTGTAGCATCGGCAATGGCGAAGGGTACATTTAATATTTCAGCCAATGTCTGGGCCAATAAAGTCTTACCA
>JAAYTM010000056.1 GCA_012518015.1 Synergistaceae bacterium
AATATCTTCTACTAAGATCTTTGCAGCTATTGGCGTATATGGGTTAGCAAAACAGACTTCACCCACAAAACCAAAGTCCTCGGTTGCCTCTCTTATTGCCTGGGATATCTTCGGGTGTTTTAGCCCGACATTACAGCTGTAATACCCGCTTACCATGTCTAATAGCTTAGTACCATCGGATAAATAAATGAAATGCTGATCAACCTTTTCAGCAATTTTTCGGGCAATTGGCACTTCTTCTACTGTTAGAAGAGGGTTTAAGAAGTACTTTTTTTCCCATTCCATAAGTTGCTCCCAATTAAGTACTGTCCATTATAGTGTGTAAAAAGGGTTGGGTAAGGTAAGGCAAAAAAGTTTTAAGGGCCACCCTCCCTCTGGTAAGATGAAGCTTGAACAAACACCAATACCAGGAGGGATTATGGATGGCCCAATACCAGGTTATCATCGACACTGATATGTTGCAACACTTATTTTCCAAAGACGAAGGTTTAGCCAAGCTAGCAGAGCAAGTCTTAAACCAGATACTTAAAGCTCAAGCCTCGGAGCAGTTAAGGGCAGAACCTTACGAACGAACCGATGAAAGACAAGGATACAGAAACGGTTACAGGGAAAGGTCGCTTACGACTAGGATAGGTAAATTGGTTTTAGATGTACCACGCCTGAGGTGCGGTGAGTTTTCGACGGATATCTTCGAGCGCTACCAAAGAAGCGAGCAGGCGCTGCTTATCTCTCTCATGGAGATGGTAATAAATGGCGTATCCACTCGAAAGGTGAAAAACGTAGTTGAAAAGCTGTGTGGAGTTGTTTTTTCCAAATCAAGCGTATCAGAGCTCTGTAAGAAGCTAGATCAGACCGTGAATGCGTGGAACGAGAGGGACTTAAACGAAAAGGAATACCCCTTTATCTTGGTGGATGCCTTGGTCATAAGGGTGCGAAAGGGTGGTAGGGTTGTACCTCAAAGCGTGCTTATAGCCTGTGGGATAAACAGGGAAGGCTACCGTGAGATATTGGGCTTGAGATTAGGTGACGGGGAATCGGAGGCAAGTTGGTCTCAATTTTTCATCGAGCTCAAAAGAAGAGGGCTTAAAGGCGTAGATTTAGTGGTCTCAGACGATCATAAGGGGTTGGTGAAGGCCATAATGACGCATTTTCAAGGTTCAAGCTGGCAGAGGTGTCAGACCCATTTCCTTCGTAACATCTCGGAGGCCTGTCCAAAGTCGCTTCAAGGTAAACTGCATGCTCGTGTAAAACACATCCTTGAAGCTCCCGATATGGATACGGCAAGAAAGCTCTTGGATGAAGCAGTAACAGAATTTGAAAGGCTAGCACCCAAGGCAATAGAAAGGCTTGAAGCAGGCTTTGAAGATGCAATGGCAATAATGGCGCTTCCCGAATGCATCAGGCGTAGGTTACGTACTACAAACGCCGTAGAGCGTCTAAACCGTGAGATCAGAAGGCGAGAAAGGGTCATAGGTATATTTCCGAACGAAGAATCGGCGTTAAGGCTAATTGGCGCAGTGCTCATGGAGATAGATGAGTCATGGACAACCGGCAATAGGTATTTGGATATGACTGAATACCTATTATGGAGAGATAAGCATGAAAAGGCGAGATCAGATGGAGAAGACAAATCTAAAGAATGCAGCCTAGTGGGACTCCACTAGGCTGCAAAAGATGCCAGAGGGATTTTACACACAAAAGTGGACTTGACCGGGGTATAGGATTGCGAATATTTGAAACAATCCTGAAAAAACTCCGTTCCTTTCCTGATGGCGAAGTCAGCGAGATCGTCCTAGGGTGGCATGGCAGTATTGTCCTGTTTCGGGACGGGCGCTATGGCTTAGGATCCGTGCCCACCCGAAGAAATCTCGAAACCTTCGAGTCCTATTCCTCTCAGACTCAACGCCTTCTAAATGCATCGGCCCATGAGCTGGTGGAACTTATGGTATCGCCCTACCCGCAGGAATTCGCGATCGCAAGCGCCGCGGCGTCAGCCCTTGCCCCCATCAAAACAAAAGGGAGACCTTTGAGTAGATTTTTAAAAGACCTTAACCCCAAGAAGTTGTATCTAATAGGTTACGAACAGCCTTTAGTTCTTTTGTTCAATAATTTAAATTTAAAACCCTTCGTTTTGGATGACTTCTCCAGAAAGCCTCGCGTTCTTCCTTCGTGGGTTGGACCACATTTGCTTAACGATGCCGATTGGCTTTGGATTACCTTTCAAGCCCTCAGGGACAGACAATTATTCTCATTGGAGAAGTTGATAAAAAGTACCGAAAATGTGGTCCTCTTAGGACCAGGGGTGCCTTGGCTTCCGGATCTTTTAAGCTGGTTGGGGATAAAATACGTAGCGCAACCCAGAATATCGCATTCAAAAGCAAATCATTTGCTTAAATACATCGCAGCAGGCGGCAGTTGCTGGGATTGTGAATTTTTATCGTGGGAGGTTTACCCAATATAAATTTTTAATCTGGCCAGGTCGAAGATTTTGCCATGGAATTTCATGATAACATAATGTAACGCAAAGAGCACAAAGAAGGGGGGGAGACCGTCATGTCTTGTAAAAACATTTACGCTCGGGACAAAAATTATCTAATAGTACGCCTGAAAGAGGATGATGATTTTTTTAAAGAACTTACAGCTATTTTGAAAAACGAGGGAATAGAATCAGCAGTCTTGGTTTCTTCGGTAGGAATGATGAAAGATGTTGAGATAGGATGGTTTAGCGGAGAAGAATACAAAAAGAAAGTTTTCAGCGAACCGATGGAACTTCTTTCCATGACAGGATCGGTTAACGAAAAAGAGGACGGGGAAATCCACATGCACTTTCATGTAATACTCGGCGATTCAGATTTAAATACCGTTGGAGGCCATTTGTTCAGCGCCACGGTACACCAGGCCAACGAACTAGTATTCTTACTGCCAACAAACATAGCTCTGAAGCGGATCAAAGAAGGAGAGGGACTGCTTAGGCTATTCCCGGAGCTGAAGGGAAAGTAAAGTCGTGAGAAATCCTCTTGCGGCAGGGGGCAGAAAAGGCCTTGTCCGAAAAGTGCTCCTTGCCGCTTTTTTAATAAGTCTTTTTTCGTTATTCCTAAACTTAGGAGAAAAAGAGGCTCTCGTCACCGACATCGTCGACGGTGATACCATCGTAACGTTAACCAATCAAGGCAAAAAAGAGACAATTAGATATTTATTGATTGATACCCCCGAAATGCACCACCCACGTCGCGGGGAAGAAGAGCTTGCCAGGAAGGCCAAAATCTTTAACTCTTCGCTCCTTTTAAATAAAAAGATTAGGATAGAACTTGACAAAGAAGAGAGGGATAAATACGGCAGATTGCTTGCTTACGTGTGGGTAAGCACTGAAAATGGGGAAAAAATGGTCAATGAAGCACTGGTAGAGAAGGGGCTGGCTTTGCCTTACTTCATCCCTCCTAACGGGAAATACCTTGGGGTCATAATGGAAGCAACGAAAAGGGCGCGAGGCCAAAACTTAGGCCTTTGGAAGCTGGCACGAAAAAGGATATTTACTCCAAGCCAAATCTATGTTGAGTTGCCCTACTTGGCTGGTAGTTATGTAACCATCGACATAAGGATAGACGAAGTCAAAAAGTCCGTATCGAGGTGGTTATTGTCACAAAGTGGCAGCCGATGTTACCTCGTCATTTACGATAACAACAAACATTTACTTAAAATTAAGGACTCTTTGACCGGGAAGCGGATAAAAGTAGTTGGCAAGATAACCGCATCTTTTTTAGGGGCAGAGATTGTAATATCCGATCCAGCTCAGATCATCGGAATCGCAAAAACAACAGTGCCATTTGGTTACATCCCAAAAATAGCGTCGTCAAACTATATATGACAGTATGACACGCAAACCACGAATTAAAGCAAGAGATGATCACTGCAAGGCAAAAGCGCATTGAGTAAAATTACTGTCCGTGTTCCCAGATTGCATCGGTTAAAATAAAGTTGAAATAAAAGAGTGGTAAGATATCGCCATGGAGGTGGCAGACAATGCTTAAAAGATTA
>JAAYTM010000057.1 GCA_012518015.1 Synergistaceae bacterium
CCTTCCCCATTCGCGTCTGCGGTTTGCTTGGCGTCAAGACGCTAATATTAACCAACGCCTCTGGAGGCATTAATTATGGACTAACCCCCGGAGATCTCGTGCTAATATACGATCATATAAATTTCATGGGGGTTAACCCCTTAAGAAGCGAGGAGGGCAATCTCTTTGAACCGCGTTTCCCTGATATGACCTTTGCCTACGATCATAAGTTGATGGTGCTATGCGAACAAGTAGCGGAAGAAAATGACATCACGCTCAAGCGCGGGATTTACATAGCCTTCAGCGGGCCTTCCTTTGAAACTCCGGCTGAAATTCGCATGGCAAGGATTTTAGGGGCGGACATAGTGGGAATGTCCACAGTTCCGGAAGCCATGGCAGCAAAACAAATGGGCATCCGCGTTTGCGCCATTTCCTGCGTAGCAAACTACGCAGCGGGCATGGAAGACAAGCCGCTAACCCACGAAGAAGTCCTGGAAGAAACTAAAAAGGCTTCAAGTAAACTAGCAATTATATTGCGGAGCTTATGTGATACCGTAAAGGAAAGCTAGATCTTTAAAAGTACAATTTCAGCTTTTAGCTTAACTTTAGTCGCATCCATTCATTATGCTCTAAGTCTATCCAAAGCAGGTGGTCTTTTAGTATTTCTCCTTTTTTTAAAAGCAACTTAATGGCTTCATTGGCTTGAATAGTAGCTATTAGAGCTGGAGTTTGAGGAGGAGTTCCTAACTTTACCTCTATGCCTTTATCCGGAACGTCCTCTCCCAAGATCTTAAAGGGATGTGGGTCTCCAGGCATTATAACCTTTGCCTGTCCAATAAATCCACCAATGGCTCCATGGACGACGGGAATTTCTTTGCTCCTGCAAACCTCAAAAAGGATACGTCTGGAATGATTATTGTCCAAAGCATCAATTGCAACATCCATCCTCTCGACCAACCTTCCAGCCGTTTTTTCATCGAACAGGCAGGGGCAAACATCAACTTCGACGCTTGAGTTGACTTCCTTTATCCTTTTTGCAGCAGCCTGTACTTTTTGCTCTTGCAACGAGCTTTCCATCGCCAAGAGCTGCCTATTCAAGTTATGGGCCACAAAATGATCATTATCCACCAAACGAAGGTATCCTACGCCGGCTCTTGCAAGTATTTCGACATTCCATCCCCCAAGACCACCGCATCCGACCACCATAACTTTGCTTTTTAACAATAAAAGCTGTCCAAAAATGCCGTAGGTGCCGATGTTTCTTGCGTACCTTTCAGGGATCAACCCTTCTTCGAGCAACATTATTTCCAAGCTTTTTTCAGGGATATTGTATTCCATAGATGCGGTTTTTATGGATTTAAAAGGCACAACTATGCTATCATCTTTAACACTGCCTTCTGATTTTAATTTTTCTAAGATATGCCTATTCAAGGTATCCAAACCTCCTATAAGACATGAAAGGAGCAATATCAGATTGGACGAAATCTTGGTTAACTATACCCCTCTAATTTTAAAGATGGCTTCGCTCTTGTCAAATGGAGATCCTAATCTGAGAGAAGACCTCATACAGGAGGGGTATATAGGGCTATATCAAGCTATACAACATTATCGCAAAGAAAGGGGAAGTTTTCCTGCCTTTGCGAAGACATGCATTCGCAACGCAATGATATCTTATCTTAGAAAAAACAAGATAAAAGATTTTATCTCGTTGGAAACGATACCAGATCAACCAAGCGAAATAGATATCGATGAAACGTTAAAACAAAGGGAGTTTGCTAAGAATTTATATGCTATATTGACTCCAATGGAATCGACGGCGCTTAAAGCTTTCCTTTACACAGGAAGCATCGCTGAAGCAGCGCGGTTTCTATCGTGGCCATATAAAAGAATGGAAAATGCCATTGCACGGGCGAGAAAAAAGGCGGGCATTCTTGTACAACTAGACAAAGGAGGGAATTAACTATAAGATTTAGTAGACTGAGGAGGCGCTTGGTCGCTGGTGCGGCCCCCAGACTTCAAATCTGGTGTGGGTTAGTGAGGGCTGGCCCGGGTGGGTTCGATTCCCATGCGCCTCCGCCAAGGAGGATTTCGGGTGTCGCAAACGATAAAGGTCGTCGTGATCAATGAACATCGATTATATCGAGAATGCTTTAAACATATACTAGAGATGGAGATGGATATCTCCGTAGTGGGGGAGACGAGCCATGCCGATGATATATACGAGATCGTAGGTACGACTCATCCCGATGTTGTTGTGTACGATGAAGATCTATCGAGAGATGATACAGTAGATCTTATTCAAGAATTATCCAAGAGGTTTAACTCTCTCCGATGTGTTTTGGTAACGACAGAGAATAACTTGCCTCCGGCACATAATCTAAAGAAGTTTGGCATATATGGATGTGTTTTGAAATCGTCAAAGCTCAAGGATCTCTTCTTAGCCATTAGGCATGCAGCAAAAGCTGAGACTTACATAGATCCGCGATTAGAAGCATACAGGGATCATATCGCTTCAATAGGGGACAATGTAGGTCAGTTAAATCATCTAACCCCCCGTGAGAAAGAAGTCCTTTATTGGCTATCTCAAGGTTTTTCCAATCAAAATATAGCTAAAGTAATGTATCTATCCGAGAAAACGGTTAAAAACCACGTCAGCCGCATCCTAAAAAAGCTCGAATTCTCTGACAGAACACAAGCAGCGGTCTTTGCCTGGAAGGTAGGATTCGCGCAAAGTACGCCCGAACAATTTTACGACGATCTGGAAAAAGAAAAAACAACCTGATGCAAAATAACTTCTATGTCTCCTTACTCCTTCCTTTTCCAACGCGTTCCAAAAGGAGTATCCTCCAATATAATACCCCTGTCAGCAAGCTCGTTTCGTATTGAATCGGCCCTGGCAAAATCGCGCATTTTTCTTGCTTCGTCCCTTTCTTTTATGAGCCTTTCTATCTCACTGGACGGTATTTCCTCGGTCTTTGCCAATATCGTTTCCGTCCCTATGATGCCCATGATGTCTTCGACCGTTGCAAAGAATTTCCTTGCATTAATTAAAGCCTTTTTATCTGGGGTTACATTTTCCTTCAAGTAATTATTTAACTCCCTTACCACTTCAAAAACCACCCCTAAAGCCGCTGCCGTATTGCAATCGTCATCTAAGGCTTCGCAGAACCTTCCGTATCCTTCATCAACGATGTCATTAAGCCATGTGTCTGGCACATCCTTTTCTTGGCTCCGTTCCAGGTGAAACATCAAGTCGGAGTAACAATTGCGAAGTCGTTGCAAGCTTCTTGTCGCTTGAGTCAATGACTCATCGGAAAAATCGAGTGGGCTCCTGTAATGAGCTCCCAATATAAAGAGCCTTACGGCAAGAGGTTGATATTTCTTAATTATCTCTCTAACGGTCAAGATGTTACCCAGCGACTTGGACATCTTTTCCTTGTTTATCAGCAAGTAACCGTTATGAACCCAGTATCTTACAAACTGCTTGCCGGTGGCAGCTTCAGCTTGGGCTATTTCGTTTTCGTGATGAGGAAATATCAGGTCGCTTCCACCGCCGTGTATATCCACTGTTTCGCCCAGATACTTCATCGCCATTGCACTGCATTCTATATGCCATCCAGGCCTTCCTGGTCCCCACGGACTATCCCACCAAGGTTCGCCAGCCTTCTGAGCTTTCCACAATACGAAGTCAAGGGGGTGTCTTTTTCTAACATCCACCTCAATCCTGGCCCCGGCCTGGAGTTCTTCGATGCTCTGACCGGAAAGTTTTCCGTATTCCGGAAAACTTTTGACGTCAAAATAAACATTACCTTCGGTTACATAAGCGTGACCATTCTCCATTATCCGCGATATGAGATCAATGATCTCATCGATATGCTTCGTGGCAAGGGGATGGACTGTCGCCCGCTTGACGCCCAAAGGCGCGATGTCCTCGAAGTAGGCATTTATAAAGCGCTCAGCTAATTCTTCGACCGATATGCCAAGCTCGTTAGCCTTATTGATCATCTTATCATCTATATCAGTGAAGTTCTGGACATAGATGACTTCCAAGCCTTTATGCTCCATATATCGTCTCAAGACATCGAAGACGACAAAGGGCCTTGCATTGCCGATATGAATGAAGTCATACACGGTAGGTCCGCATACGTAAAAACCAACTTTACCTTGAATCAAAGGCATAAACTCTTCCTTGCAACGCGTCAAATCATTATATAAAGTTAAACCCATCCTTGCTCTCTCCCTCCCAGTGTGTCAAAATTACATTTATAATCCTATAATAAGAACGTGAAATTAGAAAGTGCGGGAGGAAATTTTAAAAGCAAAAATGCAGGATAAAAATAAGGATGGCCGAAAAATGCCAATAAACCTTGAGGAAAAGGTAAGATGCCTACCTGATAAGCCAGGTGTATATGTCTTTCACGACGAGGACGATAAAGTTTTATATGTAGGAAAAGCAAAATCTCTCAAAAAACGAGTTTCTTCTTACTTTCGCCATAAAGGATTTGCCTCTCCTAGGCTGCGAAAACTTGTCCAGCTAACAAAAGATATCTCTTTTATAAGGACGGAAACGGAAGCTGAGGCCTTTATCGTCGAGGCACGCTTGATAAAACACTACCAGCCCTTCTTTAACATCGAGCTGAAGATGGGCGAACGTTATCCTTGCATTAAAATCACAAACGAGTTATTTCCAAGGGTAGTCATAACGAGACATAAGGAAAACGATGGTTCGATTTACATGGGCCCTTATACGCGGGTCAAAGAACTGAGACAAATTTTAAGGTTAATGGAACGTTATTTTCCTTTAAGGACCTGTAGTTTAAACTTGAAGGAAAAGGCCGTGCAAAGTCGTCCTTGTCTTCGTTACAATCTAGGAAAATGCCTAGCTCCCTGCGCAGGCCTTTGCACACCCAAAGAATACCAAGAACTGGTGGACGACGTCATCTTGCTTTTGAGAGGACAAGCCAGCGCATTGGTCGAAAGTCTCAGAAAAAAAATGGACGAAGCGGCATCGTCACTGGCC
This sequence comes from Synergistaceae bacterium, assembly GCA_012518015.1. Classification (GTDB taxonomy): domain Bacteria; phylum Synergistota; class Synergistia; order Synergistales; family Acetomicrobiaceae; genus Acetomicrobium. The sequence goes on from JAAYTM010000057.1 coordinate 5,000, forward strand.
TTTGAGAAAGCAGCCCTTTACCGAGACGCCATAAAGGCTATATGGCGTTTAAGCAGACAGCAAGTCTCGTTTACTCTCAAAGATCCAATTGATAAAGAAATTTGGGAGGCAATAGAGAGTTTGCAGGACCTCTTAGGCCTGTCCTCGCCCCTTTGGCGCATTGAAGGCTGCGATATTTCCCATTTAAGTGGAAAAGAGGCATATGGAGTGATCGTGGTTTTCGAGCAAGGCTTGCCGAATCCCTCATTATACAGAAGATATAATATTAAAACGGTAAAAGGGATAGACGATTTTCGCTCCATCGAGGAGATCGTTAAAAGACATTATTCTTCCTCGTTGAAAAGAAATCAACCTCTTCCTCAGCTTCTCCTCATAGATGGTGGCGCTCAACAACTTTCCTTTGCTATGCACGCCTTAGCGGAGCTTAACATCAATGACATTGCCGTTGTAGCACTTGCTGAAAAAGAAGAAGATCTCTACATTCCAAACTCTAGCCTACCGATTAAACTTCCTTTGGACGATCCCGGGCTCAATTTGCTGAGGAGGGTAAGGGACGAGGCTCACAGGTTTGCCCTCTCGTCCCATAATAGCAAGTTTAACAAACGGTACAAACGTTCCGCTCTAGAGGACATCCCTGGAGTAGGAAAAAGAAGGGCGGCAGCCCTTTTGGCCCATTTCGGTAGCGTAGCTCACATTGCGACAAAAACTCCGGAGGAGTTAGAAAAGGTCAATAACATTGGACCTAAAATGGCAAGGCAAATTCTTAAATTTTTAAAAGGTGAATCTGAAGATGAAGATTTCAGAAAAAAGAGTTCATGAACATTACATGCGAATGGCAATGAGTCTAGCCAGAAGGGGAACGGGCGCTACAAGTCCAAATCCTAAGGTCGGATGTGTGATAGTCAAAGATGGTGTAATAGTAGGCATGGACTTCCATCGGCACCCCGGAGCCCCTCATGCCGAAGTAGGAGCGCTTTCGATGGCAAAAGAACTGGCGAAAGACTCTACTCTTTATGTCAACTTGGAACCATGTACCCACTATGGACGCACACCTCCGTGTTGTCCTTTAATCGCTCAAAGTGGAGTAAAAACTGTTTGCATAGCTGTCGAGGACCCCTTCGACAAAGTTCAAGGCAAGGGGATAGAATATCTTCGCTCAAGTGGAATAGAAGTAATCGTCGGCATATTGGAAGAGGAGGCAAGATGGTTAAATCGGGGCTTTTTTATGGCCTTCAAAGAGGGAAGGCCATGGATTACACTGAAAGTGGCCACAAGCTTGGATGGCAATGTAGCCCTTATAGATGGAAGCAGTCGATGGATTACGGGACAAAGCTCCCTTAAGCGATCGCACTTGCTTCGAGCCGAAACAGACGCCATACTTGTTGGAATAGGTACTGTCCTGAAGGACAATCCTGAGTTAACGGTTAGATTGATCGACGGCAAAAATCCCCTTAAAATAGCTTTAGACACATATTTAAGAATCCCGCTCGATGCCAAGTTGTTCAATGAGGGGAAAACGCTAATAGTAACGTCGAAAAATTCGTCCCCGCAAAAGATGGAAGAGTTGATCTCCAAAGGAATAGATGTACTTCAAGTCCCGACGGATTTCAGCGGAAAATTAAACATCAAAGAAATGGTCTTTAAGCTGCCATCGATGGGCATCCACTACCTGTTGGTAGAAGGTGGGCCAAGGGTTCTGTCTTCTTTTTTTGAGGCAGACCTTTGTGACGAAATGGCATTGTTTTATGCGCCCAAGATTATAGGTCAGGGAAAAAGAATATTTCCGCAAATTCTATTAAAGGATATGATTGAAATTCCTAAGGGGAAAATAAGAAGCACAAAAAGGCTGGACGACGATCTCTTGATGGAGGTCGATCTGTGATGTTTACTGGTTTGATAGAGACCATAGGGACTGTGTTGTCCATAGACAGGCGTGGCGACGTTACGAACCTAATAATAGAAGCTCCTGAAATATCTCCCGAACTTTCCGAAAACGAATCCATCTCCGTATCAGGAGCTTGCCTGAGCGTCGTTAAAGCGGGGCATACCAGCTTCATCGCGGAGATGATGGGGGAGACTGTCGCCGTAACGAAACTTGGAATGCTGAAACCTCCCGATAAGGTAAATTTGGAGCGCGCTTTAAAAGTTGGCGATCGACTGGGCGGCCATATAGTCTTGGGGCATGTTGAAGGCATTGGCGTCGTAAGCGAAATATCAAAAAAGACACAAACGAGTACCGTAAGGATAAATGCAGATGCTTCTATCATGCACTACATCGTGCCAAAGGGCTCTATAGCGGTGGATGGAGTGAGTTTAACTGTCATCGACGTCACAGAAACTGATTTTACCGTCGGCATAATCCCCAGCACCTTAAAATTAACGACACTTGGCGGCTTGAAGGCTGGAGAACTGGTAAATCTAGAAACGGATATAATAGGTAAGTACATAGAGCGATTTTTAAAATGCTCATCCAGTAACGAGAAAGATAGATCAAGCAATCTAACTTGGGAAAAGCTAGCTAAATACGGATGGCAGTGATAGGCAAGAGGGAGGAATGAGTAGAAAATGGCCTTAGACGAGGTTTTCGCATCGCCCGAGGAAACCGTAAACCTAATAAAAGAGGGCAAGATGATCATCGTCGTCGATGACGAAGACAGAGAAAACGAAGGAGATTTACTGATGGCCGCGTCGAAGGTGACGCCCGAGGCGATAAATTTCATGACTAAGTATGGCAGGGGATTGGTATGTGTTCCGCTTACAGAGGAAAAGGCGAGGCAGTTAGAACTGAAACCAATGGTACTTCACAGCACAGATCCCCATGGCACCGCCTTTACCATTTCAGTTGACGCCAAGGAAGGCACCACCACAGGTATATCGGCTGAAGATAGAGCCATTACGGCTCGTTTGCTTGCGGATTGCAACGCCAAGGCTTCAGACTTTAGACGCCCAGGTCACATCTTTCCGCTGATAGCAAAAAAGGGGGGCGTATTAAAACGAGCCGGTCATACGGAAGCTGCCGTCGATTTGGCAAGACTTGCAGGCCTGGAACCGGTTGGTGTGATATGTGAGATAATGAACGATGACGGCACCATGGCCAGGCTCCCTCAACTGATCGAGTTCGCAAAAAAGTTTGACCTCAAGATAACGACTATAAAGGATTTAATACGCTATAGGCACAGGAGAGAAAAGCTCGTTGAAAGGGTTTCAATGGTTGCCCTTCCAACCGAGTATGGCAATTTCGTTGCCCACGCTTATCGTTGGATATTGGATGATGTTCTCGATCGTTTGCACATTGCATTAGTCAAAGGGGAAATTAATGAAGGTGACGAAGTGCTGGTAAGAGTGCACTCAGAGTGCCTTACAGGTGACGTTTTTGGATCTCTCAGGTGCGATTGTGGTGCTCAACTTCGCAAAGCTATGCAAATGATAGAACACGAGGGGAGGGGCATCGTGCTTTACATGCGCCAAGAGGGCAGAGGCATTGGATTGTACAAAAAACTTAAGGCCTACGAGCTTCAGGAAAGGGGAATGGACACTGTGGAAGCCAACCTAAAACTTGGGGTCAGTCCCGATTTGAGGGATTATGGGATAGGAGCTCAAATACTCTTTGACCTCGGTGTGAGAAAGCTGCGCTTAATGACCAACAATCCCAAAAAAGTTATAGGCCTCGAGGGATATGGTTTGAAGGTCGTCGAGAGGGTTCCCATAGAAATAAAACCAAATCCCTATAATTTTAATTACTTGAAGACCAAGAAAGAAAAGATGGGTCATCTGTTTCATTAAAACGGGCATTCCCAACATGATTAAAAAATTTCAAAAGGAGGGCAAATATTATGCGCATTCTTCAGGGCAACCTCATGGGAGAAGGACAAAAAATTGCTTTGGTGGCATCCCGCTTTAACGAGCTTATTACTAGTAAGTTGATAGAAGGAGCCAAGGACGTATTATTTAGACATGGGGTTAGACAACAAGACATAGATTTGTATTGGGTGCCCGGTGCTTGGGAATTGCCCTTGGTAGCTCAAGAGGTAACATTGTCCGGTAAATACGACGCTGTTATTCCTTTAGGAGCCATCATTCGGGGTGATACGCCCCATTTCGATTACGTGGCTTCCGAGGTTGCAAAGGGGTTGGCCAAAATCGCCATAGATCATCGTGTTCCCGTAGTCTTTGGCGTACTCACTTGCGACAATCTTGAACAGGCGTTACTGCGTGCCGGAAGCAAATCGGGCAACAAGGGCGCAGAAGCAGCCATGGCCGCCATTGAAATGATTAATTTACTTGCTCAAATACGAAATCAGAAAGGTGGTACTCAAATTGCTTGATATCAAATGGATCAGGGAAAATACAGATGAAGTAAAGAGAATGCTCGA
>JAAYTM010000058.1 GCA_012518015.1 Synergistaceae bacterium
ATAGGAAAGTGGATCAGAATTGCTACATGGAATGGCAAAAACTTGGAGGCCAGAAGCCACATGCAGTACGCGGCTTATTTGGCTGGCTTGGCCTTAGTTCACGCAGGGGTAGGAGCTTGTCATGCCCTTTCATACCCCTTGGGTGGGATGTTTGGGGTGGGGCATGGAATTGCTAATGCTCTGCTAATACCTTACGTAGTCAGGGCCAACGCTTTCAGTTGTCCTGTCCGTTATACCAACGTCCTCAAGTGGTTAGGGTATGTAGATGAAGGAAGCAATATCAATGTTCGTGACGGTGCTCTGCTTTGCGCTGAGGCTTTAGATGAGTTGCTTGAGGATTTGGAGTTGCCCAGGACGTTAGAGTCACTGAGCGCGGGCATAACGAGCGAACATTTCCCCGAGATGGCAGAAAAAGCTTTAGCCGTAAGCAGGCCCATGGAAAATAACCCTAGGCCTTTTGATAAGGAACTTTGCATCAAAATTTACGAGGAGGCGATGAAATAATGCCGGGCTTTGAGTTGTTTGATCAGAAAGAAATTGATGCCTTGGCGGATGTTATCAAAAGGAAAGTTGTGCACAGGTATTCCTTCCAGGACGTCAGAGAAGGAATTTATCGGGTAGCAGAATTTGAAGAAGCCTTTGCGAAAAGGGTAGGGACTAAATACGCTTTAGGCGTGAGCAATGGTTCGGCGGCTCTCTACGTAGGCCTTAAGGCCCTCGGCATAGGGCCTGGCGATGAAATAATTACCAGCGCTTTTACCTTTATCGCAAGCATTGAGGCCATTCTTGAGTGTGGGGCTATTCCTGTACTGGCAGATGTCGACGAAAGCTTGAATCTTGATCCCAGTTCCGTTGAAAGTTTAATTACGGATCAGACTAAAGCTATAATGCCTGTTCACATGTTTGGCGCAGCTGCCGATATGGATGCCTTCAAGGAAATATGTGATCTGCATGGTCTTTATTTAATTGAAGATGCGTGCCAAGCTATCGGGGCTACTTACAAGGGCAGGGCTTGCGGCGGACTGGGCCTTTGGGGCGCCTATAGTCTTGATCCCTATAAGGTCATTACCGTGGGCGAAGGCGGAATGTTATTCACTAACGATGAAGAATTGTACAAGAAAATGGAGTACTACCATGATCATGGCCACATACACGACTTAAGCATAGAAAGAGGAGCTGAAGGAAAGGCTTGTCTTGGGTTTAACTTCAGAATGGGTGAGCTTCAAGGTGCCCTGGGGTTGGCGCAATTATCCAAGCTTGATACAGTCATTGAAGCGCAAAGAATTAACAAGAAAAAAATCTTAGATGCTATAGGTGAGATAGAGGGAATCTCCTTGCGGGATTTGCCTGACAGGGAAGGCGAAATTGCGTCTCATTTGATTTTAATCTTGCCGGATGCTAACGCAGCACTGCGTTTCAAAGAGGCATGCACCGAAGCCGGGGCAGGTTGCTCCATATTGTCCGATAACACCTGGCATTACGCGAAACACTGGGCTACCTTGAGGGAAGGTAAGTACTACTCCAGGGTGCGCTGTCCCTTTGACTGTCCCTACGTTGAGGACATGCCCTTATATCGTCCCATTGAATGGACTCAAACTGAGGAAATAGTATCGCGATCCGTCATGTTTGCTATAGGCGTAGTGATGGACGATGCGAAGATAGAAAAAATTGCCAATGCAATAAATGCGGGTATAAAAGCAGCCCTTTAAGCTGAGTCGAGAGTACTTTTAAAGAAAGGGTCGCTATCTTAATGACTAGGTAAGGGGTGCGACCCTTTCTTCATTCGGACCGAGGCGTTTCTCCCGGCATGTCCACCTAAAGGTGTTCAATGGTGCGACCCTTTCTTCATTCGGACCGAGGTTCTGCATTATCTTTTGGCAATACGATCTGAAAGGGCAACGGCGATTCCATCAAGTAGGCGTCTTCGCCATCTTGGTAATAGCGCGACAGGAGACGTATGGGCTTAAACCCAAATTGCTCGTACAACAATCGTGCAGGATGATTAGTGACTCTTACTTCCAAAAGGGCCCTTTTACATCCTAAGCTTACTCCAAGCTCCCCCATTGCAAGCAGTAACTGAGATCCTATCTTATTGCGCCTGAAGTCGGGATGAACGGCGAGGTTCATGATTTTAAGCTTTCTCTTTTCTCGACGACAGGTACCAAAACCACACAGCTTGTTTCCCCACCAGGCACCTATGTAGAAAATCTTGCCTATTTTACGCTTAAGATCCGCTTCGAATATTTCGTATGGCCAAGGATATTCGTAAGCCGCCATTTCAATGGAGTAAATATCGTTTAAGTCTTTTAAACTGCAATATCTTATATCGACTAACAACATCGTCAGGGGCCCCTTCTATCATTTTTCCTGCTACCGCTACAAATACAAATAGATCCAAAGACCTCAAAAACATTTTACAACCAAAATTGTTTTTTGCGATGTGCAAAGACATCAAGTATTATAATGTAATTGTGGGTTTACCAGCTTAAATATACCTAATTACGGTGCTTGCTTAGAGGACGCCAAGCAGAGGTGTTTGAAAGGTGGATAAAACGAATTACCTTATGTTGCTTGAAAATAGGCACAAACGATATTTTGATGTCTATAGAAATTACGAAATAAGGGGCAAATCCTTTGATTTATATGCCGAGTGTCATGTTCGGACTGAGCGCACGATACTGGGATACGCCCTTGATGCTTACGAAGCTCATGATTATAGAATGCTAAAGTGCTATGATAGGCCATCACTATCGGAGATAGTCAACCTTTACAATTGGATTACCTTAGAATATGATAATTGGGTAAATCCAAAGGAGAATCATATGTGCACATTTCTTACTTTAGTGGTAGTATTGAGTAAAGGAGCTTCACGTGAGCTCGTTCGTTTTGTTGAAGGAATAAAACATGGTCGTCATTTCAAATTTGGCTTGAGGGGATGGTACGAATTGAGGTTTTTACTCGTCGATTTAAGCAACGAACGGGTGTGGAGCAATGTTAGTGGAAGGCAAATAAAAGAAGATTTTATTATAAAGCCAGAACCTAAGAGTTTTTTGAAAAAAATATTTACGTGGAGGTGAGCTTTGATGAGCGGTGTAATGTTGATGTTGGTCTCTTTCTTGCTTTTTTTATTGGCTTACATATTTTACGGCGGTTGGCTTGCAAAGCAGTGGGGAATAAATCCGCAAGCAAAAACCCCAGCTCATGAGCTTTACGACGGGGTTGACTACGTTCCTGCAAAGGCTCCTGTCTTACTGGGTCACCACTTTGCTTCCATTGCGGGAGCAGGGCCAATCAACGGCCCAATACTAGCTGCGGTTTTTGGATGGTTGCCTGTTACGCTGTGGATCGTCATTGGCAATATATTTATTGGATCTGTCCATGATTTTGGTTCGCTTGTGGCATCGATCAGGCACAAGGGCTTGTCCATCGGAGGCGTTATCGATGCAAACGTCGGAAAGGCGGCCAAGAGGCTATTTTTACTCTTCTCCTGGCTTACCTTAGTACTCATCATCGCGGCTTTTGCCAATATAGTAGCTGACACTTTTGTTTCAACCCCGGAAGCCGCCACAGCGTCACTGCTGTTTATACCCTTAGCCATGGCTTTTGGATTTTCCATATACAGAAGAAATGCGCCGTTGCTTGTGAGCACTGTTGTCGGTGTTGCGCTTTTGGCGGCATGTATATGGCTTGGCGTTGTCTTCCCGCTGCAATTGTCCAAACAAACGTGGTTGATAATATTGTCGTTGTATATTGTCGTGGCCGCTATTTTGCCTGTGTGGATGTTGCTTCAGCCTAGAGACTATCTAAATTCTTTCTTGTTATATGCCATGATCCTAGGCGGATTTATAGGCGTTCTCTTATATCATCCCAGGATAGCAATGCCAGCGGTGACTGCTTTTAAACATCCAACTCAAGGTTATCTTTTCCCCATGCTCTTCATAACGATAGCCTGTGGAGCTATTTCGGGTTTCCACTCGCTTGTTGCTTCTGGTACGACGGCAAAGCAGATTGACAAAGAAGGAGACGCAAAAATAATCGGTTACGGTGGTATGTTGATAGAAGGTGCACTTGCAATTCTTGCTACTCTTACGGCAGTTTACCTAACTTCGGATGGTTATGCGGAGCTTTTAAAGGGAGGACCTGTTAACGTGTTCTCAACTGGGATAGCAACATTCATGACGAGCTTTGGTGTAGATGCTACTACGGGAAAGACTTTCACTGCCCTGGCTGTGTCGGCCTTTGCTCTTACCACTTTGGATACGGCAGGTCGACTCGGGAGATTTGCCTTTCAGGAATTCTTTCAGGAAACGTCTGCAGCGGAGTCACCGGCATCCGGGGCGTCGATCCTTAGCAATAGATACGTTGCTTCCGTCATAACGATTGGCATTTCGATATACTTGGCCTTTACGAGCTGGGGAGTCATATGGCCCATGTTCGGTTCTGCTAACCAGCTTTTGGCAGGCGTGGCGTTGCTTGCAGTGGCTGCGTGGCTTGCCAACAAGGGAATGAACAATAAGATGTTAATAGCTCCGATGATATTCATGTTTGTAGTCACCCTTACGGCTCTGGTATTCTTGATCCAATCAAATATTGCAAAGGGGAATTATATATTAGTCTTCTTTGGAGTCCTTCTTTTCATACTGGCAATTATCTTGATAGCGTTAAGCTACAATGTTTTAACCGGCAAGAAGAAAAAGCAGCAGGCATAGTCCATTTGTTTCTCAGGGGAATGTATAAACAACGCATTCCCCTGAGGATGCCGAGATTTGGTTTTTTATGCGAATTTTATGTAAATAACTGCGTTTAAAGGGGGATCTCAGTGATGTGGAAAAAGGTGGCGGCCTTCTTAAAGGACTTTTTCGCCACCCTGTTAAGGCCTATAAATAAAACTCACCCCATGGTTATGAAAGAGGCGCTCGATGCAAACGATGCTTTTATGCTCCTTGTTTTTGGCGATCTTCTGGGTATACCTAATCCAACATCTTATTACACTTTAGAGTTATTACCTTACTTGGCTGACGATATAGAGCGTTGGCAGCAACGCATGGCGGTCAAAGGCACAGTCTTGGAAGAGAAGGCTGCACAATTTGATTTCTGATGTTAAACTTTCGCCCCGTTGGGGTGATTCCAAGGTAATCGGGAGGACGTGACACTTTATGAGCGTGGCCGTTTTATTCGACAAAAAATATGTGTTTTTTGGAGGCAAGGGCGGCACTGGCAAAACAACTTGTGCCGCCGCTTTTTCTTTGAAAGCGTCGGAAAGGGGCAAGCGAATTTTACTGGTTTCCACCGATCCAGCTCACTCTTTGTCAGACATCTTTGACAAAGCCATTGGTCCAAAGGGAGCTCAAATTTTAGATAATCTGTTTGCTCTTGAGGTGGATCCGGAAATAGAGGCGAAGAAATACATTGAGGGCATCAAAAGGCAGCTATCGAGTGCCGTTAGCAGCGTGGTGATTGATGCTCTGCAGAAACAAATCGACGCAGCCTACATGTCACCTGGTTCGGAGGAGGCGGCAATATTTGATAAGTTCATCGAAGTCATGGAAGAGGCGGAGAAATCCTTTGATATGGTAGTTTTCGATACCGCTCCTACAGGGCATACCTTAAGACTTTTGTCCTTGCCCAAGCTTCTGGACCTGTGGATCAATGGCCTGGTAGAAAAGCGTGAAAAGGCGTTAAAATTATTCCAAAGGGCATCCGGTGTTGAAAAAGAGGACCCGATTTTACGCATTTTGCAAAAGAGGAAAGCCCTCTTTGAAAAGGCGGGTAGCGTATTAAGCGATCTCGAAAAAACGGCCTTCGTCTTTGTTGTAACTCCGGAGCGATTGTCCGTCTTTGAGACGGAAAGAGCTCTTAAATATTTAGAAAGTTCGGGCATCAAGGCTGCAGGCATCGTGATTAATGGCGTTATCCCACAAGAACTGAGCGGGGATTTCATAGATAAGCGCAAAGAAGTTCAAGAAAAGTACGTGAATGTTATTTACGAAAAGTTTGGTGATAAGGTGTTGGCAAAAATCAAGCTTCTTGACAAAGACGTGTGGGGTTTGACTGACCTTCGACTCATAGCGGATATGCTGGTTGCAGGATAGGGCACATTTGTATTAAGCAAAAACAGTAGGGATAAAAACACCACCCTACTGTTTTATGAAAACTTCTTATGAGATTTTCTAAAAGATTAACTTACGCTAAAGCTTTTGCTGCTCCAAGGTTTACCCTTAAGAGATTCTCCTTCAATTAGTTCGATGAAGCGGGCGTGGCACTTCGGACACTTCATCACAGGGGGGACGTCTTCTACCTCAAATTCGTGCTTGCAAACGAGGCAACGAAATTTTCTCATGATGACACCTCCCATCTTGCCTTTGCCTATATTATACACAATTTTGGCCATTCGTGTTTTATAAAAATAACGAGAATACTATTACAAAGAGCAAAGAAGGGATCATGTTGAATACCTTAAAATGTTTTATATTTAGTAGGGAAAGGCCGAGCCCAAGAAGCAAAATCCCTCCAACCGCCGTTATATCATCTATTAGCGTGTTTGATATGAAGTCGTTAAGGCAAATGGTTCCTAAGGTGATTCCCCCTTGATACAGCAAAAGGGGAATTGCAGAAAAAAGCACCCCGACCCCTAAAGTTGAAGCTAGTGCGATCGAAGAGACTAAATCCATCATGGACTTGATCAATAACAACTTGGGTGGTTTGCCGATTCCTTCCTCAAAAGCGCCCAAGATGGCCATCGATCCCATGCAAAAAAGTAAAAAAGCAGTTAAAAAACCCTCTACCAAGTGGTCTTCGCCGAATTGGAATCCACGATTTATCATATTGGTTCTTAAGCCTTTTAGTCCATTTTGTAACCTTTCTTCCAGTTCTAGTGCTTCCCCAACTATTGCGCCTAGGAGCACGCTCAACATCATGATTAAAATGTTTTTTCCCTGCATGGTCATCTGCACACCCAGTGTTAATATGAACAATCCTATGACTTGAAAGGCAACCATTGTAATTCTTTCAGGTATTCTTCTTTTTATTATCAGGCCAATGGTGCTGCCCAAAACAATAGCTAAGGCATTTATTATGGATCCTGCCGCAGGTATATTGTTTATAAGGTCATACATTTTTATACCCCCTGTTAATGAAAAACATATACAGGAGATTTTACCTTCAACCAGAAGAATATTCCACCCGCAGCATTAGATTTGAAACATGTTTTCAGCTTGAGCAAACGTTACAAGGCTGTAGCTCGGAAAATTTAACGGGTCTGATTTAATGAAAAGAAAGGGTATAATTTGTCATATGTACTAGGCAGTTCAAAATGTGCGAATGCTTCGCTTATGATTTTCTTATAAGTGGAAGGGTGTGGTCTTTTTGAGAAAAGTAAGATACGACATATCCCTTTGGTCTGATTTCGATATATATTTATTTAAACAAGGAAACCACTTTAACTTGTACAAAGTGATGGGTTCTCACCTCGTAGAAGCAGATGGAGAAAAGGGCGTTTACTTCGCGGTATGGGCGCCAAATGCCAGTTCGGTTTCCGTAATGGGAGATTTTAATGATTGGTCGAAGGAGACGTATTATTTAAGGGTAAGAAGTGACGGTTCAGGAATTTGGGAGGGTTTTATTCCCGGTTTACAGGAAGGCGCTCGTTACAAATACCATATTTCATCTCAGTATAATAACTATAAGGTGGACAAAGGTGATCCCTATGCGTTTTTTTGGGAAAAGCCTCCTAAAACCGCCTCCATTGTTCACGATCTTTCTTACCAATGGAACGACGAGCGGTGGATGAAAAATAGGACGTCACGCAACTCTCTAAAATCGCCCATTTCTATATATGAGGTACACCTAGGATCTTGGCGACGCGTTCCCGAAGACAGCAATAGATGGCTAACTTATAAAGAATTGGCCCATTATTTACCAGAATACGTAAAAAAAATGGGATTTACCCACGTTGAGTTTTTGCCGGTGATGGAACATCCCTTTTACGGCTCTTGGGGATACCAGATCACTGGATATTTCGCTCCGACCAGCAGGTACGGCACACCCCAAGATTTCATGTATTTGATTGACAGGCTTCATCAAGCGGGAATTGGAGTCATTTTGGATTGGGTGCCTTCCCATTTTCCAAACGATGAGCATGGGTTGGTCTACTTTGACGGGACGCATCTTTACGAACATGCCGATCCTAGAAAAGGATTTCATCCCGATTGGAAAAGCTGCGTTTTTAACTATGGCAGATACGAGGTCAGGGCCTTTCTCATAAGCAATGCCAGATTTTGGTTTGAGAAATATCATATTGATGGCATAAGAGTGGACGCTGTGGCCTCCATGCTATATCTCGATTATTCTAGAAAAGAGGGGGAGTGGATTCCAAATGAATATGGTGGGAGAGAAAACCTGGAGGCCATATCTTTTTTGAAGCGATTGAACGAAGTTATTTATATGGATTTCCACGATATTCAGACCATTGCCGAGGAATCAACCGCGTGGCCAATGGTAACTCGTCCTACCTATATCGGCGGACTTGGTTTTGGCATGAAATGGAACATGGGGTGGATGCACGATACTTTGTATTATATGTCGCTTGACCCTATATACCGAAAGTATCACCATGATCAGCTGACCTTTAGCATATGGTATGCTTTTAGTGAAAATTTTGTACTTCCTTTGTCTCATGACGAGGTGGTACACGGCAAGGGCTCGCTCATTTCAAAGATGCCAGGCGATCAATGGCAAAAATTTGCGAACCTGCGCCTGCTTTATGGGTACATGTTTACTCATCCCGGAAAGAAGTTATTGTTTATGGGAGGAGAATTTGGGCAGTGGTCTGAATGGAACCATGAAAGCAGCATTGATTGGCATTTGCTTGCGTACCCCTTTCACCAGGGGGTTCAACGATGGATACATGATCTCAATGTATTGTATTTCAGTGAACCGGTTTTTCACGAGTACGATCACGAACCTAATGGCTTTGAGTGGTCCAACTTTTCTGATTGGCAGCAAAGCGTAATCTGTTATCTTCGAAAGGGGGTAAAGGAAAAGGATCTTTTCTTAATTGTATGTAACTTTACTCCCCTTCCCCGCTTCGATTACAGGGTTGGCGTGCCAAGGACTGGTTTTTGGAAGGAGGTATTAAATAGCGACGCCATTGATTATGGAGGAAGTGGCTTGGGTAATTTGGGCGGGGCGGTGTCCATGCCCACTCCTTTTCAAAGGTGGCAATATTCCTTATCCTTAACACTTCCACCTTTGGGAATTTTGGTATTCAAACATGAAGGCTAAATTTACAATAATTAATTATTATTCGTTGAAGAGAGGGTATGAAGGTGGAACGTTACGTGTGTATTCATGGTCATTTTTATCAACCGCCACGAGAAAATCCGTGGCTTGAGTTTGTGGAGCGTCAAGAATCCGCCCATCCCTATCACGATTGGAACGAAAAAATTGCCGTTGAGTGCTATGCTCCCAACGCCGCTTCGAGAATATTGAACGGTGACAGGCGTATCATCGCAATTGTAAATAATTACTCTAAGATTAGCTTTAATTTCGGCCCGACGCTTCTTGGTTGGATGGAAAAGGAATTTTCTTGGGTTTATGAGTCTCTACTGGAAGCCGACCGGATCTCGATGAAAAACTTTGGTGGGCACGGATCGGCAATAGCACAGGCATACAATCATATCATCATGCCCTTGTCAAGTTATCGTGATAAGTGGACACAAGTTTATTGGGGAATTAGAGACTTCGAAAAGCGGTTTAATCGTTTTCCCGAGGGCATGTGGTTGCCAGAAACTGCGGTTGACTTGGAAACTCTTGAAGTTCTTGCTGAACAGAATATTAAATTTACCATACTAGCACCACATCAGGCAAAGCGCGTTAGACCTCTTAGGGGCGGGGGATGGAAGGAAGTGACAGCCGCAACTTTGGATACAAAAAAAGCTTATTTGTGCCGTCTTCCTTCCGGCAGAGATATTTCGTTGTTTTTTTACGATGGACCCATTTCGCAAGATGTGGCCTTTGGTGGACTTTTGAGCGACGGAGAGCTTTATGCGCAAAGGCTACTGGGCGCTTTCAGGCAGGACGATGGTTTCCCGCAACTGGTCAATATCGCAACGGATGGGGAAACTTACGGCCACCATCACCGTTTTGGAGATATGGCTCTTGCGTACTGCATATATTTCTTAGAGTCCAAAAACCTGGCAAGGATTACGGTTTATGGTGAGTATTTGGAAAAGTTCCCCCCTAAAGATGAGGTGCAAATAGCGGAAAACACCTCTTGGAGTTGTGTCCATGGCATAGAAAGATGGCGTAGCAACTGTGGATGTAACACCGGAGTGAATCCGGAGTGGACACAGGAGTGGAGAAGACCTCTTAGAGGGGCAGTAAAACTACTGAGCGAAAGAGCAACGGTAATTTATGAAGACTATGCCTCAAAGCTTTTAAAGGAGCCCTTGCGCGCAAGGGATGATTATGTAAGCGTGATATTGGATCGCACCCCCAAGAACGTTGAAGACTTTTTTCATCGCAACGCCAAGAAGGATCTTTCAAAGGACGAAAAGGTCATCGCCTTGAAGTTGCTTGAGATGTCAAGAAACGCCATGTTGATGTTTACCAGTTGTGGCTGGTTTTTTGATGATATTTCGGGTCTGGAAGCCACGCAGATTATGACTTATGCTGCGCGCGTCGTTCAATTGGCAAGAGAAGTTAGCGGTAGGGATTTAGAAACGGATTTCCTCGCACTGCTTGAGAAAGCTAAAAGCAACGATCCGGTAATGAAAAACGGCAAGCGGATATACGAGAAAATTGTGTCCCCCAAGGTTTTGGATCTCCTCAGAGTTGGCGCCCATGGTGTGATGGCATCCATGTTACTAAACGGAAGGGTTAAGGAGAGCGTTTATTGCTATGAAGTTGAGAATGTGGATTTGAAAACTTTTGGATTGAGAAAATTTGTTCTACACTTGGGAAAGGTTCACGTATCTTCTTCAATTACTTGGGAAGAAGATCTTTTGTGGTTTGCCTCTTGTTATCTTAGTGGATTGCAGCTTTTTTGCAGTGTGATCGAACATCTGGGCGAGGCATCGTATGCTTTAATGTTGAGAGAGCTGGAAACTGCCTTTGAAGATCAAGATGTTCCTGAGATAGTTAGAAAGATGGATAAGCATTTCGAAGGCAGGATTTTCTCCTTAAAGCATCTCTTTCGAGATGAGCAGTATAAGATTGTCAATAACTTGATTGAAGATGCTCTAGATGTGGTCATGGTGGCTTATGAAGAGACATTCAATGCAAACTATTCTACAATGAAAGTGCTCCGGGAGTTGAAAATCCCCCTTCCAAGGGCCTTTCGTGCCACGGTTGATGTCACATTGAGTGGCAAGCTAGATGAAATTTTAAAGAATCCGGATATTGACGTCGAAGATTTGGAGTGGATATGCAGGGAAATAAAGGATTGGAATGTATTGATTGACGAAAGTCAAATTAGCAAGATAGCATGTGATAAAGTCAACTCACTATTGGAAAGTTTTAAAGTTCGGGAAGGGGATTTAAGTTTATTGCTCAAGGCTGGAAGGATCATAGAACTTTTATCGCAGATTGATGTAAAGTTAGATCTATGGAAGGCGCAAAACATATATTATGATATCGTTACTAACTACTTGGGGCAAAACAAAACTATCGAAAGCGAAGCTCGCGATGTAATGAAACATCTTGGCTTACAGTTAGGCGTAGAGGTTCAGGTTTAATGTCTGACAGCTAGCGTTTAACGAGTGCTAATTACAAGGATAAGCTAAGTCAAAGGCCCTTTGAACCAAAATCGCTACCAGGTTATCTTGAATTCCTTTTTTAAATTTAGCATCTTAGCGATATTATCGACATTTTCGCCCTGAGCAAGCTGGGTAAGGGTGCCTATCGTCTTTTGCGTCCGTTCGTTTTCAAAAATTCCTTTAGATTGAGCAAAGGTTATAGCAAGTGGTATGAGTTGTTGGTATAGTTCCGCCACTGGCGTGAAAGTTAGTCCCTTACTTGTAAGTGTTATAGTGAATATGTTTGACAAAGACGTCTCATCTCCATCAGGCTCACAAGATATAAAAAGGAACACCCCTTCAGGAAGTGGTAATTGCAAGATTGCCCTAGACCACTCGTTGCGTCGTGATTTGCCGCTAGCAACTTCTATGATTTTCTTCTCCTGTATGTAGGCTATCCATACTTGCATCAACTCTGCGGGATTGTCTGGCTTTGCGAAGCTTAATCTCCACAAAAAACACCGGGAGCCTTTATTTACTTTTGTACTGATCATTTCTTGCTGCGTCAAAACATATCCTTCTATGGATTTGATTTGATGCGAACCAGCCGGTGTGCCCAAATAGGCTTGAGAGATTGTGCCATCCTTTTCTTCCATCACGAGGTAAATGGGACATTTCTTTGCAGTAACAATAGACATAGCTGAAGCTATCCTGCTCGTTAAGAGCAAAAGGATTAATGAAAATACGAGCTTGTCACAGAAAAAGCGTCTTTTCATGGGTAAATCCTCCCATCACATCATAGGTTTGTTATCCTGATTACTGAAGAAGCATCAATATTTTTGTATAGATCTTCTATGGTGACACCTAGTAAGGGGTGCCGCCATTTAGGACATATCTGGAGCAAGGGCATAATCACAAAGGGCCTTTTATGAAGTTGTGGATGAGGTATGACGAGCTCATCGTTACTGAGCACTAAATCATCGATGAACAAGATGTCTAAATCAATTTCACGTGGTCCCCAACGCTCGCGCGGCTTTCTCCCGATTCTTGCCTCGATCTTTTTGAAGCACCTCAATATCTCCTCTGGCTTTCCATCGTACTCTGCCAGAAGGCAGGCATTTAAGAAATATGGTTGTTCTTCAACTCCGAGAGGCGGAGTCTCAAAGACATCGCTTCGATCTTTTACAAGAAAGCCACAATTTTTAAGCAACTCTACGGCTTGGCGCAGATTGTTTAAGCGATCCCCTAGATTGCTGCCTAATCCGACACCTATTGTCCGCATTTCAATCAAACCCTTTGAATGGCGGATATCATATCCACGATGTGCCTATTTTCCAAGACATCATGGACTCGAAGTATTTCGATATTATTTAGTGCACAATAGGCAGAAATGGCTAACGTTCCGTAGAGCGCCTCTTCAGGGCCTTTGCGTCTCAATACTTTGTATATCGTGCCCTTCCTCGAGTGGCCTATTAAAATAGGCCTCTCGAGCGATCTAAATTCCTGAATATGCTTTAATATGAGCAAATTGTGCTCATCGGTTTTTCCAAATCCCAGCCCAGGGTCCAATATGATTTGATCTCGTCTTATGCCATGTTCAACTGCAAGTTCCATTTTCTCTTTCAGGAAATCTTTGATCTCCCTTATGACGTCATCATATCTTGGATCTTTTTGCATATCCTTGGGTGTACCTTTAATGTGCATTATTATTATGGGAACTCCGAAGCTTGCCACCATGTTGGCCATATTGGCGTCAAAGGATAAGCCCGATATGTCATTTATTATATCTGCTCCAACTTCCAGTGCAGCCTTTCCAACCGTGGACTTATAAGTATCGACTGATATGACGGCCTCGGGCAAAGCATTTCTTAACGCTTTAAGAGCCGGTATAAGTCTTCCAATTTCCTCTTCTAATGGAACGGGGTCTGCGCCAGGTCTTGTGGATTCAGCTCCAACGTCTAAAATGTCCGCTCCTTCTTCGATCATTTTTTTTGCCCTTTCAACGAGCAGGGTCATATCGGGTATTCTGCTTTGTGGAAAAAAAGAATCGCTGGTTAGATTTAAAACCCCCATTATTAACGGCTTCTCGCCGAGTACCAGCTTTCGTTCTCTTGGCAAGTCTAAAGCAATCATTAAAATCTAACTCCTTTGTCTTTAAGTGAAGTTTTTCATTTTAATTATATTTTATTATTTATAGTACTACTTATAACTTATACCCACTCGCTTGTAAAACTTTTTAAATGCTTTGTTTGATTGAGCAGGGTCAAGCAGTATCCTCTATTTTCGTCGTGCATTATTATGCTATAGGATGCAGTATCTACGTGTATCCGCCAAAAATAGGGGTCAGCTATCTGAAGGCAAGCGGCTATTAGGGGCTTTATGACAGCACGATGACTTACTATTACAAGAGCCTTTCCTTTATATTTTTGCACGATGAATTCCAGGGTCGAAAAAGCACGTCTTTGCACATCGGGTATGCTCTCCGCGTTAGGCAACCTTAATCGTTCGGGGGAATTTATCCATAAGGCCCATTCTTCGGGATATTCCTGCATTATGTCCGCTTTTTTGCGGCCCTCCCAGGGACCCAATGAGATGTTGGTAAAACCCTGCAAAGGGGTTATTGAGACTCCCCCGTTTCTCTGGGAAATTATTTGAGCCGTATGAAACGCTCTTTTAAGCGGGCTGGTGAAGATGGAGTCTATCGGGCCCAGGCTTGCAATTTCTTCTGCTAAGCATTGAGCCTGTTTGATGCCGTTTTCATTTAAGGGGAAGTCGCTGCGACCTCGAAATAAGCCCTCTATGTTGCCATGACATTCCCCATGTCTAACCAATAAAATTTTAGTTGACTCCACGCGGTTCGACATTAAGTCATCCCCCCAGCTTAATGGATTTTGCCTGAACCATTGTACACCTAAGTTCGAAGAAAAACGCATAGATCGTATTGTTTAATTACGGGTCTTGAACACGCCAAAGCTTTTAATAAATACATACATGAAGTACCCTCGTAAAAAGATGGCTCTTTTGACCTGTCTTGACAATCCCCATGTAAAGTTGATAATCTATTTTGCGAGCGATTAGCACCCGAAGGAGGTAAGTGCTAATTAGGCGTTCTTGCTCTAGGGGGTGGAAAAAGTGTCAACGGAGTTAACGGAACGACAGTTGGATATACTGTATTCCATAGTGCATGAATATATAAGGACAGGAGAACCTGTAGGTTCGAGGACAATATCTAAAAAGTACCTTACGCACAGAAGCGCGGCGACCATTCGCAACGAAATGGCAGATCTGGAGGAAGCGGGATACTTATGCCAACCCTACACGTCAGCGGGGCGCATCCCAACGTCCAAGGCATATAGAGTTTATGTGGATATGATATTGCAAAAAAGGTCATTACTGACACCCTCAGTAGCCAGAGAAAAGCTGGAAGCATTGAAGGAAGAAAAGAGAAGCATAGAAAAAATGTTGTCCTATTTAACCCAGCTTTTAGGCAGCATAACTCACTATATCTCTGTCGCAGGCATAACCGTCTTGAGCGACGCAACGTTAAACAGGTTAGATTTAGTTAAAGTGGATAGCTTTCACGTGCTGTTACTGATAATACTAGAAGGCGGTTTTGTGCACCATGACGTTATAAGGACTGAGCAAGAAATAACGCAAGAAGAGCTAGATGATTTGAGTTCTTATCTCAACTGTATAATATCGGGCCGCTCTTGGTTCGAGGCCCGCGATGTCATTAGAGAAAAGATGCTTAGAGAACTCATCCATTACGCTGAAATATGTCTTCAAACGCTGGATGAAGTGGATCTCGTTTTGAAAAAGTCTCGTTATAGATTTTTTACGGGTGGTACTAGTAACATATTGCTGTTGCCAGACTTCAGGGACATGGAAAAATTGCGCTCCTTGCTGGTTTTGCTCGAAAATGAGGAAGAATTTGCAAGAATCTTGGAAGCCTGTGCCACTGAGGAGCCCATAAGCGTAATTATCGGCGATGAAAACCCCGTGGAAGCCATGAGAGATTGCTCTCTGGTGCTTGCGAGTACCGAAAATGGCGTTAAAAAGACCATACTCGGGGTAATAGGTCCAGTTAGAATGGATTATGAAAGGACAATCGGAGTGCTCGAGATGTTGTGCGAACACCTGTTGGATTAGATTCTCTATGAGGGAGGAGTTTGAAGTTGCCTGATAAAGATTTAAATGCAGGACTGAAGGAAGGGCTTGAAGAGTTGGCAGAGGACAGCGAAGTCGACAAAAATCGAGTCCTGGATTTTTGCAAGGCGAAAGATATCGAGGAGCTTATTAATGAGAAAGAGACTCTAGAAAAGGAGCTATCCAATCTGAAGGAGCAATATAATGCTTTGTACAACGAAGCTGCGAGGGTAAAGGCTGATTTTTATAATTATAAAAGAAGAATGGAATCCAATATTGAGAAACAAAAAAACTCGACCATTGCAGAAATTATATTAAATTTACTGCCGATAATAGATAATTTTGAACGCGCCTTAAATTGCGAGGCTGAAAGGGAATCCGCCTTTTACAAGGGAACATGCATGATTTACCGGGATTTTTTAAACGTCTTGGCTAAATTCGGTGTAACTCCTATAAAGGCGATTGGCGAACCCTTTGACCCCCTGTTTCACGAAGCCGTTGCGGTACAAACTGTTTCTGATATTGACAGCGATGGAAAGGTCGTTCAAGAGGTGCAAAAAGGGTACACTTTAAACGGAGAAGTTATCAGGCCTGCAAGGGTAATAGTAGGTAAATTGAACGAAGAAACCGATAAAGAGGTGGGTAAGGATGAGTAAAGTAGTGGGAATTGACTTTGGAACAACCAACAGCGTCGTTGCTGTGAAAGAAGGAGATAATGTTGTAGTGATACCGAATGCTGAAGGAAGTAGACTAACTCCTTCGGTGGTAGCCTTCACAAAAGACGGAGAGCGCTTGGTGGGTCAACTGGCTAAGAGGCAGGCTATCATTAACCCTGAGCGCACTGTCCTCTCTATAAAGAGAAAAATGGGAAGCGACTACAAGGTCAAAATAGACGAAAGAGAGTATACTCCTCAGGAAATTGCAGCCATGATCTTGCAAAAGTTAAAAAACGACGCCGAAGATTATTTAGGTGAAGAGATAAAACAAGCAGTCATAACCGTTCCAGCCTATTTTACCGATGCCCAGAGACAAGCCACGAAGGACGCAGGTAAAATAGCAGGGCTAGAGGTCCTTAGGATAATTAACGAGCCTACAGCTGCCTGTTTGGCTTACGGAACTGAAAAGGGCGGAGAATTTAAGGTTTTAGTTTTTGATTTAGGGGGAGGCACCTTCGACGTGTCTATATTAGACATAGGAGAAGGTGTATATGAGGTTATGGCTACAAGTGGCGATAATCATTTAGGTGGCGATGATTGGGATCAGCGCCTTGTAGATTGGATGATCGAGGAATTCAAGCGCCGCGAGGGCATTGATTTGGGAAGAGATAAAATGGCTGTACAGAGGTTGCGTGAGGCCGCGGAGAAGGCGAAGATTGAGCTATCCTCCATGTCCGAGACCATGATATCCTTGCCTTTCATTACAGCCGATCAAAATGGGCCCAAACATCTCGAGCTTGAAATAACCAGGGCAAAATTTGAGGAGATGACAGCGGACTTACTGGAAAGGGTCGTAGGTCCGGTTCAGAGGGCCTTATCAGACGCCGGATTAACTTACGCCGAAGTGGATAAGATCCTATTAGTTGGCGGGGCAACGCGCATGCCAATGGTGCAACGCAAAATTAAGGAGTTGTTGGGCAAGGAGCCAACAAAAGGAATAAATCCGGATGAATGCGTTGCCGTTGGAGCGGCCATTCAGGCAGCCATCTTGTCAGGGGAGCATAAGGATATAGTTTTGGTCGACGTTACGCCGCTTTCCCTGGGAGTAGAGACATTGGGTGGTGTGTTCACCAAGATAATAGAAAGAAATACAGCCATCCCCGTATCGAAAAGCCAGATCTTTACCACAGCTGTCGACAATCAAACGCGAGTTGAGATACACGTCTTACAGGGCGAAAGGCCAATGGCGTCAGATAACGTCTCTTTGGGGAGGTTTTTCCTAGATGGCATACCTCCAGCACCGCGCGGTGTGCCTCAAATTGAGGTCACCTTCAATATCGATGTGAACGGCATCTTAAACGTGACGGCCAAAGACCTGGCTACGGGCAAAGCACAGCAGATCACGATTCAATCCTCCAGGCTATCGGAAGAAGAAATTGAACGTATGCGTAGGGAGGCCGAAGCGAATGAAGAAGCCGACAAGAGAAAGAGAGAGCTGGCCGATGCCAGAAACGAGGCCGACAGCGCCGTATATAACGCTGAGAAGTTGTTGCGCGACTTGGGTGACAAAGTGACTCAGGACGAAAAAAGCAAGGTGCAATCAAAGATAGAGGCGGTCAAGCAAGCTTTGAGCAAGGATGACGTGCTGGCGATTAAATCTGCTTGCGAAGATCTGACGAAGGATTTAAACGAATTGGCTGTCAGGCTGTATTCTCAAGCTGCTCAAGAGAAGGCAGGGGTTGGAAGTGCTGGAACTTCCGAAGCAGGGAAGTCTCAAGAAAATCCGAGTGAGGGTCCCACGGTTGATGCTGAGTACAAAGATCGCGGAGAGGCATAAGAGGTGACCGAAATTGCCAGGCCCCGCTAGCGGAAAAGATTATTATGAAATATTGGGCGTAAGGCGGGATGCCTCACAGGAAGAGATAAAAAAAGCATACAGGAAGTTGGTGCGTCAGTACCATCCCGACGCCAACCCCGGTAACAAAGAAGCTGAAGAAAAATTCAAGCTTATAAACGAAGCTTACGAGGTCTTAAGCGACCCTCAAAAAAAGGCCCAATATGACCAATTCGGCTTTGCGGGCGACGTTCCTCCCTCCTATGGCGGCGAAAGCGCCTGGGATTTTGGTGGTTTTGGGGACCTTTTTGGCGATCTCTTTGGTGACTTCTTTGGAGGATTTGGCCCCAGAAGGGAAGTTAGGACGCCACAAAGAGGATTGGATTTAGAGATGCCCCTAATCGTCACCTTAATGGAAGCCGCTTATGGTGCCACCAAAGTTGTGCACATACCCAAGTGGGAAAAGTGCACGACTTGTGGTGGTAGTGGAGCAGCACCTGGGACCTCGCCTGTACGCTGTTCCCTTTGCGGAGGAAAGGGCCAGGTAGAGACGAGGTCGAAGACGCCCTTTGGTGAATTCGTTACGGTTCGCACTTGCTCTAGTTGCGGAGGGGCGGGTTATGTCATCAATGACCCTTGCAAAGACTGTGGAGGTCGAGGAAGGACCAGGGTAAAGCGCAAGATAGAAGTTAACATACCCCCTGGAGCAGATACAGGAACTCGCCTTAGGATACGAGGCGAAGGCGAAGAGGGCAAAAACGGCGGACCGCCGGGGGACCTGTTTTTGGTCATAGAGGTAGAAGAGGACCCCGTCTTTCAAAGACGAGGCGATGATCTTCATGTGACGGTCGATGTGCCCTTTCCGGTGGCGGTCTTGGGAGGCAAGGTAAAGGTACCCACGCTGGAAGGAGAAGAGGAGTTAGAATTAAGCCCAGGAACTCAAGCGGGTTCCATCAAGAAGCTCAGAGGTTTAGGCATGCCACGACAGAGGGGCAGTGGGCGCGGGGACCTGATAGTTCACATAAATATCGCTGTTCCACGTAATTTGACTGACAAGCAAAGGGCCTTGATTGAGGCCCTTGCTTTGGAAATGGACGTGCCTGTCAAGTCATCTGGATTGATCGAAAAACTAAAGGGATTGTTTGCTTAAAAATTGCATGATACAAGGAAATGCGCAGAACTGTAATTTAATGGTCGATGGTTCGCTTCTATGAATAACAAGTTTTACTAGAATAATGAATGTTGATTTTTGTCCAAGGGGGGCTGAGGCTCCCCTTAATGTTTCTCGAACGAGAACGAGCGTTAGGGGTGGTGTGGGGCATATGAAGGACGAAGTTTATTGGTGGTATATTATTTTAGAGTCAAAACAGGGGTCAGAAGAAATTCTCTATCATGTTGCTCAAGCATCAAATAGCATTGGAGCCGAAACATTAGAGGCCAAAGATTACTTGAGGACAAAATTGTATTACCGTTCGGATTTGGACTTGGAAGAATGCATTGAAAAGGCTTCGTCATTAATAAAGGGGTTCGTAAACGTTCGTATCCACGATGCTGGCAAAGAGGAATGGCGACCGTGGTTAAAAATGCATAAGGAGGCCTTTCCCCCGCTCTTGGTGGGGGATCGCTTGGTGGTGTTAGCGCCATGGCATAAACACAAGGTGCCCCTCGGGCGGATACCCATATACATCGAGCCAGGTAGCGCTTTTGGCACGGGATACCATGCCAGCACGCAAATAGCTTTGAGGTTGCTTGAAAAGTATTTAAAACCGGGAGACAAAGTTTTAGATGTAGGCACTGGCTCTGGTATACTTTCCATAGCAGCCCTCAAGCTTGGAGCTGCAAAAGTAATTGCCAGAGACATAGATCCCGCGGTAAAAGAGGAAGTTGAGAAAAATGCCCTTTTAAACGATGTAACTACCGGATTGATTCTTGAGATTGCGGATGGAACAAGAGGTTTCAATGAAGTTGTGGACTGCATAGTTTCGAATATATTGTATGAACCCTTGATCGCTATGCTGGATTCATTTAAAAAGATACTGGTTAAAGGCGGGTTTATGATAATGTCCGGTTTGTTACTAAAGGAACGCGAATGCTTCGTTGAAGCAGTGAAAAGGGCTAAATTTTCGATTGCAGAAGAACTTGAAGAGGAGGACTGGTGGGGTGTCGTTGCCTCGCACGAGGTTAGATAAGGCCGAGAGGCTTTCTAGCGACGTATGGGTTTTGGATACCAGGGAGTCTCACCATTTGATGCACGTAAGGCGATGTCGCATCGGAGATGAAGTTGAAGGCCTTCTTGAGGGCAGAAAGCTTTTGCTTGTCATTGAAGGATATAAAGATGGCAGGGTCATCGCAAGGGAGATCGATAAGCTCCCCCTGAGCCGAATAAAAATTCGAACGACGCTTTTAGTTGCGCTTGTGAAATCTAATGCCTTTGAAGACATGTTAAGCCATGTTACGGAACTGGGTGTAAGCGAAATTATACCCCTCTTGGCCGAACGATGTATCGTTAAATTAAAGGGAGATATCAAACGTAAAGAGGCAAGATGGGAAAGGATCATCGATGAGGCTACAAAGGTCAGTGGCATAAGCAGCCATCCGGTTTTGCACGAACCTTCGAGGATTTCCGATTTAGAAGCAGAGATGTTGCCTCCACTTCGCTTATTTGGTGCTTTAACTGATAATGCGAGACCCTTGGGTCAGATTAGAATAGATGGCCAAAAAGATGTAGCATTTGCCGTTGGCCCTGAGGGCGATTGGACGGAGGAGGAAATGTCTTTGTTTTTAAAAGCGGACTTTATTCCCGTTTCGCTGGGACCAAATATATTGCGGACAAATACTGCGGCGGTAGCGGGATTGTCCTATATAATCTTGAGTGCCGAGGGTGTTTCATCTTGCGATCATTAGAGGACGTAAAGGTAAGAA
>JAAYTM010000012.1 GCA_012518015.1 Synergistaceae bacterium
ATTGGTTTATATGCACGTTACCCGGTTTTTCCGAGCATACTTCAACAATACTCGCCAACTGCGCAGCCCAAGTTATTTCATCAACAGAATATTTCATGTTACATATCACCTAGCAAAAAATCCACAATAATAGAAGCTATATTAAGGCATGTAGTCTGCTGTAAACCCCTCCACCCCGGAATGCCATTTACCTCCAAAAGATAAAGCTGACCATCCTTAGCGGGTAATATATCAACGCCGGCGTAAATGGCCCCCACTGCATTGGCAGCTTTAACGCTTAAATCGATTATATTCTGGTCTGGAATTAATGGTTTAACTTGTGCACCCAAAGCAACGTTACATCTCCAATCAGATGCGTGTCTTTCCATGGCTGCGACAACATGACCCTTTATGACAAAGGTCCTGATATCCATGCCACTGTGAGGTATGAATTTTTGCAGATAATAAACGTACCTACATTGATTCAACGCCATGAATACCCTGTGTGCTGTTTCCGAATCGGTCACCCTTGTCATGCCTCGGCCCTCAGAACCAAAAAGCGGTTTTACCACGACATCTCCCCCCAAAACCTCGAAGGCCTTCATCGCGTCGTCATAACGCTCTGCAATATGAGTTTCGGGAACCAGCAATCCTGCTTTTGAAAACAAAGCAGTCGTGTACATCTTATTAACTGTCCTCTCCAATGCCTTGGGAGAATTTATCACTCTAATTCCCTTTATCTCTTCTAACACATGAAGCATGTCCACTCGGTATATTACTTGTTCTAAGGAGCCTCCCGGCAAGGAACGAACTACAACCATGTCCGCATCGCCCAAATCTGTGTCTCCTGAACATACAACCTCGTTTTCTTTTATCTTAACCTTCATATCCCTTGTACGCACGACGCCAACCACGGCGCCCCGATCCTCAAATGCTCGCTTTAAGGTTTCCACATGCCAAGCGTTCATGCTTCCTAAAATGACAACCCTCATCAAAACCATTCTCGCTTCAAAAGATCGATATTTTTTCTCCCCACACTACGGTAATTTCCGTTTATCACATTATTAATGGTTACGCAGGCAGGGCTGAACAATAGGGGGTCAACTTGATAAAAATCAAAATTATATTTTCTAAAAAGATCTGAAAAGGGCAATCCATAGTCACGAGATGAATCGGAAGGCAATTTATCGATAAGGGTATCAATTTCTGATTTTTCATCATGCAAGGTATACCAAACCCTGCTTCCATATAAAACCGCATCGTTGGTCCTTCCCATTGCTATCATGGGATCATTGGGCAAAGGGGGAATTGGACAAACGCCAAATCCATGTTGAACTTTTAAAACATCGTAACCCAGCTCGAACATTTTATGAATCCCGGTCTCGACAACCCTTGAAACGACCTGTATAGATCCAACCAAGGAATGGGTAGGCGCCACCAAGACATATAATCTTTGAGGATCAACACCGCATCTGCTTGCAACGTAATCTAAAAGAGATTCAGGAGGAAAAGACGAAGACTCAAGGGCTAGGACCGCCACAGAGGACACCTCGTCGTAACCGAGCTTTTCATATAACGCTTCACCCCTATAAAGCGATCTTGCCGGGCCAGATCCTAGAGCGAAATAACCTTCACTTTCAAGAGCCCATCCTGCATACTGGGATCCTAGACAGGCAACAGCCGGGCTTGAAACTTTTACTATAACGCTGGGGACTAATAATTCAGGATCATGACCAAAAGTGATGTTTCCCAATCCACCCATACAGGCTTCCGCGAAAAGACGCCCGGCCTCGTAGGAACCGACTGAATGAACCCCGGCATCGATCAATGTGGCCCCGTTGCCCACCTTAACAATAGAGATCTCCAGTTCCCAAGCTTTACTGATCATTTCTTCTACGCATTTAAAAGCGCCTTCATTAAGGCTTTTCAAGGATCAACATCTCTCCTTTCCCAAGGGAAGACACATCTCCTATATACCTTTGATACGATCCTTTAAAGAGATCATCGGTAACTGGGAAACCAAAGTTCCTCAGGTAATTAAAATAAAGGCGTAAATATGTTGGCTTATAGGTGCAAGCGTATAAAAAAGTCGGAAGTATTTTTTCCACGCCTCCGAGGGCAATTATGCTGCCTCGTTTCATGCCACCCCCAGCATTACTACCAAGATTCCCGAAAACGACAATAGTACCGGCTATCATGTTAACACCCGCAAAATCTCCCGCGTCTCCCAAAACTGCTATAACGCCCCTTCTCATCCCTTCCCCTGTCCTTGTGCCAACTGAACCAAAAACGGTAATTGTTCCGCCTCTCATTCCTTTTGCATTGCCTGGAAGAGGAGACCCGAGCATTGCTTGGGCATCCCCATTGACGACAACCGTGCCACCGCGCATCTCACAACAACATCGCGCTCCTATGTCACCGTCGACGTATATCGTACCCCCGTTCATGCGCTCACCTAAATGCATGCCGGCGGAACCTCTAACAATGATAATTCCCGAAGACATTAGCTCGCCTATGCGCTTCACGTGGTTCATATCGCCTTCAAATATCAGAGCTTCATCTCCATCGCATTTCACCTCGAAGACATCCCCGAGGTCAAGCTTTTCTTTGCCGACGTTTATCTTCATAGAGCAAATTTCATGAACTTTGCGACCTAAAACAAATTCTGGCAACACTCCATCAACTTCAATTGGAATCGTCCCGCATTTTTTTAAAGTCAAGGTTACTCCTTTTATTTTGTTCACCGAAAATTTCCTCGCCAAAGTGCAAAGGGCACAACTTTGCATTTGCTTCATCCTCATCCCATTTTCAATCCTATTTAAGGTTTTTTATCACATGTTTTTTAAAATCTCGTGTAAAAAAAACTTATACTGCCCAAGTGTCCCACCATAGTTGCCCGCTGTCACTGAGATAACATCACAAGAACAAATGGCCACAAGCCCAACGCCCATGGCGTCCCTTACGGCTTTTTCATCAAGACCGTCTATAACTATCTCGTATACCGCATTAACCCCTTCAGGCAGGGAAGTGACAACTTGTCTTCTCAGGGTTGGGCAAAAGGGAGTATTGGTCGAAGCTGTAAGAAATGGATAAGTAGACCCAACCTTACTGCCGCTTCGCACAATCCCGCCGGGGAATGGTAATATAACGCCCTCGATTTTTTTCATGGCTTTGACGGCCTTTTGCGCAGCTTCAAGGCAGGAGACGATATCTTTCGCCAGTATCAATAAGTTGCCTCCGCCGATCCCGCTTTTTACTCCGAACTTTTCCTGCACAAGGAACTCTCCGTCCATTACGGGGATCCTCCAAAACCTTTTGCCGTCCAACATTTTGCTCGCTTGGTAGGAATCGCCAAAATATCTCAGCTTGCCTCCCACATTTATTTCTTTTTCTCCCTCTAAGCCGTTATAACAAGCTGTAGTCGGGCAAGTCATTATTGCTTGTCCTACCCTTGCAATAAGCTGAGATTCTAAGGCAGATAATGAAACACCAAATATCAATACGCTCACGCCTGGGCGGCCGTCGGGAGTTCGAGCAGGATCTAATTCCGACTCTATGCCGGCCTCACAACCACATCCTATGACAGAAGTAGCAAACCCCGTGGCTGATGTCGCTGCAGTCATGGCTAATTCCAGGGTATCTGCAGTTATGACCAGGCGACTTCCCAACATGGAAAAAGCTTCTGCATAAGTATCGTCAATTTCAACGCCGTTAAAAATCATCGAACCGATCTCCTCTTACTTCAACTATAGCCCCCTCATGAGCACAGGAGGAAACGAAAATTAAAGATTCATCACTTAAAACTTCCTGTAGTTTCAGGGATAGTTCATGCGCCGCTTCATAACCCTCGACTACTCCGTAAACAGTTGGACCCCATGAGCTCTGTCCTACGCCAAAAACACCTTCATTTTCCATAAATA
Organism: Synergistaceae bacterium; assembly: GCA_012518015.1. GTDB lineage: Bacteria > Synergistota > Synergistia > Synergistales > Acetomicrobiaceae > Acetomicrobium. The sequence continues at coordinate 3,900 of JAAYTM010000012.1, forward strand.
ACGCGATCTCCTCGGATAGGGGAGAAATAAAATTCCCTCCCTGTATAGAGGAGAAACATTCGCCCATGAGTCTTTGCACTTCCGAAACAGCACTTCCGAAATTTCTAACATCTTCTTCAAGTATGGATGGCAGCATCGACATTAAAACTATTCTGCATATCTTTGAAGATACCTCTTCTCGCACTTTCAACTGTTTGAATTTTTTATCCTCCTCATTGCCGCTTGTTCCCCTCAATGACATAGGAACAACTACTACAAAAAACCAATCAATCGGAAGCATTGTGTGAAACAATAATGGAGGAAAACCTCGTATTCCCTCTTTGCGATGTCCTCCATCTAAGACAAATCCGCCTCGCTCGAAACTAACCGTGCCAACGCTTGACCTTTTGCTCCTTCCCATGATGTTTGCCAGATCCTCAATCGAGGTGTCTATATCGAAAAGAGTGGATAAAGCCTTGCCTACCGCCAGGGCTAAACGAGTACCCGATCCCAAACCCACATGAGGGGGTATAGATGACGATATCCTCACTGAAGCGCCTTCTTTCAAGTCGAAATGACCCATAAATCTTCTAGCAAATTTCAAAGCCCTCGCGCTGTCTGGTCCCACTGCCTCAAGGGCGTCGTTAGATGTGGCCACCAACGTTGTCCTGGGCTCCTCTATGCCGACGCCTATGCCGCCAAAAATCCTCCCCAAGCTACCATTCAGATCCAAGAAGCCAAAGTGCAACCTGGCGCCAACATCAACCTCAACTACCTTCAACTAAATACCCCCTTAAGATATTCCTCTATTATGCAAATGGCTTTTCTTTCACCTTCTCCGCCTGTTTTTTCGGTCAGCACCTTTGCCTCTGAAATAAGTTTTTCAAAAAAACCCTCTGTGTAAAACTGATATCGCGTCGCCGCTATCAGAAGTTCCATTATTAAACCCCTTGCTCTATTATACCCTCTAAAGGGCCGTCCCATTCCACGGTAAACTAGCGAACAAATAAAGCTGGATGCCTCTTCGCCGTTCTTTTCTTCTATAGCTTCTAGCTCCATCCAGGCACATACATCGACGTATACGAAACCTTTTATGTGGCGAGCTGGTATGCAATCAAACGACGGATCGCCAAGCGCGCTCATGCAAAAGGGCAATATATCGTCGACGATATTAGCAACAGCATAGGGATGTTTTAGTAGAAATTTATATGTATGGCTCGTTTTAAAAGGTCGTAAAACGTAAAAACTTCCTTCTTCCCTTAAGCCCATGGGAGCCCAATGTGGCGATCCATCGGGCCGTAAAGTGGAAAGGATAACCTCATAAATCATCTTCCGACATATAACCCCAACTAAGGGGGCGTTCCTGAACGTATTTTTTCCCCAATTTAGCGGCCAAAAAAGCCCTTTCCAACTCTCTGCCCAGGTAAAAGGCATGGCTTGGATCATCTACATTCAAACTCTGGCATAATGTCTCCATATCGCTGCTTTTAAGAAAAACAGAATTATTAAATAAATACACCGTGTCACCTATTACGAAGATACGAAAATTTTTATCTTGCACCTGGCTGTACATATGGACTATTTCATCTTCATGATAAGGTTCAAAGGGCATATCTTTCGCCGTCACTAAACCCGCATTAAAACCCTTTGGCAAAACTCCCAGCTCCTTTGCGCTGCCCATTAGCCTCCCTGCTAGCATGGACTCTTTAACAGCGCCCTTTGCCCAACCAATTACCTCCGTGGTCAACACGTAGCGGACCTTCAACTCTACGCAGATTCCCAAAAGCAATGCATTTATGCCCGTGGAATCCGCTTCCGTCAGCTCGGTCAAATTTCCTATTCCCATGAACATGTCATCATTGGGGAAAAGGTTTCTATATTCTACAAAGCGATGTACAGACTGAGAAAAACCGAAGGGAAGAGGATCCAGCACAGGATCGACAATATATTTTTTGTTCATTTCCTTTAATTTCTTCACATTTTTTATCAATGAATTTATGCTTTTATTCTCGAAATCGGGTATCACCACTACCGGACAGGATAATTGTGAGGCGACTTCGATATTGGCATCGTTCACGCTCAGATAAAGATCTAAGCCTATTTCATCCGCCTCCAAAGCTGTTTGCACGTCAAAGCTGTCCAAGCTAACCCTAAACCCTCTTTTCTTTAAAGTCGAAACAATTTCCTTTATATTTGGAATCGGACCTTTAACCGGGCCTCCAAGATCAATTATCGATGCTCCTTGATCGCTGTATTCATAGGCTTTAAGTAACACTTCATCTAGAGATAATTTGTGAACGTCAACTATTTCAGCTACTATTTGCACGGGAGACTCTATCGTTTTCTGATGTGTGAAAAACCCGAAATAATTGGGAAGATCCCTCAAATCTTTGGGCCCCTTCATGACCTGAACGCCAAGGCTTTCGGCCAATGTGTTTACATCGCCCTGACACAAGCCTGGCAACAGGACCAGATCCGCTCCTCTTGCATCACGCAGTCGGGATCTAACCCACGAGACATTCATCAAGGCTGCCACAGAAATCGGCAAAACTACCACTTCATATTCAAAAGGGGGATTAATCCTTCTTAAAATATTACTCAAGGCTTCACGGGCTAGTTTTCCAGTTACAAATAAGATTTTAGACAACTTTTCAGCTCCTCGACGCTGGTTGTAACCGTCACGCCCGGAAAGGATTTTAGAATCTTAACGTTTTGCAGATCAACTGGCCTTGGATATACTTCTATTGTTCTCCCAGAGGGGATCACTGAATCAATCTTAGGTGCAGTATCACTTGGTAACACTAATATGGGAATCTGGGATTTTCCTGCTTGTGCGAACAAGTTGGTAGGAAGAGAGTCTGCTATTCCCAAAGCGCACTTAGCAATAGTATTTGACGTAGCCGGTGCAATCACAAGAACCTCATATCTGCGTGCCGCAAAAGCACCGCATGACGGTGAGCTTGCTTTCTCGTCATTTATGACGTGAATATTCCGTTTTGCCAAAAAATCGTTTAACCCATACATCTTTGTTACTTCCAAACCTGCTTTCGAGAAAAAAAGAACCGCCCGACCATTGAGCTCTCCCACAATCTCAAAGCATTCCTTTAAAAAATGCCCCGCGCCCGTGATAACCCAAGCTATTTTCATAAGTTCAACCACTCCTCAAGAGTGACATTTGACTGGATTGCCTCGCCTTTATTGCGCAGTTCTGCTCTTAAATCTCCCAGCAAGCCGCTTCGCTCCGCAAAGGCATTATGTTGGTGAATGCTCTCAAAGCTTTCCTCCCTGGCAAGTACAAAAGTTTCATCCGGAAGATCCGGATATATTTCAACTAAATTAAAAAGCATATGTCGAACTACATCTTCTGCAAACCTTGCATTCTGATGAGCTTTATTAACCACAAAAAATTCGTCAGGTCTTTTTAGCAGCTCGTAGGTCTCCGAACTCATGGAAGCTTCGACTATGTGGACCAAATGTTCGGCGCGTACGGGCATGTTGGACCCCACGAGCAAAGTTCCCCTTGCTCGCTGATTATGCGTAGCCATTGGGATTAAACTCACGATCTTCAAGGCATCATCCTTGCTGTATCCAGCTTCTTCGAGCAACATCCTGGAATGTGCTGCCATCATATCCTGTGCACATGGACAGGTAGTCATGCCTTCTGCTTCAACGCCAATAATCCGACGAGAGGTTGTGCCATTAGTAGATGCTATGCCTATAAAAGTAAATAATTCTTCCGTTTTTTTTGCCGATATGGGAGTCACCCTTTCCATGGGATATCGAGCCTTTATATGCACCTCTGCCTTTTTTGCCCTTTGAGATTGCACAACTTGAAGCGCTAGCCTATCTGCCAGGCTTTCGATATCAGGAGTCGGTTCGAGGGAAATTTCCTCTAGCATCCCCTCCAATACATCGGCAAATCTTGACATATGTACGCCGGCTTTAGAAGGATCAAGATAGGCAAAAAAATCTAAGTTGGCATAAAAAAGCGCTGCTTTATCCTCAGAACCCAAGCGGATAACCCTGTTGAGGTTCGTGATGCCTACCCGAGATAATCCTATATTTATCGAGGGCTGTCCCCCTTGTATATCCCTTTCAAGATTGAATTTAAGACTCCTGTTCACCTTCTTCACAGTTGAAGCGTCTATCTTCTTGGCCAATGCCTCAATAGTTTCATTAAGCACCGGATGCACTAAATCGTGCGCTATTTCCGTTAGAGGTATTAATGTAAAGGCTCTTTCGTGCATTCTTGGGTGAGGAATCCAAAGATCGCTTTCTCTGATGATCAAATCGTCATATAACAAAAGGTCAATATCTATTGGCCTTGGGGCATATTTTTCAGAGACGGTTCGCCCCATCCTCCTTTCCACCCACTTTAAAAACTGTAAAAGTTCTTTGGGACCATCGTTTGTCTCTATTTGACAAGCCATATTTAAATATTCAGGTTGATCCGATCCTTCTAGAGGCTCTGTCTCGTAAAATGATGAAACCTTTGCTATGTTAGCCCTTACTTGAATATATTGAAGCGCTTGCAGAATATTGCTCTGCCTGTCACCTAGATTGGCCCCTAAAAGAATGAAGGCAACGTGTCCCTGGTCCTTCACCCACAGATCACCTCTTTCGTGTTTTTCAGGTAATCTTCCTGAACGGGGTAATTGTCAAAGGAAATTGTATAATATTTTTCAAATTCTTCTCTTATTTTATCCTTGATGGACTCATCGTGGGACGGCACAACCCTAAAAACGACGCTTGGAACCTCATTTAACACAACCCCGTCCTTTACCACAACTTCTCCGCCTTTAATGACCCAGGAGGGGAAGTCCAAGGCACGACGACAATGTTTGAAACGACATATGCATTGTCTTTTACCAAAATTTTCAGGAGCATATATAGAAACATCCGCATCCGCGCCAATGCCCAGATGCCCCTTGTTGGCCAGACCCAAAATTTTTGCCTGCGCAGCCCTCGTTATTATCGCTATCTCATATAAACTGTATTCTCTGTCAAGATCCTTTAAAACCGACCCCCTGAAAGCCCTGGGCGGCAATAAACTAATGAAATAATTCCTATAATCCCTATCCATAAGCAACCTGATAATTTGAGGATAACAGAAAAAAGGTCCGGCATTGGGGTGATCGGTCGTCAGCGCTATACTCCAAGGGTCTTTCACGAGAAGAAATAACTCCATTCCTGTTATCCATTGTATCGCCGACGAGAGAGAAGTAATTTTGTATTCAAGCGGCACTATTCCGCCGCCAGTTTCACATTCCACATCATCGTTGCACCACTTGTGCCCCGTCATCTTCTGTATCCTATATTCGAGCGGACCATCAGAAGTCATGGTAGTTGCATTTCCAAAGACGATCTGACCCACATCCAGAGTCACGTTAGGGTGTTCGTTTACGAGATTCGCAATATAACTTCCCCCACTGCACATTCGTCCCTTCTTGTCTTTTCCGTAGCTTAAAAATTGCAGATGACACAGATGCAGTCTACCGCAGGCGTCTTTAATTATCTCAGCAGTCGTTATATCGCTACCAGGCAATCCTAAATTAATTCCATGAAGGTGCACAGGATGGGGCAAGCCCAATTCATCAGCTATTTTTATCAAAGCCTTTGTTATCTTTCTGGGGCTGAGATTAAAATATTTCACCTCGTCATCCCAAGAGGTGACATTGCCACCCCATTTCCAGTTTTCTACTCCTCCAGGGTTAACAACTTTGACACCGTATCCGCCGGCAGATTTAAGCAACCACGCGACCAAATCCCTAGCTTCATCCATTTCTCCCATCGCAATTCGATCCATCAAAAGTTCGTTGTTGCCCAAGGTAATGAGTATGGCTTTATCCAAAATAGGCATGTCCTCCAGCTCTTCATAAGTATGACGTGTCACTATAGGAGCTGAGGCCGCCTCAACCACGGTTGTGTACCCCATTTCAGCATACTTATATCCGGTCAAAAACGTCGTCGGCACTGTAAACCCAACGCCTGATCTCAAACCGCCTTTTGCCATTCTGAAATGTTCGTAATGATCTTCAGGACATAATTTACGCCCTGTGTTTACTTTGGAGCCGGCAATATGAGCGTGTATATCGATCCCACCGGGCATTACAATCATCCCGAGAGCGTCTATCACAGTTACATCTTGAGGAATGTGGCCTAATGACTCTACTATCTTGCCGCCTTCTATCCAGATGTCCTTTGTCTCGCCATTTATGCCATTTATAGGATCGTATACTTGACCACCCTTTATCACTAACATCTTCTCACGCCCTCAAGAATCGCCTCTAATACTTCTTCATCGCTGGGCCTGTTTCCCTTCATGGGGGCCTTTAAACGCAGGGGCACACCATCCATCCTGTAAGCTGTTCCCTCGCAATCCACCCCATACATAGCTGTAGGAAAGTACACTGTAGCTTTTTTAGCGGAGAGACTTTCGGCGGGGTCGATTACTATGGTTGGAATCTCCATGATATGATCCACAGCTTTACTCGGAAGATGAGCAACAGGATCGGAAGCTAGAACAAGCAAGGCATCCGTTTCTTTGTTGCACAACAGATCGACGACTGAAAATTCACCTGGGCCGTATCTAGGATAACCCTTGGAAAAGTTCACTGCAAAAGGATAGCCACAAAGCCACGACATGACTTGATCGGCACCGGTGACGTTTCCATGGCCGCGCATTGGCAAAGCCGAAAATTTCGTATGATCGTTCAGTTCCTTAACTAAAGAAAAAAGTTCCCTAACGTTAAGGTCTCTTCCCTTTGTCATGGTCAAGCCCATCCCAAAAAATATCATGCCATAGCGGCAGGCCTTCATATCAGTGACAAGTTCTTGTAGGACTTTTGTCGAGATTCCTCCTGCTTCTACCGCATCTAAAGATTTACCTTTCACTAATGCCTTTAAAGCGACTAACAATTCGAAATCACCCCCGGGTTTGACCTGCAAAAACACATCGGCCACCCTCGCAGTTTGCGTCAATCGCACGTCTATAACTACCATCTTACGGCCTTTCCTGCCATCTTGGACGAAACGCCCCTTTGGCATGACGGAATATCTCGCAAAATGCCTACTATGGGAAACTATGGGATTACACCCCCAAAATATCAAAAGATCAGCACGATTTTTAATCTCACCTAAGGTACAGGTTGGTTCACCAACAAACTGCATCGCCAAACCGGTAGGTCCATGGCATACAGAAGAAGTAGAATCTATAGACGCACCTAACGCTTCCGCCAACTTAACAGAAACTCGCTGAGCCTCGCTGGAAGTGGATGAAAGACCATAAATCAAAGGATACTTCGCAGATGAAAGTATTTCGGAAGCCTCCTTGATCGCTTTTTCCCAAGAAGCTTCCTTCCCTCTGATTTTGGGAGAAAGCAGGTCGGGATTGTAATTCTTAAATAACCCCATCCCATTAGCGCAAGCTCTTTCTACTCTAACGATGCGATTTTCATCTAAAGTCAAAATTATATCATCACACAGGCATCCGCAGAAAGTGCAGACTACGTCTTTCGCCTTTGTCAACATGCCCCACATACCTCCACCTGCACACCCTTAAAAGAGGGCATTCCCGTCCCCTCGGTTTCGTAACCAACCAAAAGGTTTGCAACTGGTCCCATGGGAATAAAAACTACGAAGTGAGGCAATCCAGGATCAACATATGCTCTTGCCTCAGCCCGACCGAAGGAGCTTTTCAATACAATTTTTTCGCCTTCAGCCAAGCCAAGCTCATTTAAAAGCAAGGGTGAAACATATACCTTGCCAACCGCTTCACTGTAACTTTTGCTATTTTTACCACTGTGCATCTCTTTGGCCTGCTCCAAGGTGCGACCTGATATCATTGTGCAGACAATTTCCTTGCCATTTTTTTCTTTGCTCATCCTTCATCCACTTCTTTCAGTTCTTCGTACACTTCATCAGCCTCTTCGTAAAGATCAGATAAGCAGCTTTCCCGGGATTCCCCAAACCCATATACAGTACATATAGGGGAGCCCTTTAAAATCTTCTCCCCCGGAAAGGGGACGTCTCCTCTGCGTCCTAACCAACCTCTGGTATCGGGTAGAGTTACATCGGCCTTAGCATAAACTATTCCCTTGGAAGTGAAACGTGAAGGCCTTTGCACGGAAAATTCGGGAAGTCTTCCCTCGCAAGCTGATATATGAAGGGTAAACAAAAAAGGATCTACATAAGGCTCAAATAACTCCATAGATGCACTGTATCGCGGATTTATTTCCACTAAAAAGGGCCTACCCTTTGCATCCAATACAAAATCCACACCAAACAAGCCCCTTAAGCCAAAGGCTTCCGTCAATTCCTGTCCCCAACCAGCCATGACTTCACCCAGGCAACTCTCCGTGGTGGTAACAAGAGGATAGATATTGCCACACCACTGAAATCCAGAACTACCGAGCCTTTTTTCGCCTATCAACTGCTCCGTCAACCCTAACAAGCGACACTCCTTCCCATCCGACAAAAAGGACACGGAAGCTGGCGAGCCTTCGACAAACTTTTGTAGGTAGAAACCTTCTTTTAAATTACCGCCTTCGTAAAAGTCGATCCCATACCCGCTCCCACCATAAACTGGTTTTACCAACCATCTACCCTCGCAAACCACCTCTGCCGTCCCATACGCCTCGATGGTTTGAGGAAAATTTATTCCCCTTTTAAGGCAGACATCATTTAATATCGAAGGATTCCTCACCGCACAAAGGGTTCTCGGAATATTGCCCAACAACAACTTACCCCTCGATATCTCGCTAATGAGAGAGGGCTTAATATCAGCACCCCCAGTATACACGAGCGCGTCATAATCTACTATTGAACAAACCCTAATTATAGAATCGACATCAAAGGGAAGACCAAAATCTCTCCTTAATGCCAGGTTCGGAATTAAGCGTTTTTGGTCCAAGTCGCCGAAATAATCGACCGAAACTACGTCAAAGGAAGCCAGATTTTAATGCAGATTGAGCAAGTGCTCTAGTGCTAACTCCCACAAGTAAAATTTTCAAAATCAGGATAACTCCTTTGCCACATCAAATATTGCTTCAGCATCAAAGACCTGATCGTTTCTTTCAAAGAGCCTCTCAACACATGCTCTATGGACCTTCATCTTAAGGCCGCCAATCCCCGAGGAGCCAAAAAGAATTTTCCCCTCTATATTTTCTCCATCAAAGGAGGACTTCATGCACTCTATTCCTAGAGGTGGAACTGCATTGACATCCCCCAGAACTTTCAAGGTGGGATTGGTTTTCCATATTTTTTCAGGTATCAATGTAACGCCCGGTGCGCCTGTGCACAGGGCAGCAACTGCTCCTTCCAGGACGCGTCTGGTGCTATCTTCATCGAAGGCAGCTGCTGGGGTTATATCGAAGCCAAACCTTCTTTTAATCTCATCGACGGCTTTTTTCGCTCTGTCCATGCTCCGTGAGGTAAGAACGACCTGTGCGCCTTCCAGTGCAAAAAGTGCCGCTGCACGTTGTCCCACCGGGCCGGTCCCCGCAAGCACGACGACCTTTTCACCTTTAATGTCAACGTGCTTAGACATTTTTGCCACCGCCGATGCTGAGGTCGTATTACATCCGCTTGGATCGAACATTACTGAATTCCTAACATTTCCAAAGAAAGTGTTTTTTACAACTTCCAATATTTCCTCCGCCTTACTCACATTAGAACCGCCAATGAATATAGCGCTTGATTTCAATTTTTCACCGCCGCGGGTAAACATCACGCCGTATACCAAATCTCTAACATTATCCTTCGTGACATTACCGTATTGTAAAACAACATCAACTCCTGCATCATAAGCAGTTACAACATCAAAAACGCTCGGGAATGGATCACAATCCAGTTGAAGCAAGATTTTTTTCAAGATACTTACCTCCTCCCTTTGTTTTTCTTATCTTACATTATTTCAGAACAATACAAAAGGGGCTCGGATGCACTCCGAGCCCCTTTTTTGATCTCTACTTAACTTATACAGCCCTGTACCATTCGCAATACCCGCAAGGACCAACGCCCTCGCCTTTAACATAAGGAACGTTTCGTTTTATGAGCTTTGTGACAGCGCATCCCTTGCAGGCCCTGACCGGAGCTCCAGGCGTCTCTGGGTACTTAGCTATGATATTCGTCATTAAAGTTGCAGTAGTGCACTCGGGAGTCAAATAGCATGGGAAGTCTGCCAAGGCCATCAATGCCGCAAACCGCTGGGTAATTGCACAGGCAGGATAGGTGTAACGCTGCGGATTGCTCACGATTTCATGTTTATCTATCGGCGACAAGTCTATCTCGATTCCCTTAATTTTGCCGCCAGCTCCAAGGGGGCTAATATCGAGAATTTCCTCGCCGCGAAGTATCACATCCATGAAGTCTACATTATGCAGTTCGTCTGCCTCTCCCCTCTTGGGATTCATGACGCAATAGTTGTGGAAGCGCTTCGTAAGCAGATCTATTACCATGGGAACGGTGAAGCTGTCCAACCAAAGAATATACGCCACTGCACAGGCAGGCGCACCTGTAGCAACAGTAAGGACATCCCATTCACTCTTAAATGCCCCGTCTTTTAAACCTTTCTTCAAGGTGTTTTCAAAGACCTGCATCACTGCATCATATATTCCAAAGACCATATCACTCTTGAACATATTGTACGCCGATTGGGAGATATGGTGTCCTACATCGCCTACACAATAAGCCGGAACAGCTGTAATATTGGCGGGGTGCACACCTGCTTTGAGGGCAGCTACAACATATGGACGCATCCTGTCCTTGTATTCTGCCATATATTTTCTTACGTCAAATGAACTATGGGGACCGTGACCTCCAAGGTTGTGGGTTTCCATCAATCTGGCTTGCGCTTCGACAGGCTCCTTGTAAATGAATTGAAATTGCTCGATCTCAGCTTCTTCTGCTTCAGCAGCGGATTTGCCCGATTCAATGGCCGCTCTAAAGGCTGCTCCAAAGCCGTATGACGTATTCATGCCCCATGATTTGCAAGCTAATATCGTCTTTTTGTGCTTTTCAGGAATATCAAGGTCTATTAAGATTTTGTTGACTAAATTCGGTACCGAACCAACGGACAAGGCAAAGTCGACCACACAGGTTGGTCCATACATGCCTCCGTAACGACGTGTAGCTTCCCGACCAATTAGCGCTTTGTTATCTGCGATGGCTTCGATAAATTTCTCCATCGATTTCTTAAATTCTGGATCCTCTTCGTACAATATCTCGAGGATAGGTGGGGTCTGATAGTGTTCTACGAAGGGATCATCCTCAGGACGGATGTAATCTGTCAAACCCTTTAAAATCTCATAATGAGCATTAACCGATTGAACATGGAGGTCGATGACTTCCTTGCATTGGCCCTCTATGACAGTCATCTTGTTGACCGCATCTACATAGGGCTTGCAATCTTCCAGCTTGAAATGACCGCCCCTTTTTTCCTTGATGACTAAAAACACTGACTTGGTAGCTTCAATTGCTTCATTAATCATCTTTTCCAGAAGATTAGCCATCGTTTCCTTCCCCTCCTCAAATAAAATTTTGTATCAGTTTTAAATTTTAGCCCTCCTTTCCATTAGCCCTTCTCTTTACCTACCTCCTTCTTTAATGAGATGTTCTGTGGACAATGGACAACTTGACTTATTATCTATATTACAAAAAAAGCACAACCTTGTCAAGAAATGTTTACACGTTATAATGATATCATTATAACGTGTAAAATCTTAATCGCGCCATATTGTAAACTACTAATGATCACTTCTTCACTCTAATCTAGGTAAAGATACCCCTCCTTTGGGCAAGACTCCTACAGTACCACCAGGAATTCTTTTGAGGGCTTCGTCAAGAGCTTCTTGCACTGACTCAAATGGTTCGTAGCCAAGAATGCCAATATCTTCCTCAGATAATCCGGCTGTTACTATAAAAATGCGTGCCTTTTCTCTGATTTTCGCATTACAAATTGCAACATCTGCGGCCACAAGGTCAGCATTAGCGTCATCGAGTCTTGTATTACGTGCTTTTATTAAAGCTTTGTCCAAGGGAAGACTCAGCCACTCCCTGAAGCTTGGGTGATTGTGTACAAGTCCTTCTATACAGTGAGCAGCAAAAATTATGATCCCCCCAGGCTTGACTGCAAAATACGCTGAAACGAGTCCTTTTTCTCCCTGCCAATAATCGATGTCACATGGAGAAGCACTGACGATGACAATATCAACCAGTTCCATAATTTTGACCTTATATGACTCCTCTGCTAGAAGAGCGCCCTTCCTGTGGGCTTTAACGAAATCTCCCCCAAAGAGGCCTACAACTTCTCCATCGAGGTTTTTTACGGTGTTCAGTATGAAAGCAAGCCCTGCTTTTTCGGCGACTTTTTCCATTCCAGCCCGACAGGGATTCTCTACAACTCCGAGAGGAATATCAGCTAGCAAAGCAGCGACAATATGAGTCGCTGCTGTGGTTGCATAACCACAGATTCCAGGCTGCACAATTTTCGCTCCGCCTGAATAACCAGCATCGGAATGAGGAACAATGTCACCAAGTCCGATCAAAAGATCTGCTTCTAGGGCGTCCCTGTTTAATTGTACGGGTATTTCATAATCACCAGACATCACGTAGCCAAGGTGCACGAGGCTTTCCGTCTCATTAATATTATGCTGGTCTACTTTGAACCGCCCGTACATTGCAGGCCCAATTTTTTCTTTAATTTCTTCTTCTGTCATCACGCGATGTGTTCCTGGTGCAGTCAAAAAGCTAATGTTTTCATCTCGAACCCCATGGTAGTTCAAATATCCTACAAGAATCGGTAGGATATCGGATAAAGGGGTATTTCTAGTATTGTCCTCAATCAGCATAACGATATTTTTCTTGCCTCGAGCTAGCTCTTTCAATGGAGCAGTGCCCGTGGGTGCATCAAGTTGCTCAATTATAGCCTTTTCCAGATTCTGCAGAGGTGGAAGCGACCGTCCCCTTCCGGTAAAACGAAGGGTTTTGTCGGAAACTTCAAACTTCTGCCATGATTCCCCAAAAGGAACGCTCATTTGCATGGCCATAATCCTCCTTAATTATTCCTAGACAACCGTCACAACATCCTAAACGTTGTCGAGCGCAATTTTCTAACCATACTTGGTCTAATATAGGAAGGTTAACTCCAATTTTGTGTTAAAAACCTTAAGGTATTCTTTGAGGCTAATTAACATGTCATTTAGCTACTTTTTCCTCAGGCTTAGTAGTTTTGTCAAATCATCTTTTTTTGTCCATTTACCCATGACCGGTAACTCATTGTACCTGACTTATCTGCCTTCATAAACACCACTGGCGGCCATCGCCTTCAAGATGTACGTTGTGTTGCCGCAGATGTACAAAACGATCATACACTCCGGAAGGCTATTTTTGTGCTTGACGAAGGCGGAAGGCCCCGTGGGAGATGGCGACCTTCCGCCGGCTGTGCCCTAGTAGGGGTATTCCACCCCAAGCTCGGCCAGCTCTTCCTTCATGCGCTTAAATTGATCCAGATATTCCTGGCGAGGCACTATCTTGTCCATGTCGTAGACTTCCTGTATGGTCTTGCCGTAATTGTCGATGGGGATG
>JAAYTM010000059.1 GCA_012518015.1 Synergistaceae bacterium
AGCATCGTCGGGGCGTTTTAGAAATCGCATCGCTTTCCACTCCTTCGCCAAAATCTCAAACAACTAAATTACTTACTTCTCCAGGCACATGTATCCATTCGAGAGCAACCCGAACATTTGGGAAACAGCTCGTCATTAGCATAATTTGGCCCCATGCCCACCATGAAGGTAACGGAGTAAAAAGGTTTTAACATGTGACGCTCATTTGCATCAACACCATGGTTTTCCCCACCTAAAAGCTCCAATATAAGGGGCTGCACTGACAAGGGCAATCCGGGGGTGGAACCCGGTATGTGAACCGAACTTAAGCCAAAATATCTTTGACGCGCCACACTCAAGATAATGTTTTTTATTTTCTTAATGACTTGTCCCATCATGGCAACACTGATTTCGCTTAAAATATAGGAGGCAAGCACTTCATTCATAGAATTATACCTTTGAATCTCTTCTTCAATAGCCCTTCCGAGGGTGACTAACCCAACAAAGACCTCGCTCGCAGTAGCAAAGTCTGATAACCCGTCGTGTCTTCTAAAGGCAATAGTTCTATCATCAACAGAAAGAGTCAATGCCCCTTCTTTAAAATAAGGGGTACAAATCTCATATAACAATACCGGCCGGACTACCCTTTCTGCCACGGCTAGCAATTCTTTCGCCTTTCTTTTTATAACGTCCTGTCCGCTTTTACCCTTCCTTGTTGGGTCAAATAAAATACTCAAATCCAACTCGGATAAGGCAATTTTTATTTCTACGACTGCCATAAGGTGCCTCCTCTAAAAACTAATCTAAAACAACCTTGACTGCTTTTTAAAAGATTTATTATATTGTATCTTAACACCAACAAAAAAGTTCAACACAAAAAGGGGCGTTCAACTCATGTTGGCACAGACCATGATCGAAAGGGCGAAGGCAATACAGGATTGGATGGTAAAAATCAGGAGGGATTTTCACAAATATCCCGAACTTTCGTCACAGGAAAAGCGCACACGCGATATGATAACAAGTTACCTCAAGAGCTTGGAAATACCTTATAAAACGTTTAATCACCATTATGGCGTCATTGGCCTGATAAGAGGAAGGGGCGGCTCGACCGTAGCCTTGCGCGCCGACATGGACGCTCTTCCCATCGAAGACAGGAAACACGTAGAATACGCCTCACAAAACAGGGGCGTTATGCATGCCTGTGGGCACGATGCCCACATGACGATATTGCTGGGAGCAGCGAGATTGCTAGCGGAAGACAAAAACTTGCTTCAAGGCAACGTTCTGCTGGTCTTTCAACCGGCTGAAGAAACAACAGGCGGGGCAAAACAGATGATAGAAGATGGTATTTTCGATGATAGCGTGAAGGCCATCTTTGGCCTTCACGTATCGAACGAGATACCGACCGGCAAAATCGGCATCAGATACGGTCAGATGAACGCTGCATCCGATATGCTAACGCTTAAAATCTTAGGCAAAAGTACTCACGGAGCATATCCCCATGAAGGTGTTGATGCCATAGTGATCGCGGGGCAAATGATTTGCGCATTGCAAACGATAGTAAGCAGGGCAACGGATCCCAGAGATTCGGCCGTGTTGACCTTTGGCACCATAAGGGGCGGCAGTCAAAACAACATCGTAGCCGATGAAGTAACGCTGACAGGAACCTTAAGGACTTTGTCACCAAGCACTCGTGAGGCTTTAAATGATAAGATCAAACTATACGTAGAATATATCCCCAAAGGCATGGGAGGCCGAGGAATTTTGGAAAGGATAAAAGGATACCCTGCGCTGACAAACCATCCTCAATGGGTGAAATTGATAATAAAAACGGCAACTTCTCTTCTCGGAAAGGACGCGATCCTTCAACTGGAAAAACCGAGCCTTGGAGTAGAAGATTTTGCTTATTTCCTCGAAAAAATACCGGGAGCTTTTTACCAACTGGGATGCCGCAACGAGGCAAAGGGAACAATCCATCCGGGCCATAACGATTTATTCGACATAGACGAAGATTGTCTTCCCATTGGAGCGTCTTTGCAAGCTGCTTGCGCTTTGGAAGCGCTTTCTTCATTTTAATGATCGACAAAATATGGCCAGAATTGCCCCATTTCAAAGGACATCTGGATATGGGCGCTTAGCCCCCTTTCATTTACATTAAAGTAGCGACAATAAAACATAAGGGGGATTACTGAATGAAAAGATGTGGATGGTGGAGCACAGTTGTCATCTTTGCCCTTTTAAGCTTATTTTTCGTGGCCGATTTTGCTCATGCGGAAAAAGAGCAGCTTAATGCCTATACCATATGGTCGGAGCGTTATGCCAATGCGATATTCACCGCCTTCACAAAAGATACGGGCATCAAGGTCAACTGGATGAGGTTTTCTTCAGGAGAAGTACAGGCAAGGCTTGAAGCAGAAAAAAACAATCCTCAGGTTGACGTCGTATTCGGCAATATGGCCGAGGCCTTTGTGGACGGCGTCCAAAAGGGACTTTTCGATCCTTACAAACCAAAGGGCGCGGAAAACATTCCCGATGCCTTCAAGGATCCTAAGGGATATTGGACCGGCGTCGCCATAGACCCTATTTGTTTCATGTTCAACATTAAATTCTTAAAAGATCACAACTTGAACCCGCCTATGTCCTGGCAGGATCTGCTAAATCCCGCATATAAGGGGCAACTTCAAATGGCCGATCCGAGGACTTCAGGCACAGGGATGTACAGGCTTCTAAGCGTCATACAGGCCATGGGAGAAGACGAAGCCTACAAATACGAAAAGGCCTTGAGCCAAAACGTTCAGGTTTACACTAAAAGCGGCGCGGGCGGAGCGCTCCCCATAGCCAGGGGACAGGCAGCGGGCGGCATATTCTTTCTGGTTGACGCCCTGGAGATGCAAAAAAAAGGCTACAACGTAACAATAAGCTATCCCAAAGAAGGCGTCGTCGCCGGCATCGAGGCAATGGGCTTGGTCAAAGGAGCTAAACATCCCGATCTTGCCAAGAAGTTTTTGGACTGGGCTTCCACCGAGAGGATGCAAAAATTATATGAGGAAAACGATATCAACTTGATACCGAGCAACCCCAACGTACCAGTTTTCGATCCGGCTTTGGATATATCAAAAATAAAAGTTTTACCTTTAGATGTCGAATGGGCGGGCAAAAATCGCGATCGCCTGGTCGAGCGATGGATAAATGAGGTCCTTCAGTAAAAATAAACGACGTCAAAAGCCCGATACCGCGCTAGTGGCCTTGTGGCTTGGGATATGGATATTTTTAAGCGTGTTTGTCCTATACCCCTTAGCGCGGTTAATTTACGTGGTATTTTTTTCCGACGGCGGAGTGAGCTTAGCCGTTTTAAACAAGGTATTCAGCAGTTGGTACAACAGAAAGGCCTTCATAAACAGCCTGATTTTGGCTTCGGCAGTAGGAATTAGCGGAACCGCATTCGGTTTTTTATTCGCCTTCTCGGTCACGAGAATCAACTTGCCCAAAATCGTTAAGTGGTTTATAAGCGCCATCATCGTGCTTCCCTTCGTGTCTCCGCCTTTTACAAGCAGCATAGCTTTAACGATGGTACTGGGGCCAAACGGATTGCTGCTTAAACTACTTCACATACCGGATTTCAACATTTACGGATTCCTTGGGACCTGGATAGCAGAAACCTTGACCTATTTCCCCGTTGCGTTTCTAACGCTTACGGCGGTGCTTCAAGCGATAGACCCGAACCTAGAAGACGCGGCAATGAGCATGGGAAGCACCGCGTGGCATACTTTCTGTACGGTGACGTTGCCCTTGAGCATCCCGGGGCTTGCTAACGCGTTTTTGCTGCTTTTCGGGAGTTCCCTGGCGGATTTCGCCACTCCACTGGTCATGGCAGGTCACACCTTTCCCGTCTTGCCAACGCAAGCTTACATGCAGATAACGGGTATGTACGACATTCAAGGAGGGGCAGCCATTTCCTTTGTGTTGCTCGTTCCCGCCCTTATTGTGTACTTGCTGCAGCACTACTGGGTAGAAGGCCGTTATTACGTTACCGTATCAGGAAAAGCCGGCGCTCGCTCCAAGCCCAAGGGTGCCGGTACTATTGCCGAAGCTGTGATGTTGGCCGTCATTTCCTTCATTTCTTTGTTCATCATTTTCCTTTATTCCATAATATTTTTGGGATCCTTGGTCAAGGTCTGGGGAGTGGACAACAGCTTTACCCTGGAAAATTACATGTACGTCTTCACTGTAGGATGGAAGGCCGTAAAGGACACCGTTATGATAGCCCTTGTGTCAACCGGAATCGGCAGCGTGCTGGGCGTTGCAATAGGTTATCTCGTAAACAGAAAGGAATTGCCCGGGAGGAAGGCCTTGGAGTTTATGTCTTTACTTAATTACGTACTGCCCGGAACGGTCATAGGCATCGCGTACGCCATAGCATTTAGCTCAGGCCCGATAGTATTGACTGGGACCATGACGATCATCGTAGCGCTTTGCGTATCGAGATATGACGCAACGGGAATCAGGGCTACGACAGCTACGTTAAAGCAAATAGATCCTTCATTAGAAGAGGCGTCGCTTAACTTGGGCGCTTCAAAACTGACTACATTCAGAAAGGTAACGGTGCCTTTGATTGCACCGGCGATAGCCACCGGGACGCGTTATTTATTCGTGGTCTCCATGACCGCGATAAGTGCTACGATATTTCTGGTCTCGGTGCGATGGAGCTTGCTGACCGTGCGGATACTTGAGTGCATCACGGAGCTGTTATTCGCACAGGCGGCGGCCTTTTCTGTGGTCCTGGTACTCATAGTCGCGCTAGCTATGTGGGCCATAAGGTTGCTTTTTAGCATGCTCTACCCTAATTATTTCAGGGAGCAAAGGGGGATATAAATTGACCGTGCCCATTTATCTAAAACATTTGACCAAAGTCTTTTACAGCAACGGAACTGCTCTTAAGGCGGTAGACGACGTCAACCTTCAAATCGAAGCAGGAGAATTGGTGACATTGCTTGGACCCTCGGGATGCGGAAAGACCACTATCCTGCGCATGATAGCCGGGTTTGAAACGCCGACGGAAGGACAAGTCTTCATTGGCAAACGTGACGTGACGGATATAGTAGCAAACAAACGTAACATAGGATATGTATTTCAAAACTACGCCTTATTTCCTCACATGACAGTATTTGACAACATCGCCTACGGGCTTAAGGTGAGAAAGTTACCAGCCTATGAAATCAAAAGACGCGTCACTGAAGCCCTTCAAATGGTGAGCTTAGAGGGTGTAGAAAACCGCTTCCCAAATCAACTGTCGGGCGGAGAACAACAAAGAGTTGCATTGGCACGGGTTTTGGTGATCAAACCTCAAGTGCTGCTCATGGACGAACCGTTGTCCAACCTCGATGCAAAACTTAGGATATACATGCGCGCCGAGATTCGTCAATTGCAAAAGAAGCTTGGCATCACTTGCATTTATGTGACCCACGATCAAAAAGAAGCCTTGGCGATGGCGGACAGGATCGCCGTCTTAAACGAGGGCAAAGTTGAACAAGTAGCAACGCCTTTCGAGCTTTACGTCAACCCGGCTTCCCTTTTTGTCGCCGACTTTATCGGCCAAGCCAATATCCTTAAAGGGAAAGCTTCTTCTATCAAAGGCGAACTCATGGATGTGCTTTTTCACGGAGTTACCTTTACCGTTCAAATTGACGCTCAAAGGCGTTTTAAATTTAACGTTGGAGACGAAGTCGCGTTGGTCGTCAGGCCTGAATCGATCAAGCTTGGCAATGCAGACAATAGGTCGCTAAAAGGCAAGGTAGTTAGCACGGTATTTCTCGGAGACGAAATCGAATATGCCGTAGAAATAACGTCAGGCGATCTGATCCGCGTAACCGAACCTTACCGCAAAGATGCCCACCTTTACAGTGAAGGAGAAACCGTCGGACTCTACCTAGACCCTTTAGACATTAAGGCCTTGCCGGTGTAAAAAAGAAGGATGCATTGAAACCACAGGTATAACTACAATTACATCGGATTTTACACCAGTTGCCCCATGCGAATGTTCATCCCGTCAAAGGCGTTAGCTCTCTTTATGGAGTGCCATCTTTTTTTATATATGATGCTACCTACATAGCACAAAACATTCACGGTATGTCTTTTAGGGCCTTTAAGCGCTCATAGATGGGAGGATGAGTTAAGTACCACATCTCGTATAAAGGATGCGAAGTAAGCCATCCAAGGTTGCTGGTAGAAATCTTTGAAAGCGCTTGGGCCATCTGATGGCCGCCTAAACGACTGGCAGCAAAAAAATCTGCTTCCAGTTCCTGCCTCCTTGAAACGCTCAATATCAGGGGTTGAAAAAATAGGGTTACAAGCATATTCAAAAACAAAAAAGCATAGACCGCGAAAGTTTGCGGACTTTGTGCATGAAAGCTTTGGCCAAAACCGGCGTTGAACATGATGTAGGCAAGAAGGATCAAAATAATCTGCGCTGTCCAAAGAAGCCCCATGCGCTTTATGGCGTGCCGAGATATCCAATGGCCAAGCTCATGCCCAAAAACGGCACATACTTCGTCCGGGGTTAAGCTTGAAAGCAACGTGTCGAAGAGGACTATCTTCTTCGCCTTCCCTAGGCCGGACACGAAAGCATTGCTGTGTAACGTCCTTTTGGAAGCATCCGCTACATATATGCCACTATTTTTTAAGCCCATCTCTGCCAGGAAGCTTTCCAGCTTCTCCGCTACTTCTCCTTGAGTAAGAGGCGTTAGTTTAAAAAACATCGGAATTATTACAAAGGGGAGGATGAACATAGCCACTATCTCAAACAAAATTAAAGCTATGGCCAAATAAAGAGGCCATAAAGGACTTTTAAAAAGCAGGGCGAAACAGCCAAGCCCGCCAAAAGACACAAGGGACATCAAGATGAGTTTTATAGCTTGATCTCTGAAGAATGTTTTTTTGGTCACACGGCTGAAGCCAAAGGTACGTTCAACGTCAAAAACCTTTATCCAGCTCCAGGGTAAAGAACATATCCAAAAAAGCAGGGCCATTGAAGCACCTAACAGCCCGGATGCGAGCAAGGGGGCCCTAATTTTTAACATCAGATACTCATCGATCAGGGTAGGTACACCCCACATTACAATAAGGGCATATAAGGCATAATTTGTCAGAGTTTCGCCCAAAGAAACTTTGAGTCGCTCCTTAGCATAGGCAACACTTCTATCCCACTTGAAAGAAGGCAAGTAAGTTGTCTCCTTATAATCTAAAGGAAGGCCTGTTTTCCCTTTCAGGTAACGCCATTCGAGCAAATGCAACAAAGCCTCCCACAGTGCTGCACTTCCCCAAAGGAGCCAAAATAAGACTCTCCACATATTCACGCTAATCTTCGCTCCACGTCATGGGATGAGGGATCTTAGCGTACTTGCTGCGCCGCAGATGTCCTTTTGCGATACTACGGCCGATATTACGGCAACGCCCACTGCTCCGGCTTGCAAAGCCCTTTTAACGTTATGCGCTCCGATCCCGCCAATTGCCACGCAGGGAAGCGAAGTGCTTTTGCAAACTTCTTCTAGCCCTTCGATGCCTATTGTCTTTGCATCGGACTTGCTCGACGTGCCAAAAACGTCCCCCACACCAAGGTAGGCAGCTCCCCCTCTTTCAGCTGCTGCTGCTTGAGCGGGAGTCCTGACGGAAATTCCGATTATAAAACCGGGGGGCGTTATCTTCTTCGCGGCCTGTAGGGGTAAATCTTCTTGCCCCAAATGCACTCCGTCCGCATCGGCAGCAAGAGCTACATCCAGTCTGTCGTTGACTATAAACAGTGCGCCCCTTTCGCTGCAGACTTCTTTAACGATCAGGGCTGCTCTATAAAAATCGCGTCCTTTCATCACCTTGTCGCGAAGTTGAATGGCCGTAGCCCCACCGGCTATGGCCAAACGAGCTTGCTCACGCAAGGGAACGCCTTTCCCCAGTATTCTGTCCAAGATAACGTAAAGTTTCAACTTATCCTTCAAATCCAACAACTTCACCCTCTTGTTAGTTTAGAAGTCAATCTTTTCCCATTGGGAGATCTTAAAAGACCTCGGGTTTCTCGTATAAGCATAAAGAGCGTCAAAAAGGTGTGGGCGAAAGGTGCCGGGGCCTTCGGATTCCCTTACCGCCCTTTCAGCAGCAGCGCCCATGAGCGCGAGGGCAGTCATAGATGCTATAAGCGGTTCTGCAACGGTCATGCAGGCTGCTATCATAGTGCCAACATAACATCCAGAGCCGGAGACAAGGGAAAGCCACTCATGGCCGCTTTTTAACGAGTAAACCGCCTTTCCGTCGGATACGTAATCCGTCGGACCTGTTGCAACGGCTATGCAGTCGTGTTTCCTGGCCGTGAATTTTGTGGCTAGGGCTGCACGGGGAGAACCTACCGAATCAACACCACGTACCTGAGCTTCTTCCCCACCGAGAAGCGAGATCTCGGCCCCATTACCCTTAACGACGCTAAAGGCCTTTGTATCGAGCAATCTTTCCACCAGGCCCATCCTCATTTTAGTGGCCCCGTAACCCACAGGATCTAAAAGAGCAGGCTTGCCAAGCTCGCGGGCTTCTCTAGCGGCGGCAAACATCGCTTCAATCCCTTCTTTAGATGGAGTTCCTATATTAATCACTAAAGAGTCGGCAGCTATGACCAGCTCAACCGCTTCTCCCGGATACAAAGACATGACCGGCGAGGCTCCGATTGCCAAAGCCAAATTGGCTTGCTCCCCGATGGCCACCATATTGGTCATGTGATATACCAACGGCCGCCGCGATACCATCTCCTCTATGACCTTAGCAAAGTCAAATTCATCGTTATGATCTGACATTTTTCATCCTCCCGCCGAATAGCGCAATTAAAACGAAAGCCTAATTATCTGGTTCCAACCAATCT
Source organism: Synergistaceae bacterium (assembly GCA_012518015.1). Lineage (GTDB taxonomy): Bacteria > Synergistota > Synergistia > Synergistales > Acetomicrobiaceae > Acetomicrobium. The sequence continues at coordinate 8,876 of JAAYTM010000059.1, forward strand.
ATCTTAAATATGTGGCCCACGCATCCATATCCCTTTCCGCCTTTAAATCTATGTTCAATGGCAAGCCTGGTATAATCGCGTGCCCTTTTTACAGCTTCAAGGACGTCAGTTCCGGCTGCAAGTTCCGCAGCAATAGCGGCCGATAGGGTACACCCCGTGCCGTGGTGATCTTGAGTATCTATTCGCTTTTGCTCAAAAATATGAAAATTTCCCTCGTAATAGAATAAATCGACCACTTTTGCCCCCTCAAGATGACCTCCTTTTATCAGCACGCCCTTCGGACCTAAATCGGCAATCGCTTCAGCTGCCTCCTGCATTTCAGCCACGGAAGTGATTGTTATGCCACTCAGTTTTTCTGCCTCGGGTATGTTTGGGGTCACAATGAAAGCAAGAGGCAAAAGCTCTCCTTTTAAGGCATCGACAGCAGCGCCAAACATCAAGGGATCGCCGCTTTGAGCTACCATAACGGGATCAACGACTAATTTGGCCACCCTGTGAACCTTCATGTTTTCAGCTACTTCAGAAATTGTCTCTTTTCTCGAGAGCATTCCAGTCTTTACCGCACCGACGGAGAAATCCGTCAATACAGCATGAATCTGTGCCCTGATAATGTCGGTGGGAATGTCAAAAACCCCGTGTACTCCCAAGCTATTCTGAGCAGTAACAGCTGTCAACGCTGCGGTGCCAAAAACACGCAAGTGCAGAAAAGTAGCAAGATCTGCCTCTATCCCTGCTCCTCCGCCGGAATCGCTTCCAGCAATCGTCATCGCTATGCCTCTATAAGTATGAGTCAACTTCATCCCTCCAAACCTTTGTGTTATACATTAAATCGTATTTCGATAATATCTCCATCTTTGACGACGTAATCTTTGCCTTCTAAGCGCAGTAAGCCCTTCTCCCTCACTGCAGCCATTGAAAATCTATGCTCCTTAAAATCGTCAAAATGCACTACCTGGGCTCGTATGAAACCTCTTGCCATATCGGTATGAACAGTACCTGCCGCATCCAATGCAGTGGAGCCCTGAGGGATCGTCCAGGCGCGAACCTCATCATCCCCAATGGTGAAAAAGGAAATCAGCCCGAGCATCTTATAGGCTTCCCGTATGAGCCTTTCCCTGCCAACTTCCTTTATTCCTAACTCCTCCATGAATTCCTTTTGGTCCTCTAAAGAAAGATCCGCCATCTCCATTTCCATTCTACCGTACATTTTGATAAGAGAAAGGCCACGATCCGAAACGAGTTTCACCATCTCCTTGTAGCCTGGGATTCTTTCATCGGTCATCTGTGTTTCATCTAGGTTTAGGACGATCAATTCTGGTTTAAGCGTCAAAAAAGAGAAACCTTTGGCTTTTTTAAGTTCCTCAGCGGTGAGTTCAAGCTCTCGCAAAGGCCGCTCCGAAAAAAGATGGGAGTGGCATTTCTCAAGCAATTTCTTTTCTTCGTTTTCCTCTTTTTGTAAAACCTTCTTTTTTGCAAGTCTATCCAATCGATTTTCAATGACCAACAGATCTCTAAATATCAACTCGGTCTCTACTATATCGAAATCCCTGACAGGGTTTATATCTCCTTCCGGATGAGGAACTTCAGGGTTATCAAAACACCTTATAACGTGAATTAACGCATCTGATTCGGCAACGAAAGATAAAAAGGCATTGCCCAAGCCGGCGCCTTTGCTCGCATCTTTTGAAAGTCCTGCAAGGTCAACGAATTCTATCTGGGCGGGAACCACCTTTTTGGGCTTATAAACTTGAGCAAGCTCTTCCAGTCTGGAGTCAGGCACATCTACTACAGCACGGTTCGGTTCCATGCGTCCACCTGCATAGGATTTCACCTCAGCACCAGCGGAAGTCACTACATTAAAAATCGTCGTCTTTCCGGATAAAGGTAGTCCAATAATTCCGCAATTTAACACGATCATCACCCCTTTCTTGAGTGCACATTACATTTTAATTCCTAAAATCTGTTCCAAATGACCTAAAGATTATATAAGCACAAATTTTGCTATGAGCCCAATCCAATACAGCTTTCAGCCTGTCGCTTAAAATAGCCCTGGCTCCGCTATAGGAAAGCCATCTATATTCATGATGCTCCGGGCGTCCAAGCTCTGATGAAATAGGTAAAAAGACATCTTTAGACTTAGACTCGGCAATGTAAAATCTGGCAACCTTGCCCTTACCGTATGGGGGCGTCTCGATGTAATCATCGAAAAACTGTAGGTCTTTTAATCCCGTTTCCTCAGCAATCTCACGTTTAGCTGCATCTAAGGGATCTTCCGATGGCTCAATCTCACCCTTTGGAAAATCCCAATTATTGTAAGCTCTGAGCAACAAGTATAAAGGCCTACCCTCTTCAAGCAAAAAAACTACCGCACCAGAACTTTTGCTTTTTACTCTCATCTTTTTAATCCACTCCTATTTAACTTTGCCGCGCCATACCTTCTAAATTTATGCTACCATTATGTCCTAGCTAGTTAATATTAGCACGATCTTTTAATCGTAAATATAACCTACCGCATTTTCCTCCTTTATTTTAATATAATCACGTCAAAGCGGTGGTTCCGATGAGAGGTTCCCTTCTCTTTGATAGGTTTAAAGCAAAAATTGATCAAAGGAGTTGACATTAATGAAGAAACGAAGCTTTTTAACATGTTTACTCGTAATGGTCTTTACGGCACTGATGGGCATATATACTCTTAGTGCCCAGGGGAATGCTTTAACCCCGCTTGCTCCGTCTAAGATTGATGTCTTTCCTGAAGGCGCCTTTCTTTACTTTGAAGTACCCCCTGGAGAGACAAATGTTATCCTTCCTCCATCAATAGATCCTAACAGCATATCCGTACATCCCGATAACGGCGTCAATATAATTAAGCTAGAGCGGGATATGATCTTTCTCGATCAATGGTTTCCCCCGGAGCTAGAGGCTTTAAGGGATCAAATTAGCTTAAAGTTGACGCAGATTTCAGAAACCGAGTCCCAACTATATGCTTTAAGGCAATCCGCGAAAATACTTGAAAACACTGTCCTCCCACTTGATACTTCTAAGGGAATGAAAATCATTGAGGAATTGCAAAAAGAAAGATATGACATCGAACAAAAAGTTTGCAATTTAGAGATAAAACTAGAAGAACAAAAAGCGGGTTTAAAAATTTTGCAGAATCGCTGGAATGAACTTCGCCCAAAAAATGACTTTGCCGCGAACATAAAGCTGTCTTCGTCCGGAAAAGGAAAAATAACCATCAGGGCCTTTAGCAGCGAGGCTGGCTGGCAACCCCTTTATTACGCAAATTACGACTCTCAAAAGGGAGCATTGACGCTTGACCTCAAGGCTGAAATTATGCAAAAAACCGGAATTCCTTGGAAAGGAGAGATAAAACTTTATACCAACCCCGCACAAAATGAGGTTGAACTTCCGGAGCTTCCGCCCTTAATCGTTGAGTTTCGAGAACCTATCAGTATAAAAAGTCTTTCCACCAAAGCAGAAGACTTTGCTCAAGAAGCTATCGCAAGGAAGGAATCCCTTCCTGGTCTCGTATACACTATAAAGGATCAAGTTTCAGGAACTGGGACTCCTACGATATTGCCGCTTGAAAGATACAACGGAAAAGTAGATGCAGAAATAATCTGCTTGCCACAAATTGATTCGCAGGCCTGGATCATTGCTCAAACGAGCCCCCTAGATAAGTCCCTTTTAGAAGGGAAAGTTTATCTTTCGATAGACCATACACCCACAGGAATTACAACTATTCAAACCACGAGCATGGGTGAAAGTCTTCGTTTGTCTATGGGTAGAGTGCCATTGGTAATGGCAAAAAAGGAGGCTTTGATACCAAAATCCGGAGAGAAGTGGACCAAGGGAACCCTCGTAGACGGATATGATATTCACGTAGTAAACGGACTTTCAAGCGAAATAACGGTTAGTGTAATAGACAGAATTCCCGTTAGCACTCATCAAGACATAAAGGTAGACGTAATAAACATTGACCCCAAACCAACAGAAATGACGCAAAAGGGACTTTATACATGGAACTTAAAGCTAAAGCAGGGAGAAGAAAAAACGATAACCGTGAAATACGAGATAACCTATCCGGAGAACAGGGAAATCATCATACATCCAACCTTTTAAGTCGCCATAGTTCTTGGCATCCGTCTTGTTTTCCTTGACAAGTTATTGTTGAGGGTATAAATTTGGTTAGGCTAACTTCTTCTAACTAACTTTTGTATCCTAAAAGGGACGATAAATGCGCATCACATTATGAAAGGAAGTATTCATGTACATGACAGAACGAGCTGAAGAACGAGAAAAAAACATACCCCTTGTTCTATTGGCCAGCGGTCGAGTTGCAGAGATTGTTTCTCTACCGCTGGGTCAATGTGGAAGGAGGCTTGAGGCGTTGGGGCTCAGGCCGGGCAAAAAAATAAAAAAACTTCACGGCATGCCTTTTTGTGGTCCTGTTGCGTTAGATATAGACGGAAGACAAGTTGCTATTGGATATGGGGCAGCATCAAGCATCATCGTAAAGCCAGTGGAAAATGATCTTTCGGAGTGAATGAAGTGTCTTGTCGCGGTATATTCAACAAATTATTGAAAAAAAACAAAGGAGCAAAAGAAGACCACTTTACGAACGAGAAAAGCAGCAATCGAGTTGACACCTTTGACCATGATGTTTTCCAAAAAATAACGTTTCCTTCATGTGTCATGGGGACACAATGTAGCGAATGTCCTTTGGCTTTGCAATGCAAGAGAAAGGACGGTAAAAATCCACCAGTCTCGGCAAAGGTAGGTCGCGAACTCAAGAAAGTGCTGTTGATGGGCAATCCAAACGTGGGTAAAAGCGCCATATTTTCCCGCTTAACAGGGCTACACGCCATCTCTTCCAATTATCCCGGCACTACTGTCAGTTTCTTGGAGGGCTCAGTTGTAGTAGAGGGAGAAACATATAAACTCATTGATGTCCCCGGAGCTTACACATTAGACCCCACAAACGAGGCAGAAGAAGTAGCCCTTCGCATCTTAAACGAAGGGGCAGACATAGTTGTCATTGTTTTAGACGCAACGGCATTGGAAAGAAACCTCTATTTGGCTCTTCAGATTTTAGAAAAAGGTTACCCTTCCATATTGGTTTTAAATATGATAGATGAAGCCAGGCACAAGGGCATACATATCGATTCAAAGGTGCTGGAAGAAGAGCTTGGCGTGCCAGTGGTACCCACCGTTGCAGTTACGGGAGAAGGAATTTCAGCACTAAAAGCAGCACTTCACGAAGCACGTCCATCTTTAATACTGCCAATGAGCAAGGACGAGCGTTGGCGCTTAATTGGTGATATAGTAATGCGCGCCCAAATCGTAACGCACAGACATCATACCCTTCGTGACCGGCTAGAAGACTTAAGCGTCCACCCCCTCTCAGGAATGCTTTTAAGTATCTTGGTTATGACCTTAAGCTTTTATGCGGTTAGAGCTATTGGTGAAGGTTTAATAAGCTACCTATTCGAACCTTTTTTTAATTCAGTATGGGGACCGTGTTTGAGTGCCATATCAAGCGCACTTGGTGGATCAGGTTTTCTCCACGATATTTTGATCGGGCATCTAATAGACGGAAGTCTGGATTGGGAACAAAGTTTTGGAATTCTATCTACAGGACTTTATGTTGAATTCGCCATGGTCTTTCCTTACATCGTCTCCTTTTACTTAGTTCTTTCGCTGTTGGAAGATATAGGATATCTACCCCGATTAGCCGTCCTGTTCGACGCATTGCTCCACAGAATAGGCCTTCATGGTTTTGCCATAGTTCCTACTCTTCTGGGATTGGGATGTAATGTCCCCGGAATTTTAGCAACGAGAGTTCTGGAATCAGAGCGTGAACGATTCATCGCAGCAACATTAATTTCTGTCGCGATTCCTTGCGCCGGACTTCAAGCCATGATATTTGGCGCAATAGGTTCATTTGGCATGGGATATGTTGTTATGGTATATGTCTCCCTTTCCTTGGCGTGGTTGATATTGGGATTTATACTCAATAAAACCTTATCCGGACATAGCCCGGAGCTCATTGTGGAAATCCCGCCTTACAGGTTGCCATCCCTTCGTGATCTGGGTTTTAAACTTTGGTTTCGCATATCAGGGTTTTTGCTTGAGGCGACACCATTGGTGTTAATAGGAATTTTCATCGCCAATTTACTATACTCCAGCCCAGCTTTGCCCTTTATATCAAACATCTTAAGCCCCTTTGCCCACCTGCTCGGTCTTCCGCCAGAAGCGATGGGTGCCATACTTCTCGGGCTTTTGAGGAAGGATGTAGCAGTAGGATTACTACTGCCTTTGCACCTAACTCCACAACAACTAATCGTCGCTACCGTAGTATTGGCCATGACATTTCCGTGTATTGCCACCTTCGTAGTACTTTTCAAAGAGTTAGGCGCAAAAAGATTAATTCAAAGCGTGCTTATCATGGTGTCCATAGCCATGATCACTGGCGTTGCTTTGAACCTTCTTTTCTCGCTTATGACTATTTAGGATTCAGGCTGCGTGATTGGGTGGAAAGAGAAGCTGAAACTTACTCTAAATCGCTAAATTTCACCTTAAAACACCTTAAAGCCGCTATAACGGCACTGCCAAACGTCCACCTTGCCATTCTTCAATGTGCCAAGGCACGTCAAATACATAACTTAAAATGTTGGCATCAATCTCTTTAGAACTGCAAAAGCAGTGAATAACGCCTTCCTTCATTAGCGCAATTTTGTCAGCAAAACGAAGCGCTAAGTTTATATCGTGCATCACGCAAAGCGCCGCCTTTTTACCTTTAATGTATCTTTGCAGTACCTTCATTATCGCAACGGAATGCTTCGGATCAAGCGCACTAGTCGGTTCATCCAAAAGCAAAAAAGACGTGTCTTGTGCAAGACACTGAGCGAGGAACACCCTTTGCACTTCTCCCCCCGATAACGTGGTGATTAAACGTTCATCGAAGCCTTCCATTCCAACTTCACTAAGACAACGTTGGGCTATTTCTACATCTTTTACGCCATAGTTGCCAAGAAAGGGAAGCCATGGATATCGTCCCAGCAAAACTATGTCCATAACCCTAAAGGGCGTTGTTACTTGCAGTTTTTGAGGCATATATGCAATTGACCTTGCCAGCATTTTGCGGGCCAAGCTTTCTATTGGTTGTCCTAAAACCTTTACTTCACCTTTCTTGTCAGCCAACCTAGCAAAGGCCTTAAGCATGGTGCTCTTGCCACTGCCATTGGGGCCAATTACTGCCACTAATTCTCCGCTTTGTACTTCGATCGAGACATTATGAACAATTTCCTTCTCGCCATAATAAACGGAGACATCGGTTGCATCAAGTATTATCGGTCTTGCAGGTCCAGACTTGCTCAATGCCAAAACACCGTCCAATTCATGAAGACTTAAAAAGAAGCACGCAAAAAATTGGTCCGCCGATGAGGATGGTCAATACTCCCACTGGCAAAGATCCCAGAGCCCTAGCAGCGATATCTGCCCATAGCAAAATGAGACCTCCGCCAATCCAAGAGGCAAAAAGAAGTCGCTTGTGGGAATGTCCTACTATCATTCTAAATAGATGTGGCACTATTAGGCCGACAAACCCTATGACTCCACAATAAGAAACAGCTAATGAAGTGATGAAGGAAGCCACACAGAGTAGGATCCATCTCACGCGCACGATATCGACCCCTAAAGTTTCGGCCTTTCCCTCCCCAAGCGATACCAAATCCAGCTCCCTATGCAACAATAAAAACAATAGTGCCACACATGACCCGAGAAGACAACCGGGCAGCCATTTCCAACTTGCCGAATTAAAACTCCCCATTACCCAAAAAAAGAAAGCCCCAAGTTTCTCAGGGAACAAAGTTTGAAGCAACATCATTAGAGCTTGAAGAATGCTGCTTACAACTACTCCCGATAAGATGAGCCTCGTGGGATCCACAGAGCGAGACCTATGGCTTAAAGCCCATACACCAAAAAGGGTTAGGATGCCCCCCAAGAACGCAAATAACCTGATAAGGCTAAAATTAAAGGCAATGGCTAAAGTTGCTCCCAATGCTGCCCCTGAAGCGACACCCAGGGTATAGCTTTCTGCTAGCGGATTTAGAAGAAGCCCCTGATAGACTGCCCCAGATGCCCCTAAGATTGAGCCAACTAGAAAAGCTATAAGTGTCCTTGGAAGTCTTACAAAAAGAAGAATTGCGCTGTAAACTTCACTGGAGGTTTCATAGTCTGTAGAAAAAAGAATAGTTGCTTTTGAAAAAACTGCACTTACCACTTCCTTTATTGGTATGCGAACTTCTCCCACTGAAAGAGAAATGCAAATGCTCACTAACGTCACAAGCAAACTTGCCATTACAAAGAAAAGATAACTTTTCTTGCTCACCAAATTCTCCTTTCTTCGCTAAGAGTGCACCTTATCTTACTCGATCGTGACACGGACCAAATTTTTAAACGGAACCTCTCGATGCCGTAACACGTTGATTAAAAGTCTTGCAGCCAAAATCCCCATCTCGAAAGATGGAAAATAAAGGGAATATCCGCCTAGGGCTTTTGCGTAATTTCTTTCGTTAAATAGCAATAATAAATCACCCTTTGAAAATTCTTCGCCTTGACCTTTATTGCTTAAACTAGTTTCGCACTCATCGTAGATTAGCCGCGATATTCCACCTGGCAAAGACCCATCGCAGATCCAAAGGACATTTTTGCAATTGCCTCTATACTCTTTTAGTTCACGCCTTAAAATTAAATTAACCTTGGTTTCTCCCACGAAGGCTATCTGCCTTCCAGCAGCTAACTTCTTTATCCCCTCTGCAGTATCGGACCAAAAGGGTGACACACAGACATAATTATCCACCGTCTCACCGATAATTACCATTGGCACACTTACATCCGATGGAGGGTTTCCGATCCAAATCATGCCTTCCGCCTTATGAACCATCGAACGGGACTTTACGAAATTGGCATCAAAATCATCTGCCACATATACTATTGGCTCTTTGCCTACAGTAGCCAATATACGGCCGACGCCTTTAAGGAATTTATTCATCTGGGGAACTTCCTGTTCTTCGAAGACAATGGATACAAAACCAGACTTCTTTTCAGATAAGCCACGTGCCAGGGCATTTGGCTTGTAGTCTAAGCGTCTTATGACTTCCCATACTCTTTCCCTGGTCTTTAAAGATATTCTAGGGTCTCCTCGCAAAACGCGGCTAACGGTAGCCTTATCAACACCTGCCTCCTTTGCCACGTCTACCATTGTAACGGACATACATTTCACCTCTAGCCAATATTTCTTGCCTTTGTGCCTTTGATTGATGTCTCAATCGATTTAAACCGAGCGCCTCCTGAGTACTACTTTATCATCTCTGAGATAAAAGATCTCTCGCCAATATAATATACAACAAGGCAGGAACTAGATAGTCCCTGCCTTGTTTGGGGGGCGTTAGGCTAGCAAATTAATATTTTGCCCTATACCTATACTCTCAAACATCTTCTGCAGCATAACTTGCTGTAACTCAAGGCTCTTCTTTAGCATTGTCATCGCAATAACGCCCTCTACGTCTCTAAGAGCTTCGCCATGTACAATGCTGCTAACTTGACCGATCTCCATGGGCACCACCTCCAACCGTAGCCCCATTAACATTATCGGAGGCATTCATTCATTTATTGAGAAAGCTTAGGCAGGATAACGATCTTTTGACCGATTTTGGCCATTTTAACGACCTCTAAAAGATTGTCGTTCGCCATGCGGATACATCCGTGGCTTGCATTTTTTCCTATTTCATGTAGGTGATCTTCGTCGGTTCCGTGAATACCAATGCCCTTCCAACCTGTCTTAAGCCGTATGAAATAGGGACCATAACCGATTCGTTCTTTTGTTACACTATCTTCGTAAAATCCCCAATGACGAGCATCTTCGATAGATTCTATTTGAAATATGCCCTCGGGGGTGCGCATGTCTCCCACTCGCTGTTTTTGTCCCGGATTTCTTCCCGTAGCAACTACCCATCCGCCGTGTACTATCTTATCGATTTCCGAGAGTGCAAGTAAAAGATGCTCCTCCTTGAGACATACCCAAGTTATATCCGCTACTTCATGGGATTTTACATGAGTTGCTAGCTTAACATCTTGCAATTCTTCAGGAGATAATCCTAGCTCGATCGAAAAATATCTCTGCGCTGTTAGAATTAGCGTTTCTGCATCGAGCTTAAAATGTGTCTGAGCTTGAACATGTGAAGGACTGAGCACCACGAAAAGACAAATTAAAAAAATCAAGATTAATTTTTCACTATTTTTTCTAAAAGTTGAAATTTTTAGGTTAAGTCTTTCTTTCATGTCATTTCTTTTCATTTACGCAATAACCTCGCATTGACACGAACTATTGCAATACTTCAGATCGATTCAAAACAACTTCCACCGATGAACTCACGGATTATCGAGTTATTTGGAACCTCATCGGCAGGCATAAATGGCACATAGTGCAAAAAAGTTAAAAGCCTTTGAGCCTCTCCAAACATCGGCGAATCTTCGTGCACATTTCTAAGCAAAGGCTCAACATAACCCTTAAGTACGGCAAGTTCATAAACTGTAGCAGAGTTAAACATTGCATGAGCCCTTTCTTGATAAGGAAAGATATGTCGTTGAGCACCCCTTATTACTGAAGGCCATTGAAGCAAAGTAGCCTCAGGCGATTTTCCTCTGGTTCGATTGTCTCTTACTAAACGCCTAATTAAACGATTGTCAGTAGTACTTGTCCTATTATGGCGATCCAGATTTATGCCAGTCAGAGGAGATACATAGAGTCGCCACTTCTGCTCCTCAGGGACACTTTGAGTAACTAGTTCGTTTAAACCATGTATCCCCTCTACTATCAAAATATCCTCTTTTCCCAATCTCAATGCTGGGCCTCTTTCTCTTTTGCCGGTGAAAAAATTAAAGCGAGGCATCTCGACCTCTTCGCCTCTGAGAAGTCTAACGAGATCATCATTTATAAGATCCAGGTCTAGAGCTTCAAGTGCTTCAAAGTCATAATTTCCCTTCTCATCCCTGGGAGTTTTATCTCTTTCGACGAAATAATCATCCAGCGAAACTATGAAGGAGCGCTTACCAAAGACCTGAAGCTGAATGCGCAATCTCTGAGCTGTCGTTGTTTTACCCGATGCCGAAGGACCTGCTATGCAGATTAGCCTAATACTTTGTTTGCTTGCAACGATTTCAACCAAACGGGATAACCACTGGGAATGCAACGCTTCCGATATTTGTATAATATCGTTCGATTTCCCCTTGGAGACTAAGGCGTGTAGGCCTTCCATAGTGTTGATCCCAAGGATATCAAGCCACTTAGCATACACTGCAAAGACTTCTGCCAGGCGCTTTGATGGCATAAATGGAGGAAGTCCTTGCGGGTAGGCAACTGTAGGAAAACGCAAAACCATCCCTCGGTCGTAAGGGATGAGGTCGTATATCTTCATATATCCAGTTGATGGAGCCAGTGGAGCGTAATAGTATCCATAGGTTCCGTCGCATTTGTAAACTTCTATCGGATCGACCGCTGTCCATCGCAGCAAGTTCGCTTTATCTAAATTTCCCTGACGCGTGAAAATTCTCCTAGCCTTGTCACCTGATAGCACTTCTCGCTTAATAGGTATATTAGCGCTGACCAATCGATCTAGCTCAGTTTTAATAGTTTGAACTTTTTCCTCTGAAACTTCTCCTGATTCAAGCTCACAGTAATACCCATCACTTATAGAATGCCTGATAAATACATCCTCAGACAGCGCATATTTAGAAGCAAGCACCAGCAAGAAGCTCAAGCTCCTTCTGTAAACTTCCATTCCCTCAAAACTGGATGTGTCTACAAACTCTACGAAACAATCATCGTCTACAATCCAGTCCAAGGGTCGCAAGTAGTTGTTCACCCTCCATGCTACGATGTTGGATTCCCCTTTTTTACCACAGACTGCAAGGACATCTTGCCCTCTCAAAGGCTCTTCGGCCGATAATTTGCAATTATCCTTAACGTCAACTATAAACCCCATGTTCGCTACCTCTTGCCCCCATATATTTATGTAGACTCATAACCATTTTGCTGCGCTTGCCTTAAAAATGACGTATATATCCATGCCCGGATGGAGATTTAGGTCCATAACGGCATCTTTAGTAAGAAAGGCAACCAAAGTTATATCGCCAACGGATACGTGCACCCGAACCTGATCGCCATTATGGTAAGTCATCTGCGTAACAAATCCGCGCAACACATTACGAGCAGAACTTTTTTCCCCATGGCTCGCAAGCAGTATTTCTGAAGGGCTAATTGAGATGACTTTTGACTCGGAAGGCTCTCCCGATACAAAGATTTTTTGCCCATCCCTCAAGGTTTTACAATATAACCCGGTTTCCAACTTTTTCCACGGGCCAGGGATGATGTTTTCGGGGCCCTGTTGTATGATTCTACCTCCCCACAAAGTTAGGACTTCGTCAGCTACACTATAAAGCCAAAGCAAATTGTGACTCACTACTATTATGGTGGTCTTCCATTCCTCTTTTGCTCTGACTACAGCATCGTTTATCAAGGACTCGGAAACTGCATCGACATTAGCAGTGGGTTCGTCGAGTAAAAGAACTTTGGGTCTAAGAACCAGCCTGGAAGCCAATGCCACGCGCTGTGCTTCCCCCCCTGACAATTCATACCATTTTCGATTGGCAAACTCCTTCGGCGACAATCCGACCATTTCAAGTGCTTCATTGACCCTGTGCTTCATCGAAAGGGGGTCCATGCCCCTCAGTTTCAAACCATAAGCCACGTTATCCTTTACTTTACGCGTTAATAACCTTGAATCCTGCAACAGCATCGTAACCTCACGACGAAGGAAGGGCATCATTTTTGGAGCCACCAAGGAGCCATTGTAAAAGACCTCCCCCATAGTAGGCTCGTCAAGAAATGCCAAAATTCTAAGCAACGTGGTCTTTCCACTACCATTCGGTCCAACAAGAGCGTATATTTGACCACCTTCGATTGCCAAGTGATTAATGGAGAGGGCACATCTTCCATTATAATATCGTTTTATATTTTTTAATTCATAAAGCATATTGCTCACCTTGACTGTCTCATTCTTTTCGCAAAGGATAAAGTACCATTAACTATAAAAGCGATTAATAATAATATAAAGCCTAAAGCCATGCCCATTGCAAACTGTCCCTTATTTGTTTCAAAGGCCATGGCAGTTGTAATGGTCCTAGTTCTCCACTTAATGTTGCCACCGAGCATTGTAGCCACGCCAACTTCGGATATAATGCGGCCATATGCAGTAACAGCGGCCATTAGCATTCCATATCGTCCTTCCCACAAAATATCAAGCGCTAGTTTTCTGCCAGCAGCTCCAAGCGTGAGCAAGGTATCCTTAACCGACAGATCGAGCTCTTCGATTGCCTGCGCTGATAAGGCTATGACAATAGGAAGGGCTAAAACAACCTCACCAATTGCAACCCCTGGGAGGGTGAAAAGAAGGTTTAAGTTGCCCAAAGGCCCGCGACTGGATATGAAAGCGTAAACCCACAATCCAACTACAACTGTGGGAAGCGCAAGTAGAGCATCCACGACAGATCTAACAAAGTTTTTACCTGGGAAATTTGTGTAGCCAAGCAAAAAACCCGTAGGGAGACCTATTACCAGAGTAAAGAAAATCGACATTGAGGAAACCTTTAAAGTTGCAAATACGGCCGTATAAACTTCCTCGTCACCGCTTAAGAGCAAAACAAAGGCTTCTTGAATTCCCGCAAGGATATAGTCCACGGAATCCGCCTCCCTTAAAAATTAAAAAAAATGATCACCGTGAGTTAAATATGATAACATATAAACCAGCAAGCCGTCGCAGGGGGATGCGACGGCTTGAATGGGGGATTGGAGCATTTCTATAAGCTCAAAACACGTAGGATGTCACTATTTAGACTGAGAGGCTACGTCGGCATTTGGGAAGAAAAGCTGCTTGCCCATCAGTCGAAAATCTTCTATTGCCTGCTGTGCCCTCGGGCTGGCCATCCATTCTATAAATTTCTTTGCCAAGTCGTACTTCGCCTTGGGACAACGCTCCGGATTTACGGCAATTACGCTGTATTGATTGAGCAAATAAGGATCGCCCTCAGAAAGTATTACGAGCGGTGGTTTTCCCTCATAATTTGCTTCATACTTTATATATGTGCCTCTGTCGGTAAGGGTGTATCCTTTCTTTTCAGCAGCGACGTTTATCGTGATCAACATGCCTTGACCTGTCTGAACATACCATTCTTCCTTATCGGGAACATCCAACCCAGCTTGTTGCCAAACGAACTTTTCTTTCATGTGAGTTCCAGATTCATCTGCCCTGCTGACAAAGATGGCTTTCTTTTCAGCGATCTTTTTAAATGCCTCCGTCGATGTCAAGCCTTTTATGCCAGCCGGATCATCCGCGGGACCGATTATAATGAAGTCGTTGTACATCACTTGAGTCCTATCGACACCATATCCCGCTTCAACAAACTTTTTCTCCGAATCGGGATCATGAACCAGCAGCACATCCACATCACAATTTTCTCCTAATTTCAAAGCTTTACCCGTACCAGTAGCTGTCCACTGGAGAGTTATACCTGTGTCTTCCTTAAAAAGCGGCGCTAGATAATCAAGTAATCCCGTATCGTCAGTACTCGTGGTGGTAGCCATCAAAAGGACTTTTTCATCCGCACAGGCAACTCCTTGGACAAAAGAAAGGCACAAAAGTATGACAGCCCCTAATGCTAGAACTTTTGTACTTAATCTCCTCATGTACATCCCTCCTTAACTAAAAGTACATTAGAGATGCTTTGCTATTAAAACGAAAAACCCCTTCCCGCCGGGAAGGGGTACAATTTGCTATCCTCCTTTCCGAGCGGGAGGCCTTTTCGTTTCCGAAGAGACCCTAACGGCCAATGCTCATAGGCTAAACGCCCGTAGATACATTGACTCGGAGGAACTTAACTTACGAATATAGATTTTAACTAATATTGCCACATGGGAAATGCCCCATTGTTAAATTCGATAATACCAAGCAAAGGGTTGAATGTCAATAAGGGCAAGGTATTTCGTGATAAATACACCTATTTAAAGGAAGCAAGCAAATGCGAGCAAATTTACAAGCCAATATAAGACTTACCTCTAAATATAATTGCCGAGACATTCAAGCCCACAACTGTCATGACTGTGCCAGAAACGATTTCTCTTGATAATAACTACCTCTTTTGAATTTCTCCTTCTAGTTTTCTTAAAAATTTTGACACACAGTTCAATCCTTTCTTCAACACTTCCGAGGTGCAAGCAAAACCCATCCTTACCCAACCTTCAAACTCAGGTCCAAAGGCGCTACCCGGCACCAAAAATGCCCCGGTTTCATCTAATAAACGCTTACAAAAGTCTCGAGAAGGCATGTTATACCTACTGAAATCAAGAAAAGCAGTCGTGCCTGCACTCGGAGGAACCCAACGGACATGTTTTTCTTCATCGATCCACGATGACAATGTGGCAAAGTTTTCTCGTACTATTTGTAAATTCCTGCCTAAAAGGCGATTTCTGCATTTCATAGCTACGAGGGCAAGGTGCTCATCTATGCAACCGCAACTTATTGTCATGTAGTTGCGATGAGAAAAGCACTCTCTTACGACTTCTGGCGGCCCTGCAATCCAGCCTAACCTCAAACCTGCAAGAGAAAACACCTTGGACATACTTCCCGTGCTTATTCCTCTCTCATAAAGATCCGCTATAGAAGGAGTCTTGAAACTTGCGTCGTGTTCTAAGCCTCTGTAAACCTCGTCGCACAGAACGTAAGCACCATGAGATTTTGCAATATCGATTATCTTTTTTAAAAAATCCTCATCCATCAAGGCACCTGTGGGGTTATTTGGGTTATTAAGACAGATCATTTTAAGATGTTTAGTCGATTCTGATATAGCCTTAAGCTCTTTTATGTCAGGCAAAAAATGTTTTTCAGGCCGCAAAGGCCACAGATTTACAGATACACCAAAAGCCTTCGGAACACTGTAAAGTTGCTGATAAGTAGGATACACGGAGATGACGCTGTCGCCAGGATCGATGAGAGAAAATTGTGCCAAGAAATTTGCACCAATTCCTCCTTGTGTTATCAATATATTATCTTCAGTCATGCTTTCGTAGAGTGAAGCGATGGCCCTTCGTAGTTCAACAGAGCCGGGAATTTCGCCATAAGTAAGTTTGATATTACAAATCTCCCGATAAGCACTTTCAGGATCTCCCGATAAGTTTAGGAGCTCTTCAACAGTAAGGGATTCCACACATGTTTCGGCTATGTTATACTCTGCCTTCATTTCGTAGGTGTTCATCCACTCTTCCACGCCAAAGGGTTCTATGCGCATTTTATTATCATCCCTTTCTCATTATGGTTTACAGACAGAACGATAAGGACATTTATAACACCTTCCGCCACTTTCCGCTAGGGGAAGCGGAGGTTCATCTTGAGAGAGTATCTCGATTGCCTCTTTGGCAATTTTTGTCAGATATCTTTTCGTTCTTTTGTTCCAGCGTATTTTGAACTTTTTTTCTCGATACCTCAAGATGCCATAGGGAACCTTATAGCCCTTTTCCTCCAACAAAAGGCAGTAACACAAAAGCTGCAAC
>JAAYTM010000060.1 GCA_012518015.1 Synergistaceae bacterium
GGTCAAATGTTAAGCTGTCATTATGACATATTGCCCCCAATAATTGCTGAGGCATTGTCACATCTTCTGGACGAACTACCTCCCTCGCCTACAGACAAGGTATTAAATCTCGTAAATAAGGAACTAGGAACATCGATGAATGAAGTGACTTTTTGGGATCCGAATCCCGTTGGAGCAGCAAGTTTGGCTCAGGTACACAAATGCACCTTAAAAAACGGGCATGTGGCTGCAATGAAAATCTTAAGGCCGGGTGTAGAGCAACTCATCGATGAGGACATAAAAATCATGAGGTTTTTGATCAAAAGACTGCCCAAAACACAGGCATTTCCCATAGATCTCAAGGATACGTTGGATGAGTTCTCGACCAACATAATAAAGGAGCTCGATTTGCTCAGAGAACTTGCCTGTATGAGAAAGTATGGCGAGGGATTGCCCCCCGAGTGGGAAGTAAAAGTACCGAAAGGATACCCCGAATTATGCACCAAAAACGTACTAACCATGTCCTTTCACAGTGGCATCAGATTAGATAAAGCAGTGCAGGGGCTATCCCGGTTTAGACGCCGCCATATGGCTCTCTCTTTGACCAAAACATACTTGTTTAAATTCCTAAAAGACGGCATGGTCCATTCCGATCCGCACTTCGGCAACATCCTAATAGACGAGAATTCTTTGGTGCTTTTAGATTATGGCGCTACCTGTTTTTTATCCGAAAAGATCAGACGTAAATCCATGCTCCTCTTTTGGGGGCTTTTGCGAAGAGATGTAAGTTTAGTTTATAGCAGCCTTGCATCACTAGGGGTAATTCAGGGCCATGTTGATCCTTTGGCCCTTGAGAATGAAATCTATGATTTTCTTGAAGATTATCTCCACAGACCTTTGGGTCAACTTTCACTACCAGATATGTTAAAAGACCTGATTTCACAAAGCCCCATCTGGGGGATAAAAATACCCAAGCCCCTGCTGTATCAAGTTAAGGCACTATCTATGCTTGAAGGAACGCTCCATACCCTTTATCCGGAAATCGGATTTGAGGAACTGTTAGACGAGAGTTTCCAAGAGGTAACCTCAATATTAAACCTCAAGCCCCTGCTTTTAATGGAGCTGGGCAAGGAAAAGATCAAGCGCGCATTTCTTGACATCTCCTCAACTACCTCTGCTGCTGTGTCAAGCCAAAGGACAGAGAACGTCTCTCATGGTACCACTCGCCTTTTCTCGGTCCTTTCGCTACTTATTTTTGGAGTTGGGTTCATAATCTTACCACAAAGCACTCACTTGTATTGGCTCGCCCTATGGTTGTTTGCCTCTGCCTTCACAATACGAAGGTAAACAAAGACATCACACTTCCGCCAGGGTGTACCCACTTTTTATGTCAACCTCCAGTGGCACGGAAAGCTTCACTACTTCTTCCATGTTTCTTTTAAGAAGCTCGGACACCAGAGCTTCATCCTTAGAATAACACTCACATATTAAAGAATCGTGCACCTGTAAAACTAAATTTGCATCAATATGCTCTGTTTGAAGAGCTTCATCAAAACGTATCATAGCAAGCTTCGTTATATCAGCGGCAGTACTTTGAATGGGAGTATTTATGGCCACTCTTTTTAATGCCGCAGTATTATTACCCTCAACGGTGGTAACCTCGCTCAAGGGCCTTCTCCTGCCGAACAAAGAAAGAGTGTATCCTCTTTTTTTCGCTTCTTCATAGCTTTTTTCTATATATTCCCTCACTTTGGGAAAACCCGAAAAGTAGCGCTCAATAATGGCTTTTGCCTCTTCTCTTCCGATCCCGAGTCTTGAGGCAAGGCCGTAAGGCGTCATGCCGTAAAGCAGGCCAAAATTTATCATTTTGGCCATTCTCCTTAACTCGGGGGAAACCCTTTCGGAATCTATGCCAAAGACCCACGCAGCAGTTTCGGCATGGATGTCTCTGCCTCTTTCGAAAGCCTCACGAAGCTTTTCATCACCGGATATATGCGCTAGCACCCTCAGTTCTATCTGAGAATAATCAGCCCCAATAAATTTGCCTCCCTGACGGCTCGGTATGAAAGCTTCTTTAAGCCTTATTGCCCAATCGCCATATGCAGGGAGATTTTGAAGGTTGGGATCTCTGCTGCTCAAACGACCTGTCCCCGTACTTGTATGCTCAAAGGTTGTGTGTACCTTTCCAGTTTTTGGATCAATCGCATCGATCAACGGCTGCACAAAACCCGTAAGCATCTTGGATAACTCACGATGATCCAAGAGAAGTTTTGCAACTAAAGCCTCGGGGCGATCCAGGCGACTTAGCTCTTCAAGTACGGTAACATCCGTGGAATATCCCGTCTTTGTCCTTTTGATCACGGGCAATCCCAGGTGCTCAAAGAGCAACCATCCTACCTGTTTCGGGGAATTTAGATTGACCTTTGAACCAGCGGCCATGTCAATGGAAGCATTGACGTCTTCTAAAGTCCTTTCAAGCTTTTCCTTAATTTTCCAAAGAAGATCGAGGTCCATGCGTATTCCGTGCATTTCCATCTTCGAGAGCACGAGCGATAGTGGCACATCTATTCGGTACATTAGTTCGAGTAGCTCGTGATCCATCTGTGCAGACAGCTTTTTACATATATCAAAAAGTGACAAAGCTTCCTCTTTCAGTCCCGCCTCGCTGTTTCTCGCCTCTTTTATCTTTTTTAAACCTTCTTTTGACGTTGACATGTCTGGATGCAGTAAGTAGTAAGCTATTTTCCCGTCCCAGACGTCGTCTGGAGCACAGGGTGACCGTTTTAAGGCTGTTGTTAATTCCTTGAAACCCCAAAGCAATAACCTTTGACCTTTTATCTTTTCCATCAATTTGTCGTAATCTTCAGATTCCCTTGTGTCGATCACGTATACCGAGCCGTCCTTTTTTGCCACAGCGCACTTTGTCATCTTAAAGCTTTGAGGGTACCGCCCTTCGGCCTCAAAAGACAAGGAAACGGTTTTATTTTCATCGTCATGTGCTTTGGTTAGTTGACTCGCCGTTTCGGATCTATCCACGATATCGGGGGTTTTTTTGATCCTCTCATCCTGGACCTTGAGCCCGAGCCTTTCTGGTATTTGCCTGAAACCCAATTTTTCGAATATATCGACTAAAGCCTTATCGTCTCGATGCCCATTTTGCTCGAATACCTTTGGATCTATTTCTAGCGTATCGCGCAGGCGAATAAGTTCTCTCCATTGAAATAACTCTTCTTTTTTCTCCTTCAAATTTGAAGTAATCCTGGGTGGCAATTCGTCCAAATACTCATAAATATTTTCTAAACTACCGTACTTTTGTATTAACGCCGACGCCCTCTTGGGTCCTATCCCAGGGATGCCTGGGATATTGTCCGCCTTGTCTCCAATAAGAGCCAGGTAATCTGGAAAAGATGAAGGGGGGAAGCCAAATTCCTCCTCAAAGGTCTTTTCGTCATAAATCTTAAACGTTGAGACTCCCTTTATGGGCCTCAACACCTTTGCGTTGGCCCTGACCAGCTGGAGCATATCCTTATCAGCTGTCAAGACCAAAATCTCCCCTTTATCCTTTAAAGAGCGCACACAAGAAGCAATGGCATCGTCAGCCTCTACGCCTTCTATCTCCACTACAGGGTAGCCGAAGTGCTTCATAAGCTCTTTAAGTATGGGTATTTGCGCTTTAAATTCCTCTGGTGCTGGCGGCCTTCCTTCTTTGTACTCTTCATATGCCTTGTGTCGAAAGGTCTCGCCCTTTGCATCAAAAAATATCACTACTCGATCTGGTTTTTCGTCGTTTATTACCTTAAGTAGCATATTTAAAAACCCCAGCACAGCGTTGGTAGGTGTCCCATCTGGCGCGTTTAGCTCGGGTAATGCGTAGTACGCCCTAAATGCCAAAGCATGCCCGTCCACCAAAAGAGTCCTTTCTCCGCTCAAAAGATGACACATCTCCTTTATAGTTTTGATACAATTGTAATACAAGTGATGCGCGACTACAAAAATAACTTCTAGCAAGTTTATTAAGTCGAACATGATTTAGTAGCAAGCTATCAGCATATTACATTAAATGCTCTTAATATCAGGAGGTATTAAAATATGACCGAAGAAGTTAGAGTTCGCTTTGCGCCAAGTCCGACGGGAAACCTTCACATCGGAGGTGCCCATACTGCGCTTTTTAACTGGCTTTGGGCCAGACACGAGGGTGGTAAATTTGTGCTTCGCATCGAGGATTCGGACAGAGAACGCTCCACCAAAGAATATGAGGAAAATATATATTCAGGTCTTGAATGGCTCGGCCTTCACTGGGACGAAGGGCCACAAATTGGTGGGCCATACGGTCCGTATCGTCAATCAGAAAGGTTGGACATATACCACAGTTACGCAGACAAGCTTTTAAACGAAGGATTGGCTTACCGTGAAGGTGAAGCCGTCATTTTCAGGGTCATGCCTGGAGAGGTCGTCTCCTTTGACGACATAGTTTACGGTCACATTGAGGTTAAAAGCGAGACATTAAAAGATATTGTACTCATAAAAAGCGATGGTACGCCGACCTATAATTACGCTGTAGTCATTGACGATTTCACTATGGCTATAACACACGTGATAAGAGGCGAAGATCATATCGCTAATACCCCAAAACAAATTTTGCTCTACAAAGCCTTGGGGATAAAACTGCCCGAATTTGCCCACCTTCCAATGATATTGGGAAAGGATAAAAAGAAGCTTTCTAAACGACACGGCGCTACCAGCGTGCTTGAATATAAGGAAATGGGCTTTTTGCCTGAAGCGCTTTTTAACTTCCTGGCCCTTTTGGGTTGGTCTCCCGGGGATAATCGTGAGATCTTTTCCGTAGAAGAGGCAATCAAATGGTTTGACATCAAAGACGTCAACAAACGCGCCTCTGTATTTGACATGGATAAATTACGCCACATCAACCAAGAACACATTAAGCGCATGGATCCCGAGAGGCGCTTAGAAGCGGTAAAACCTTTCTGGGTGGCCCTTGACCTTCCCATCGAAAAACATAGTCCGGAATACCTGGCAAAGGTCCTAGAAATAATGGACGGGAGAGGGCAAACCTTAAAGGAACTGGCAGAATATACAGACTACTTTTTAACCTTTGAACCAGTCAAGGAAAGGGTGGACTTTGAATACACAGAAAACGTCAGGGAAGTGCTTCGTCCCTTTTGCAATGATATGATAAAGCTCTCCCGATGGGACTCGAAGGCTTTGGAAGAATTTGCCAGGGAGTGGAGCGCGAACAAAAAAGTCCCTTTGAAAAAAATAGCCATGCCCTTGAGAATATTGCTAACCGGCACCAAGGTAAGCCCCGGTATATTTGAGGTTATAGAGCTACTGGGCAGGGAGGAAACTAAAAAAAGGCTCGCCCATTGGGGAATTTTGGGTTAATTAAACGGGACAAGGGGCGTTTCACACGTCCTTAAGACCCGAGCTTGAAAGGAACACACAAATTTCATGCTCGGGTCTTTCTTAATTTAGTCGCTAATTGCTTCCTGCAACCACTTGCTTCTTTCGATCGAAGGAGGATAACAAAAATTCGTCGCTCATCGATAAACACTGCACGGGACATATTTCGGTGCACTGGGCACAAAAACAACACCTATCGATATGCACCATTATTTTCTTTTCTTCAGCAATGTAGGATATTGCATTTGCGGGACATACTCGGATGCACAACCTGCATCCGATACACTTGCCCTTATCATATGATATTCTTCCCCTAAAACCTTCAGGCGTAGGCAGGGGCGTATTAATCTTCGCCTCCCCTGCTTCAACTTTCTTTAGAATTGCCGTCAAGTGATCTGGTATGCGCGCAAGCGGAAACAAGTTGGTGAAAGGCTTTTTAATAAACTGTTTTAAAATCATAAGAAACATCTTATTTATCAATTTATGTCCCCCCTAAAAAAGCATCACGTCAAGCGAGACGAGGATCATCCCCGCTAGCGCCAATCCTCCCATTTGAAACCAATAAAACTGGGAAGCCTGCCATATCTTAAACCTTCCGTACATGGTCCTCACGATAGTAATTGCCACAATCTGAACAAGTAAAACCTTTACCCAAAACCATAAAAAATCAATTACGACAAAATAGGCTCCGTTCAAACCGAGCAACTTTCCTAATGAAAACGGGAAAAATAAAGGTACCAACAGCGCAGACATAGCAAGGGATCTCAAGGCAAACGTGAGTTTGAAAAGCGCCAGATTTCTTCCTGAATATTCGGTCAATAACCCCTCTAAAATTTCGGTCTTTGCTTCGGCTATATCCATGGGAACCTTGCCCACCTCCGCCGGAATGACGCCCAGCAGTGCCAATAGCAGGGCGAGTAAGCCCATGGCACCTACAAGACCAACGGTCTTCCATACGGGAACGGCGACAAAGGTCTCAAGGCTAAAGGGAGCCCCGGGAACTCCTTTTTTATACACCACCCATGCTAGAGTCAACACCACTAAAGCCAAAGGAAGTTCGTAACTCATCATCAAAACCATCTCTCGCTGAGAACCTACATTGGCGTAAGGAGAACCGCTGGCAAAACCTCCTACGACCATCATCACGGCAGATGCTGCCAGAAGGTAAAGGATTAATATCATGTCTCCGTTTCCCGCCAAAATGGGCGGTATAGAGCCGATTGGTATATAAAGGAAAATCACTAGCACTAGCACCATTGCCATCCATGGAGACGCCTGAAATACCGTCCTAACAGCCCTTCTCGGCACTATAGATTCCTTGCCCAGCAATTTTATTACATCGTAAAAGGGCTGCAGCAAAGGCGGGCCAAAACGCCTCTGCATCCTGGCATGCACGATCCTGTCAATACCTTCATATAAAAGCGCAATGATTATGACAAGACAAAATAGTGCAAATCCTGATATCACCCTTGCGAGTAATGAGTTCATCGATGCATCAGCCTCCTAGTCTTGTCGCGGCATAACTTAATGAGCTCTTCCTTGGTGGTCATAGTAGATGAGCCCTTTTCGTCCACAACTAGCATTCTTTCCATGCAAGAAATGCATGGGTCAATGCTGTTGATGATTAATGGCGCATCGGCAATTTCCTGGTCTTTAAACATGATGGGCCACGACATTGCATTCGCATAAGTCGGCGCCCTTACCTTCCACCATGTAATGTTCTCTTCTCCCTTGGTTAATTTGATGGCATGAGTATCATCGCCCCTGGGAGCCTCTATAGAAGATTGCCCCACGCCCTCAGCTTCCTTTAAAAGGCTAAGCAATTTTGCAGGCTTTGACTCGTGCATGATAGGTCCATCAGGCAATCCGTCCATACACTTTTTTACTATATCTAAGGACTGATAGACTTCCATAACCCTAACAAAAAACCTGTCAAAGACATCTCCATGAACTTTTCCTAAGTAATCCTGAGGAACGACAGGCTCCACTTCCAGGTCTTCGTACGCCTCATAGGGAGATGACCATCTCAAGTCCATGCGCAATCCGCTAGCCCTTGCAGTCGGGCCTACTGCGCAATATCTTATGGCGTTTTCTTTTGAAAGCACGCCTACATTTCTCATTCTTGCTTTCACGATCGGATCTTCGGTGACTACATTATAAAAGTACGAAAACTCACGGTTATAATAATCGAGCATCTCATTTATAGCTTTTGCAACCTTAGGAGTGATATCCCGGCGTACACCTCCTATAGTTCCTACCCCGTAATTCACTCTGTTTCCCGTCATGGCCTCCAATACGTCCATGACCTTTTCTCGAAGCAACATGCCCAGATTAAAGGCCGAGTCATACCCGAGGGTGTAACAGGCCACACCCGCCCACAGGATGTGGGAATGAATACGCTCAAGCTCGAGCAGGATTGTCCGTATATATTTTGCTCTGGGCGGCACGGGGATACCCGTAGCATCTTCCACTACGCGCACGAAGGAGACTATATGGGCAAAAGAACAAATCCCGCAAATCCTTTCAGCTAAGTAGATCACCTGAATGGGATTTCTTTCTCTTGCCATGTATTCTATTCCCCTGTGTATGGCGCCAGGTCTTATGCGTACGTCGACTATCCTTTCACCGTCCACCTGCAACCACGCGGTGATGGGCTCCTTCAAGCCGACGTGTACAGGGCCAATAGGAATGGTATAAGTCTTATTTTCCTCAGCCATTGTTCATCACCCTTCTAAGAAAGTTCCCTTATGTGTCTCGAAGAAAGCCCCGACTCATCGCGTCGCCATGGGTGAACTTTCTCATCCCAATCTTCGGGCAAAAAAACCAGTGATCGATCTGGTAAGCTTTCGAAAAACACGCCCAACATCTCGTGCATTTCTCGCTCGCTATATTCTATTCCCGGAATGCGATCGTAAAGGGAAGGCACTGAAAGTTCATTTTTCGGCACTAATACCGAGACGACGACGCCAAGTCTTTTGCCGCGCCCAGCGCTTGAAAATAAAGAAAAATGATAATTTAGCAAAATGCAATCTCCTACATCATCACCCGAGATAACGTGAAATATGGGAAAGTCAAATTCAGAAAGAAGATCGACCAACTCGATGAGGGCGTCTTTGCTGCAAGAGATCCAAAGGTCATGGAAGGCCACTTTTTCCTCCTTGCCGGCAGTTCTGGCTCTTATTTCTATATTTTTAATTTTATTTCCTAATTTTTCTTCCAAAAAGGATTTTAGCTCCTCCGCTGGTCTGGCTTCAAAGTTTAGCATTGCCTTATACATTGCCACCGCCTCCCGACTCAAGAAGCTCTTTTCTTTTTTCCTCGAGCTTAACGATCGCCTTGGTCACTCCATCTATGATGGCTTCGGGCCTGGGAGGGCATCCGTGAACATATACATCTACTGGAAGTATGTTATCCACTGGTCCATCCAAATTGTATGATTTATAAAATACGTCACCAGAGGCACCGCAGTTGCCTACGACTACGACGACCTTCGGACCAGGTATTTGAGCGTAAATGCGGCGCAACCGATCAGTCATATATTTCGTAACTGGACCAGTCACAAGGAGCGCATCGGCATGCCTTGGAGATCCCACCAACTTCATTCCGAAGCGTTCTATGTCATACCGCGGCGTAAGCAGAGCCACTATTTCAATATCACAGCCATTACAGGATCCACTGTTGCAGTGAAAAGCCCATATTGACTTTGGTAAAATTCCAAGCTCTTTTTTTATGTCCATCTTAAACATAACACGATCCTCCTACAAAAGAATCAAAAGCGAAATGATAGCAGCCGTGACGATGAGAAAGCCCATATAGTCGGAAAGGATGCCCGTATGAAGATTTACCAGTACTTCATAAAAACTGGCAAGGGCTTTTGTAAATCCCCAGTAAGACGAACTGGCTGGGACAGCCAGATCCTCTCCATCTTGCGGAACTGGATTACCACCGTAAAACACTTCGTCTTGATATGTACCCTTTTCGTAATCGCTCCTGCCCGTAAAGCGAATGAATAAAACTACCAACGCCCCAATGGCAAAAAACATTATCCAGGCATAGACGTTCCAATAACCAAAACCTGTATATAGGGTCCCAATCGTCATCACAATCCACTCCCCATTACCGCCTGAATGTAGCTGGCCTGATTGACCAAATCACGAGCAGCTGGTTCGATCAAATTAGATAACGCCCAATTTGGCATCAAGCTCAACCCCAAGATCATCAAACACAAAACGGACATGCCTACGATCATGGTTAGAGGAACTTCCCTAGTAGAAGCCAGTTCCTCCCTTGATGGACCCAAAAACCCCGATTGAAAAACCTTCACGAATGAAGCAAGCGTGAGTATGGATGTAACCATCGCCACTACGGCTAAAAAGGGATGAACGACAAAGGACGATTCGTATATCAAAAGCTTCGACACAAACCCGTTGAACGGAGGCAAACCTGCAATTGCTGCGGCTGCCACGGCAAACATCATCGTCGTATAGGGCATATTTCTGGATATACCGCCCAGCTTATCGAGCTCTGTCGTACCCGTAGCGTAAAAAAGCGATCCCGCCGTCAAAAATAACAAGCCCTTGTACATGGCATTGTTTATAATATGAAAAATGCCACCCTTCATCGCTGTAAAGCCATATTCACTCATCGCTTGCGGACTTGATAGCGCTAGCAAACCTAAGCCGATCCCCATAAGCATGTAACCCGTCTGAGAAATGCAATGGTAAGCCATCAATCGCTTGGCTTCCTTTTGAATCACGGCCATAATTACGCCTATGAACATGGAAAGTAAGCCAAAAACTATGATAATCCACGCAAGAACAGACCCTTGAAACGCCTGTCCATACACGGAAAAAGCAATTCTAAACATGCCATAAAGCGAAGCTTGTCCCACAACAACAAGAAAGCAAGAAACTCCAGCAGGCGCCTGACCGTACGCATCTGGCTCCCACATATGCAATGGAACAGCCCCGCATTTCATTGCCATAGAAGTTATGAAAAGTACTAGCGCTACTTTTTCAAGAAAACCAACTTGCATGTTTTTGGCAACAGCAGCCATGTTAAGCGTTCCGTAGATGCCGTAAAGGATGCCCACCCCAATCAAGAACAAAAGTGCGACAAAAATTGATAAGACAGCATATTTAAAACTAGCCTCTACCGCCTCAGGTGAATCTCTCCAAAAGGCGATCAGCCCAAATGACGCCACTGAAGCTATTTCCAGAAAGACAAAAAAGTTAAAGAGGTCTCCAGTCGCCTCAAGGCCAAGCATTCCAGTAAAAAGGAGGAAGAATAGGGCTACAAACTTATTGCCATCGTGTACGCGATCTAAAAATCTTATTGAAAATAAACCGCTCGCCAAGGTAGCCAAAGAACCTGTTAAAATCATAAAAGCCCCAAAGGCGTCAACCTCCATGATAATGCGTATGGGCAATGCCATACCCGAAGGTAAGGTCAAATTCCATTTTTCCCCACCCATAACATATACCATAGTTCCAGATATCCCGACTCGTCTCCACAAAAGGAAGGCTAACACAGTGGTTGCCACCAAAATAAAGGTAAACCACAAATTGCGCAGTATCGGCTTCACCATTAGCAACGCCACAAAAGCTCCTAACAATGGCACGGAAAGGACCAAGGCGGGAAGATGTACCTGCCAGCTCATCCCCTTAGCCTCCTTATCTCATAGACATCTAAAGTTTCGTAATGCTTGTATAAAAGCATGATCAAGGTCAACAAAAGCGCCGTAGTAGCTAAACCAATTACGATCGCGGTAAGCGTTAATGCCTGTGGAGTAGGTAAAACCATTTTCTTAAAATCACCGGCCAAGGTGTAAACAGGAATGGAGCCTCCAGTCCTATAGCCTAAAACTATAAGAAAAAGGTTTGTAGAGGATTCTACTACGCTCACAGCAATCGCTATTTTTATGATATTGCGCTTAAATAACACTCCATATAACCCTATGACGAACAATGCGCCGACTGCAATCATGGGCATATTATTTATCATCTTCGCTTCCCTCCTTGCCACCTTCCATCACATAACGCATGCCTAAGAACATGAATATGATTATCGTTGACAAACCGCCAACGACCTCAAGACCCACAGCCATATTTGCCAAAGCAATCGTTCCTGAGCTGTTCAAAATACCTGCGTTAGGACCTATGGTAACAGGAGAGCCGAATAGTCCGCCTTTTAACGCCAAAAAATTGTACAAAAAAGTTGTGGATAGGCCTAAAAATCCAATACCTACAAAAGTAATTAGCCCAAGGCCTTCGAAGGCAGTGAAGATATCCATTTTTACCCATTCAAAAAAGCGCTTTCCGCCATGGGCAACTAACAGAAGAGCAATAAAGGTAGCAACTATGGCACCGCCCTGAAATCCTCCACCTGGAGATAAATGTCCATGAATGATCACATAAGCTCCAAAGATTGCCACAAACCAAGCAAAAATATTGCATATAGTTCTGACGACTATCGATAAAGGTTTCATAGTGTCTACTCCTCCTTTCGGAAGAGCGCAGCGACGGACATTACAGCAGTAAAAAGCACTGCAGCCTCTCCCAAGGTGTCAAAACCACGGTAATCAAAGACTATCGATGTTACCACGTTATTGGCCGCACGCTCGCTTTGCGCGTTGGCTATAAAGTAATCATCCATGGCAGGTTCTCTTGGTTCGCCAAAGGGATGAATATCATATAACCCTTGACACAAAATTCCCACGAAGACCACGAAAAAGATTAAATAAATTATCCTAGGACCTTTCATCTTTATCGTTCCCCTTCCTGCGCCAGCCGGATGACTGGCAAGCTCTAAGGGCCATTATATAGATGGCCGTGGTCAACCCAGCTCCGATGGCAGCTTCCGCAATGGCTACATCAGGCGCTTGCAAGATATAAAACTCCAACGAAATGAGCAGGCTCATTGCGCACAAAGAGATCACGGAATTCAGCAAATTATCGAACCAAATTGCAAAAAAAGCGGATATCATAATCGCCAACAGTATAGCAATATGAGCTATGTCCATCATGATCAATTCTCACCCGCCTCTTTTTCCGCCAACTTGTCGACTATCCCCAAAGGTTTAACGCCACTTCTATGTGCGGCACGCGCTATAGCATGTGCGCCTGTAGGATTTGTAATCAGGAGCGCAAATATTGCGATTACGACATGAATGGTAAAGGTTATAAACCTCGGCTCACCTGTTGTTACGTATTTGGATATTGCGTAAACCACTACTGA
>JAAYTM010000061.1 GCA_012518015.1 Synergistaceae bacterium
CTTGAGGCCTTTTCTAAGTTGTTCGTGGGAACTCCCGCCGATTTTAAGACCTTGATCGCATCTTTTTGAACTCTACCCGTCGGTAGGGCTATTTTAATCATAAATATCTCCTCCAAGAAAGTCGTCCAGAAAGGTCTCGTCTCCTGAAACTAAGTCGGTAATGCTTTTTTTGTTTAAGTTCAACAGCAGATTGCAACCCCTTTTCCTGGCCAGCTCCGACACCTCTGGAGCCCTTTCGCGCCACAGGATCTCCACGCAATAGCCCAAAGATGTGATCTCCTTAGCACATGCTAAAACCGAAGCCGGTTGGCTTCCCTGCGCCCAAAGAAGTATTTTTTGTGCCTCGGTAGTAGGCTTGGTCGTGTTTAAGGCAAGCACTTCTAAGTCCAGCGCGAAGCCAACAGCTTGGCCCAACATGCCGTGGCGTTCAAGCAGCGTGTCATATCTTCCTCCTCCCCCTATAGGGATGCCTGTATCTTCAAAGTAAACGTCGAATATGGGACCGCTGTAATAATCAAGTTCTCTTACGAGCGAAAGGTCAATGACTATACAGTCCCCGTAACCCATTTTGACAAGTTCCGCGTATATGGATTTGAGCGGTTCTATCGCTTCCTCGACGCCCTTTAAGAGCCGGGAGGCCCTATAAAGTATTTCGGCGTTTCCTTTAAGCCAGGGCAATTCCTCGAAAAAAATCGATAGAGGAGAAGGGGGAAGATCTCGGGCTATCCTTGCGTATTCGTCCATCTTTCCTTCTTCCAGGCAGCCAAGCAATGACATGGCGTAAGCGCGAGGCAAATATTTGATCGCTCGCTGTATTAAAGAAACATCTCCTAGGGCGATCCCTATCTTAGGGCAGTTGAGCTTGTTGAGGTAGGCCAGCAATAAACCTATGAGTTCGACGTCTGCTCCTTCTCCTTCCCACCCTATCAGTTCGGCTCCCATTTGAAGTCTTTCCATGTTTTTGTCAGGGGATTTGGGCCTTCGATATATTCGTTCCGTGTAGCACAACCGCAAGGGCCTTTCGTGAGCCTCAAAATGAGAGGCACAATAATCTACCACGCCTAAGGTGATATCGGCCCTGAGGGCACAGGGTTCTCCGTGAAAGGAGTTTGTGACGACTAATCTGTTTTGCAAGTTCGCGTTTACCTTAGCTGTTATGGCCTCGAGCAGCTGTAGTCCTGCGGGCCAAAAAGGCTTGTATCCGTAGGGTATGAAAGTATCCATGAAGTCCTTCCTTAAATCTTCCGCAACCATGGCTACGTCGCCTCCTACGTTTCTGCATCCCCGCGGAGTTAGCTTCACTTGAAATCCCCACCTTGTGCTGTATTTTTGCAGCAAATGACACTGCAAATTAACATTTTAATATGATATTCAAACGAGGAATTGCCTGACGGCAATGATATCACGGGTTTGATCTTATGTAAAGGGGTTAAAGTTCGAAGAAAGTCGACTTTGTGGGAAGACTTTGCTATTATTTAAAAAAGTAATAGGGCGTAAAAGTTGGGTAAGGCTTGAAAAATAGACTCCGGTCAGCTGCTTTTTGTAGATTTTAAAACAGGAGGATTTTTATGTCTAAGACCTCAAAGATCAAAAGATACAGATGTGCCGATTGCGGCGCTATAAGCCTCACCTGGAGCGGCAGATGTACGGCCTGCGGCGCTTGGGGAACGCTTTTTGAAGAAGTTGAAGTCCACCAAGGGGGTCCTAGATCTGGTTTTCGCGCAAAAAAACTTAGCCTAAAAGAAGTCAGGGAAGTCCTTCGTATTTCGTCCAAGAACAGTGAGCTGGACAGGGTCTTGGGGGGAGGATGGGTTGAGGGTAGCGTAGTGCTTCTTAGCGGTGAACCCGGGGTCGGTAAATCTACATTGCTGCTTCAAAGTGCCATAGCAATTGCCTCTGAAGGGAAAAAGGTCCTTTACGTTTCGGGAGAGGAGTCTCCTTCGCAAGTTGCTTCGAGAGCCAAGCGACTGGGAGCAAAAGACGAATCTTTGTTTTTGCTTTGCACCGATGATATCGATGAGGCCTTAGATGCTGCAGGAGACGTGGAGTTTTTGTTCGTGGACAGCATACAAACCATGAGGGACAAAAATGAAAACGGCTGGCCCGGAAGTCCCTTGCAGGTTAGAGTCACGGCTCAAAAGTGCATTGAATTGGCTAAAACTAGGGACGTACCGGTTGTGATGGTGGGCCACATTACCAAAAGCGGCCAGATAGCCGGGCCCAAGCTTTTAGAGCACATGGTGGACGTCGTATTGTTTTTTGAGGGCGATAAAACTTCGCGCTACAGGATTCTCAGGCCTGAAAAGAACAGGTTTGCAAGCTCCGACGAGATTGGAATATTTGAGATGACGGATGGCGGTTTGGTGCCCGTCTTCGACCCTAGCAAGATGTTTTGGAGTGAAACTCCCATTGCTGAGGCCGGCGTCGCGATGGGGATGGTACTTGAAGGATCGAGGCCTTTGGTGGCAGAATTTCAAGCCCTGGCCTGCTCAACGCCATTTATGTATCCTAAACGCACATCTCGAGGCATAGACGTCAACAAATTACACCTTCTTTTGGCTGTGCTGGAAAAAAGAGCGGGGCTTAGCGCGAGAAATTTTGACGTCTACGTCAACGTCGTGGGAGGCCTTACGACGAAAGATCCAGGGGTTGATTTGGCCCTTTCTATGGCCATAGCTTCATCGATCATAGATCGCCCGATACCTCCGGATGTATGTTTCATAGGCGAGGTGGGATTGGCTGGTGAAGTAAGACCAGTGGCACGGTCTTCTCTGAGGATGAGGGAAGCCGAGAGAATGGGCTTTAAAAAAATTGTCATGAGCAGGTATGAAAGAGTAGGAAAAAGCGGCAGTATAAGGCAAACAGGCGTTGAAAGCCTGAAAGAGGCGGTGAGGATGATGTTTCCATGAAACGCTTATTGTGTTTGCTTTTGTTGGTCGTCGCGTTACTTGCTTGTCAAGCCGGGGCTGCCGAAAAAAGCGCTTTGGTGATGGTTGTGCCCTTGGATGGTACCGTTGGGACCGTAATGGAGACCTACGTTATAGACGTGTTAAATCGCGCTGCAGAGGAGGCTTATCTGGTTGTCTTTGAACTTGATACTCCGGGAGGACTCGTTACGTCAATGACGGAGATAACCAAGCAAATAACGCAGGCTCGGGTTCCGGTGGTCCTGTGGGTTTACCCCAGCGGTGCCAGGGCTGCTTCTGCCGGTGCTTTTTTGGTAATGTCCGCTCACGTTGCTGCCATGGCGCCGGGTACCCGCATGGGAGCTGCTCACCCCGTGCTTGCCTCAGGTGGTGATGTTGATGATACGATGGGAGAAAAAATAACTAACGACCTTGCAGCGCAGATGCGCTCCCTTGCGAGTGCCAGGGGAAGAAACACCCATGTTGCTGAAAAGATGGTTACGGAAAGCCTTTCTTTGACGGCTGAGGAGGCGCTGAAAGCAGGCGTCATAGACTGCGTCGCAGCAGATCTAGAAAGCTTGATGGCCGCGATTGACGGGCGCACCGTAAACCTGGCAACAGGAGACGTTACTTTGGACTTGTCCAATTACAAGGTGTTTTACGAGGAAATGCCGGCACGCTTAAGAGCTCTGGAGTTCATCTCTCGTCCTGATGTAGCTTACCTGCTTTTGGTCCTGGGTATATACGCCATAATATTTGAGGTTCTTTCGCCCGGCGGGTTTGTAATGGGTGCGGCCGGAGCGATCATGGTGTTGCTGGGGGCTTATGGCTTGAGGATGCTGCCCTTAAACTGGGCCGGGGTCATCTTGCTCGTCGCGGGAATCATCGTCATGGTGCTTGATCTGTTTATAGGCGGCATAGGAATTTTAAGTGCCTTCGGAGCTGTGGCTCTTATCGTGGGTAGCCTCATAATATATAGGGCGCCGGGGGGTGAGCTCTTGAGGTTTTCTATGACGTTTTTGGCGGGTGCAATCATAGTTTTGTCCCTTTTCTTTGCCGTGGCAGCTTGGGCAGTTTTAAGGGCCATGAAGCGTAAGGTGGCTTCTGGCCGGGAAGAACTTGTGGGAATGACGGGTAAGGTCGTTCAGGATTTAAACCCAGAGGGCACGGTCTTTTGTCGCGGAGAATATTGGAAGGCCAAAAGCACCGACGGCAGCCTTATAGGCAAGGACGAATGGGTAGTGGTTGAATCCGTCGACGGCTTTGTATTGAAAGTCAAAAGGAATGACGGAGGGAGGAACGAAGATGTTAGACGCAATATTTGAGGCGATATTCAGCCTGGGAGGTTATCTGGGCGCGGTAATCATAATTATCTTAATCCTTACTTCGGCGATTAAGATAATCCCGGAATATCAGAGAGGTGTCGTCTTCAGGCTGGGAAGGGTTATGGATCCCAAAGGACCTGGGATCATAGTCATAATTCCGATAGTCGATAAATTGGTGAGGGTTGACCTTCGCGTGTTTACCATAGATGTCCCGGTGCAGGAAGTTATAACGAGGGATAACGTTCCCATAAGGGTGAACGCAGTCGTATATTTCCGAGTAATGGATCCGATCAAGTCCGTTGTGGCCGTCGAAAACTACATCATGGCCACCAGTTTGCTGTCTCAGACAACTTTGAGGTCCGTGGTTGGGGGATCCGAGTTGGATGAAGTTTTGTCTGAAAGGGAGAGGATCAACGTAGAGCTTCAGCGAATCATAGACGAGAGGACCGATCCCTGGGGCATCAAGGTGTCCGCCGTCGAGGTAAAAGAGCTTGAATTGCCCGATAACATGAAACGCGCTCTGGCCAAACAGGCCGAGGCCGAGCGAGAACGCAGGGCCAAGATAATAAACGCAGAAGGCGAATTTCAGGCCGCGGAAACGTTGTCACAGGCAGCGAAGTTGATGGAAGTTTCTCCAATTACTTTACAGTTGCGCTATTTGCAAACTTTAAAGGAAATGTCGAGCGAAAGAAATGCTACTATAATAGTTCCCTTCCCTGTTGAATTTTTGAATGCCTTTTCCAAGGGAGGCGCAAAAGAAAGTAAAAACAAGGATGAGCGTGAAGTTTAAGTATCCTGAAATTTGAGATCTTGATGTATAATTGTGCTCAGTTTCGCGTTAGAGGAGGTCGAAGATATGCCTTACGATTTTGCTGCTATCGAAGCTAAATGGCAAGAAAAGTGGGAAAGTGAGGGTACCTTTTACGTTAACCCCGATGAGAGTAAGCCTAAATTTTATTGTTTAGAGATGTTTCCGTACCCAAGCGGGGCTTTGCATATGGGTCATTTGAGAAACTATTCCATCGGTGATCTGATGGCCAGGTTCTTGACGATGCGAGGATACAACGTCCTTCATCCTATGGGATTTGACGCCTTTGGCCTTCCTGCGGAAAACGCTGCCATTAAGTATGGAGTGCATCCCTACGAATGGACGTGGAACAACATCGAGAAGATGACGGAGCAATTGAAGAACATGGGATGCAGCTACGATTGGAGGAGGCGAATAACTACTTGTCACCCCAGTTACTACCGTTGGAATCAGTGGTTTTTCCTGAAACTTTACGAGAAAGGATTGGCTTACAGGGCAGAATCTCCAATCAATTGGTGTCCCAGCTGTCGGACCGTGCTTGCTAACGAGCAGGTCATTGAGGGCGGTCACTGCTGGAGATGTGGGAGCGAGGTAACCAAAAGAAAGCTTGAGCAATGGTTTTTTGCCACGACGAAATATGCCCAGGAGCTGTTGGATAGCTTAGACGACCTTCCGGGGTGGCCGGAAAATGTCAAGATAATGCAAAGAAATTGGATAGGGCGCTCCGAGGGCGTGAGGCTTAAATTTGAAGTCCCCGAGCTAGAAGAAACGCTCGAGACATTCACCACCAGGGTAGATACCATATTTGGAGTGACCTATATCGCCCTTTCTCCGGAGCATCCTTTGGTGTCAAAGATCATGGCCTTGAGCCCCCACGAGGATGCTGTAGGATCCTTTGTCCAAAGGGTCACAAACACGAACGTCACATCTGCGCGCTTGCAAGAGACGGAGAAGGAAGGCGTTTTTACCGGGTTTTACGCGATAAACCCCGCTAACGGAAAATCTGTTCCCCTTTGGATAGCTAATTATGTTCTCATGGAGTACGGCACGGGGGCGGTGATGGGAGTTCCTGCGCATGATCAGAGGGATTTCGAGTTTGCTCAAAAGTATGGCATCCCCATAATATGGGTTGTGCGACCGGTTGACGGGGATATTGAAGATATGACGCGTGCCTTTGAGGAAGAAGGCTTGTCTTGCAATTCAGGACAGTTCGACGGTCTCACGACCAGCGAAGCCCTAGAAGCGATGGCCAACTGGGCCGAGGAAAATGGCTTTGGCAAAAAGGAAGTCCAGTACAGGCTTCGCGATTGGCTGGTGTCTCGTCAGCGTTATTGGGGAACGCCCATTCCGGTCGTTTACTGTGATCGCTGCGGCATCGTGGCCATTCCTGAAGAAGACCTTCCCGTCATCCTTCCAACGGATGTCGAAATGCCCAAGGAGGGCAGCAGTCCCTTGCCCCATTTGGAGGAATGGATCAATACGACATGTCCCAAGTGCGGTGGGCCTGCCAGGAGGGAGAGCGATACCCTTGATACTTTCGTATGTTCGTCTTGGTATTTCTTGAGATTTTGTTCTCCTTGGTGCGACGATAAACCCTTTGATGACGAGGTGCACTATTGGATGCCCGTAGATCAGTACATAGGAGGCATTGAGCATGCCTGCCTGCACTTAATATACTCGCGCTTTTTTACCAAGGTTTTGGCAGACATGGGATTGGTTAGCTTCAGGGAGCCATTTATCAACCTGCTCACGCAGGGCATGGTGATAAAAGATGGTGCAAAGATGTCAAAGTCCAGGGGAAATGTTGTCGACCCGGATGATATAATCAAGCGCTATGGAGCCGATACGGCACGGCTTTTTATACTTTTTGCCTCTCCACCGGACAAGGACTTGGAGTGGTCCGATCGGGGCGTTGAAGGTGCACATAGGTTCTTGTCGAGACTATGGCGTTACATGGAGGAAAACATTGAAAGCTTAAACAATGCCGATCCCACGCCCATTGCCATGGATTCATTGGTTGAGCCCGATAAGAGAAACTTAAAACGAAGGATTCATAAGACAATAGAACTTGTGACCAGGGATATAGAAGTAGAAAGGCAGTTTAACACGGCAGTTGCCAGGTTTATGGAGCTATTCAATGAGATGAACTCCTACGAGCCTAAGGACGAGACTGATTGGTCCCTCTTGCGCGAGGCTGCGGAAACTCTGGTGGTATGTCTTTCTCCCTTCGTGCCCCACATTTGCGAGGAGCTTTGGGATATGTTGGGACATAAAGGTATGGTCGCAAAGCAGTCATGGCCCGAGGTTGATCCGGAAGCCTTAAAGGAAGACGAGATCACCATAGTTGTACAGATAAATGGAAAGGTTCGCGAAAGGCTCGTCCTTCCTGCCGGGTTGTCCGAGGATGAGATGGTGAGAAGGGTATTTGAGGATCCGAAGGTTCAAAGGAGGATAGAGGGGCTGGATGTGGTAAAGACCATAGTGGTACCCGACAAGTTGATAAATCTGGTGGTGAAGCGTTAGTGCCTCATTTTGTTGCGGTGGAATTGGGCTCGCCTCACCAACGAAGTGTAGTAACGCACGTCCTGGAGAAGATAAAGGCCCATGGTTACGAACTGGCGGGCAAGCTTGACGGATCGATGACATGGGATGAGCTTCTTGCCATGACTTCGACGCGGGGCCTTTTTATGGACCGGTTGGCTTATCTTGTTGACGATGCCGAGGCCTTAGGGCCATTCCCAAGCAAGTTCGAGGGCTGGCTTGAAGGAAAGGGCGCCTTAAATGTGGTTTTGCTTGTATATGGGAACAGGTGCAACGCCTTTCCAAAGAAAATGATGGAGAAGGTGACATTAATCCCGTCCAGGAAGCCGCCTCACCGCAAAAAAGATCGCATCAAGCATATCATGGATATGGCGGCGGAAAAAGGCATGACTATGACACAGGAAGCAGCCATTTTGCTCGATGAATGGATCGAAGATCCTGAAGAGATGGCCACTGAGATCGAAAAGCTTCTCTTGGCTGAGAGTAAGACCGTAACTTTGGATCTCGTAAAGGAATTGTCAAAGGATGAAGGATCGCGCGCGCTGTTTCGTCTCTTGGATGACCTGTGTTTTAAAGACGAAAAAGCTGTGATACTTGCCCTAAAGCAAGTACAAAAAGGTGCGGAACTTCTGATGGTCATTGCAGCCATCTACAACAGGCTTCGATTGGCTTCTTTCTTGGCTTCCTTCGGAGAAAAATCCTTGGATGCTTTGGGTGCGAGGTTTTACCAAAGCAAGATGGCTCGGGTTGCGGCGAAACTTTACGATAAAAAAACTCTTTGGAAGGCTGTTGCATCCTTGGCATTGCTGTCGGGAGCGGAAAAAATGGGGATGGGAAGAGGCTGGTTGGGCCTGGAGTTGATCCTTTTGGAGATGATCCGGACCCAACCTCCTTTTTCCCATCAGTCGTTTTCCTGAGTGGGGGGTTTTATCTCGGGTGTTTCCTTGAGGTTGGCAATCAATCTGGCAAGCCTGGCTTTGCGTCGAGCAGCTGTGTTTTTGTGTATGACTCCCTTAATGACTGCTTTATCGATGACGGATTGAGCCTCGTTGAAAAGCTGGACTGCCAGGTCTAAATTTTTCTCCTCGACTGCCGCAGCGACTTTCTTCACGGCAGTTTTGGTCCTTGTCTTCCAGGCGCGATTATACATCCTGTCTCTTTCTCCAACGCGTATCCTTTTGGTTGCCGACTTTGTATTGGGCATCTTTTGTTATTCACCTCCCCGTCGATCCTATTCAAGCGCTGCTCATTCTACCATGGTTTTATGTCTCAAGGCAACATTTTTGCCCTTGACGATATATTTTAATCTAAGGCGCGTTTTTCTAAAAAGTGTGTGCAAGCTTGGGGGTTGAAGCATGATTCATATTGGTGATGATGAAAGAGGGTCCAAGGTGTTGGACTTCATAAGAAACTTGACGTCCGCCTGCTTCGTGATTGCTGCCGCAGCAGGAATTTATTTGAGCATAAGGGGATATCCGTGGGGTCAATTGATAAGCGCCGTAGGGGTATCGGGTGGCGTTGGAATATTTACGAACATATTGGCGGTCAAGATGCTTTTTCGTCCAATGTATATCCCCTTAATTGGCATAGCTGTCCCGGGAAGCGGCGTCATAGCAAAAAACAGGGAACGCATACTCAACACCTTTGCCGACGAGCTGAGAAACAGGCTCCTCACGCCCGAAGCTTTAAGGCAAGCCGTGAGCGACGAGACCCTATTTCAGTCGGTAAGTCCAGTACTTCAAAGAGAGGTAATGCGGCTTTATTTGAGAA
This sequence comes from Synergistaceae bacterium, assembly GCA_012518015.1. Lineage (GTDB taxonomy): Bacteria > Synergistota > Synergistia > Synergistales > Acetomicrobiaceae > Acetomicrobium. The sequence continues at coordinate 9,351 of JAAYTM010000061.1, forward strand.
AAGACAACCTGAGGGCGTTGCTTAAGGTTCTTGAAGAACCTCTGACCGATTTCTTTGACAGCCCTGGATTTGAGCAAATGGTAAGAGAAAGGTTGATCGAGGTTGAGCAATCCCACTTTATACTTTCCTTAGCCTCCAAGGTAGGCTTGTTTCGAGTGGAGAATTTGACGCGATGGATAGTTTCTCTCGTCAAGGACAGATGGAGGTATTTTTTGCAGGGAGAAGAGGGGCTAAAAGAAATTCAAAGACAAGTAGCTGCCATGCTTTCTAAGATATCATGGGAAGAAGAAGAAGTGTTAAATATTTTTAGGGAAACCTTTGAAAGGATTATTCAAAAGGTGCTGACAAAGATAGACCTTGGGGAATTAGCCAAAAGATCCTTAGGTGAGGTGGAAGAAGGAGACGTCGAACTTTACCTCGAGAAGTTGGCACACAGATATCTGTTTTGGATCGAAATGTGGGGCGGCATAGTTGGTTCGCTGATAGGCTTATGCATGGGGATTTGGTTCGTCCTTTAAAACCTTTTTTCTTGGATCCCACGAAACAAGGTGTTGCTACCCGAACGCCGCTTATGATATAGTATCCTGGCTCCTTTATTGGTAAAGTTTCGTATAATTTCTTAGTGTCGAGATTGGAGGTGCTGTACGTGCCCAAGAGGACCTTGCAACCACATGTCAGGCCTCGCAAGCGCAAAATGGGGTTTCTGGCTCGTTCCAGTTCTCCAAGTGGCCGACGCATTCTTCGCAACAGGAGGCGCAAAGGACGTCAAAGGTTGACAGTTTAAGGGCGATGTCTTTTGGTTATCCAAAATCAGCTAGGTTGCGTCGCAGGGAAGAGTTTAATTACGTGTTTAGTAGGGGCAAAAAGGCTCGCGGCAAATACGTCAAGGTGTTATATGTCGCATCTCCTGACGGGGAAACTCGCATCGGCGTTGCTGTTGGGAAAAAACAAGCCAAGTCGTGGGCGCGAAACAGGGGTAGACGCATGCTTAAGGAAGCAGCGAGGCGTCTCCTGCCCTGGTTAAAAGAGGGATATTGGATAGTATTTTTACTCTCAACTTCAGGTTTGGAAAAGGGAGCGCGAGAGATCTATTTTGATATGGCAAGTTTGTGTAAGCAAGAAGGCCTCATGCGGATAGAATGGCCAGGCATCGATTTTACCCCATGGGAGAATAAGGACGAAAAAAATGGGTAAAGCATCTGCTTTATCTGTAAAAATGCTGATAGGCTTGATCAAGTTTTATCAGCATTTCATATCGCCCTTGTTGGGGCGGAACTGTCGTTATTACCCGACGTGTTCTCAATACGCCATTGAAGCGGTCGAACGGTGGGGTATAATTCGAGGGGGCTGGTTGGCCGCAAAGAGGTTATGTCGTTGTGGTCCATGGCAGCCGGGAGGATATGATCCCGTTCCCGGAACAGATCGAGAAACAGGGTAGGTGAAAATATTGGGTTCTTTGTGGCAATTGGGTACTGATTTGCTTTTGGGAGTGCTTAACTTCTTTTATAGTATCAGTCATTCTTATGGAGTAGCTATAATACTTCTAACCATCTTGATAAGAGTGCTGCTGTACCCTCTCTCGCACAAGCAGCTCGTCAGCATGAAGAAAATGCAGCAGATTCAGCCTCGTATTATTACTTTGCAGGAAAAGTATAAAGATGACAAGCAAAAATTAAACCAAGAGATAATGAAGCTTTACAGGGAATACGGGGTTAATCCTGCCGCGGGTTGCTTGCCCTTGTTGGTGCAGTTGCCGATTTTGATCCTTCTTTTTAGGGTGATAATGAATTACGACTTTGGAGGCGAGTTTTTCCTCGGCATATCGCTGGAACATTCTCTTTTGGCACTGTTGGGTCAAGCCTTAGGTTCAACGGCCCCCAAGGTCGGCATAACGACAGTTATAAATGCCATTTCTTCAAACCCGGCAGGTCTTTTGAACTTCAGCGTGTACGGAGGGACGCTGATTCTTTGGCTTGGTATAGGCTTTGTCATGTGGTTTCAACAAAGGATAACTGCCGGAGCTGCCGCTACCGAGCAAGCTGCCTTTATGGGTTGGTTCATGCCTCTGTTTATGATGTTTATATGCCTCAATCTTCCCGGAGGTGTTATGCTGTATTGGGGAGTGTCTTCCTTGATAGGCGTGGTGCAGCAGGTGTGGGTGCAGCGTAAAACTTCTGATGAGGCGACCAAGAAACCCGCCTTGTACAAGGAGAAACCGCGATCGGCCGAAAAATCAAAGGACATTTAGAGAAAGGTGGGGCGATTATCCCTTGAGCGAAAAGGAAGTTATTGTCGTGGAAGCTTCTTCCCTGGAGGAAGCAAAAATGATTGCTGCGCAGGAGTGGGGAATAAGCTCGAGCGATGTGATCGTAAACTTGTTGGAGGAGGAAAAAAAGCTTTTTGGCATTTTGGGCAAGCGCTTGAAAGTGGAAGCCAGGCCCGCCTGCTCTCTGGGTTTGCTAAGGGCGCGAAAAATACTATCAGAGTTGCTGGAAAAGATGGATTTAAATGTGTCTTTGTCCCTGAAGGATGACCACACTATAAATATAAGCGGCGACGATGTGGGCATCGCCATCGGAAGGTATGGCGAGACCTTGATGGCCTTGGAACGCTTGGTTAACCTTATGCTCAATCGAAGCGCTGGAGTAAATTTTAGAGTGCGCTTGGATAGCAATGGCTATCGCGATAGGCGGGAAGAAAGCATCAGGCGGATAGCTGCATCCGCTGCAAAAAAAGCTATTGACAAAAACAAGCCTGTAGGGCTTCAACCCATGTCAAACTGGGAGCGAAGGATCGTTCATATGACGTTGCAGTCAATGGATGGCGTAGAAACGCGTTCGGTGGGGCAAGAGCCCCGCAGACGTGTGTTAGTTTGTCCGAAGCCAACTGCGAAGGTTAGAAAAGAAGGCGCCAGAAGAGATTAAAGCAGAATTTAATAGAGCAAGAGGTGCTTGCGTCGCTTTAGTTGTGATGTTAATATTGACACATACCCTCGACTAGGTGGTTCGGTTAACGTCCTTCTTGGTCAAGGGATTTTTTTGACGAGGTGATTTTGTGATGGAAGAGTGGAAGCAGAAGATTATCGAGGAGTACAGAATTCACAGCGCCGACACGGGTTCGCCCGAAGTGCAGGTAGCTATTCTTACTTATCGCATTCGCTACCTTACAGAGCACTTGAAGGTCCATAAAAAGGACTTTCACTCAAGAAGAGGGCTGCTCAAAATGGTGGGAAAAAGAAGAAAGCTCCTTAAATACCTGCAGGAGAAAGATTTTAACAGGTATAAAACTTTAATCGAAAAATTAGGACTGCGTCGTTAAAGATGGAGAATTTGATGGAAAATTTAATGAGGAGAAATTGCATGCGTTTTGAGATAGAGGTAGGAGGGGCTGCGTTCGCTTTCTCGACGGGATATCTTGCTAAGCAGGCTAACGGTGCTGTTTATGCTCGTCATGGCGATACGGCCGTTTTGGTTACATCGTGCATGGAAGATACGCCGCGAGAGGATGTGGACTTTTTCCCGCTGCTCGTAGATTACGAAGAGCGTTTCTACGCTGCTGGAAAGATACCTGGCGGCTTCATAAAGCGGGAGGGAAAGCCCTCCGATGCTGCCATCTTGAGCGCCAGGCTCATAGACAGGTCAATAAGATCGCTATTTCCTGAGCACATGAAAAATGACGTTCATGTTGTCGCTACAGTATTGTCGGTGGATCAGGCTAACCCCCCTGATATTTTGGCCATAAACGCAGCTTCGGTGGCGCTCGTCATTTCTGACATACCATGGAATGGTCCGGTCGGGGCTGTTCGCATTGGCTATATAGACGGACGTTTAGCTGTAAACCCACAGGAAGAAGACATGCTAAGAAGCGAGCTCGACCTAGTGGTGGCCGGTCACAAGGAAGGAATTACCATGGTCGAAGGCGGTGCCAACGAGGTGTCGGAAGAGGTATTGATCGATGCATTGGAATTGGCTCAGCAGGAAATTAAACGTTTTGTGGATTTTCAGTTAAAAATGAAAGAAGAGGTCGGAAAGGCCAAGTACGAATTGCCCGCTCCATTAAAGGTGCAGGAAATAGAGGAATTCGTGGAGACAAAGCTTTATGGCGAAATATACGAAGCCGTTAAAATACATGCCAAGAAAGAACGCAGCAACGCCATTAAGGCCATAGAAGAAAAAGCATGGGAAGAGTTTAAAGAGACCTACCCCGAACATGAGGGTTACATTTCTGAAGTCGTGACGAAATTCGTCAAAAAGGCAATGCGGTCTCTCATTCTGGACGAAGGAATGAGGGCAGATGGCAGGGCCATGGATGAGCTCAGGCCCATCACGTGCGAAGTTGGCTTTTTGCCCAGAGTTCATGGCTCTGCGGTGTTTACCAGAGGCGAAACGCAGGCACTGGTGGCCACGACGCTTGGAATGTTTGGCGAGGACGAACAGATATTAGACGGGCTTAAGCTGGATGAACCGCCAAAGCTCTTCATGTTGCACTATAACTTTCCGCCCTTTTCCGTTGGAGAGGTTAGGCCCATGCGTGGACCCGGCAGGCGCGAGATCGGACATGGCGCTCTTGCCGAGAGAGCGGTAAAACCTCTAATTCCGCCTGAATCCGAGTTTCCCTACATAATAAGAGTTGTATCCGACATTTTAGAGTCCAACGGCTCGAGTTCCATGGCAAGCGTTTGTGGAGCTTCCATGTCCCTCATGGATGCCGGTGTCCCAATCAAAAAAAGCGTAGCCGGAATTGCCATGGGGTTGATAAAAGAAGAAGAAAAGTGTGCCATCTTGACCGATATTCAGGGGCTTGAGGATCATTACGGCGATATGGATTTTAAGGTGGCGGGAACTTGTGACGGCGTTACGGCGCTCCAGATGGATAATAAGGCGGGCGGGATTACCAGGGAAATATTGGTCCAAGCCTTAGGACAAGCCAAAAGGGGAAGACTTCAAATTTTGGAGATAATGGACAGTGTCATCGAGCGGCCAAGAGATGAGCTGTCTCAATATGCCCCGCGCATATATACGATGAACATTGATCCCGAAAAGATCAGAGACGTCATAGGGCCCGGTGGCAAGACGATCAGAAGTATCGTCCAAAAAACGGGCGTCAAGATCGATATCGAAGACGAGGGCATCGCGTACATTGCTGCTTCATCCGAAGCTGCAGCAAATGAGGCCATGTCCATAATCAAGTCCTTGACGAAGGAAGTTGAGCCCGGAGAGGTGTACATCGGCAAGGTGACGAGGTTGGTGAACTTTGGGGCCTTCGTCGAATTGCTTCCGGGTAAAGAAGGATTGCTTCACATAAGTGAGGTCAGCTCCGCTCATGTACCAAAGATTGAGGACTTTTTCAAGGTGGGTGACCCTGTTTTGGTGGTGGTCAAGGAGATCGACGAGCTCGGTCGAGTAAATTTGAGCAGGAGAAAGATCTTGGAAAGGCCGGACGATTTCCCCTTGAGCCCCGAGATGTTAGCCTTTTTAGAGGAAGAAAAAAAGAGGGATTCTTCTTTGAACAAGAATTTGCCAAAGAAGAGAGAGACAGAAAGAGGCCGTCGCCCCAGACCGAAAAGGGAGTAACCATGAAAGTTAATCAAGTAAAGGTGAAAATCCTCAGAAAGGGCAATGCCTTAGAATTTGACATTCCTGCTTATATGACTCCTTCATCTTCCGGAGTTGACTTGAGGGCAGCCGAGGAAAAACGTCTCGAGCCCGGCTGTTGGGCTATCGTGGGGACAGGGCTTTACCTTGAAATTCCTTCTGGCTTCGAGGCCCAGATAAGACCTCGCAGCGGTCTTGCCTTAAAACACGGCGTAACCGTATTGAACGCTCCCGGTACCATCGATGCCGACTACAGAGGAGAGGTAGGCGTGATCTTGATAAACTTGGGCAAAAAACCCTTCGAGGTCAAGGCGGGCGATCGCATCGCGCAATTGGTGGTCTCGGCCGTTTCGAGGGCTGAATTCGAAGAAGTTGGTGATCTAAGCGAAACGAGTCGAGGTGCCGGAGGTTTTGGCAGTACGGGTCTTAAATAAAAAGGTCAACCCTTGCAAATTGTTAGGGAGATCAAAACACTTTGAGAAAGACTTCTAACAAGGTTCTTTTGGCCCTTTTTAACATAATAGGTGATGTAGAAGGAAAAGCCTTTTTGGATCTTTTTTCAGGCAGCGGGCAAATTGCTGAAGAGGCGTGGAAAAGGGGCGCAAGGCCTGTCGTGGCAGTCGAAAGCGACCGCATGTTATGTACCAAACTGCGAAGATTGGCTGAGGACAAAGAGAGCTTTGAGGTTTTCTGCATGGACGTGAGGCGAGCCTTGCCGAGCCTTTCAAAGCGAGGATATAAATTTTCTTTAATCTTCGCCGACCCACCTTACGAACATGGTTGGATAAAAAGACTGCTGTTGCTTTTAGCCAAATATGAAGCTCTTTTGATGCACGATGCGTTGTTGGTGTTTGAGCGATCAAGGAGGGAAAAATTGCCCTTGCATTGCAAGGCCTGGAAGCTGCTTAAGGAAAGATCTTATGGAGATACGGTATTGTCCTTATTTAAGTTGGATTTAGGACGCCGAGCGGAGGTGGAATAGTCTTGCTCAAAGCCGTTTATCCCGGTTCTTTTGATCCCATCACCAACGGACACTTATATGTCGCTGAAAGGGCGGCCGCATTGTTTGACGAGTTAATATTGGCCGTATTGATCAATCCTCAAAAGAGATCTACATTTACCGTTGAAGAGAGAAAAACCATGGCTCGTGAGGCTTTGAGCCATGTCTCCAACGTTAGGGTCAAAAGCTTTGAAGGCCTTTTGGTGGACTTTATGAGGCGGGAACGTTGCCGTGTTATTGTGAGGGGAATGAGGGCGTTGTCCGATTTTGAATACGAATTCCAGATGGCCCTCATGAACCGTGAGCTGGCACCCGAGATTGAGACAATATTCATCGTGACGGATGCTCAATATTCCTACCTTTCAAGCAGTGCCGTAAAGGAGGTCTTTCAGTTCGGAGGCTCAATCCAGGGAATGGTACCTCCAGGGGTGTATAGGAGGCTAAGGGAAAGGTTTCCCCCAAAAGATCTCATGTGACGACGGGCTTTTGGCGGATTTCCTTTCTTCTTTGAGGATTTGAACAAAGGATTTCCCAAAGTTCCGAGGCCCTATACTCTAAAGCCATTATGGTTTCGCCGTAAGGTGACGGTAGGGTTTTGAATCTACTCAAGACCGGGAGTTTAGCTTCGGTTTTCATTTTTTTTAGAAGCGTACGCCCTTTATCGTCGAAGCCTAAAATTCGAATGTAGGGGACGGATAGCCTTTGAACCGCCTTGTTGGTCCAGTGATCATAGGAAAGCAAAATATGCATTAAGTGGCGTTGTACCCGAGACTTTGGATATCTTTTGGTAGCTATCATGTCGATCAGTTCTTGCCAGTTACGTGCCTCCTTGGCGGCCTTAATGATCCTATTTTCGATGCCCTCACTAACTTCCGCATAATTTGCGAGCTTGCCCGGTGAGTCCCTCAGGCAGGAGGTCACCACTACCTTAAATAGCAAGTCGTCGTTTATGGCGCATCTTCCTTCTTTCATGGCCTTTTTCAAGATCGAAAAGGTCTCACTGGGAACGAAAGGAAGGATCTCTTCGATGTCTTTTGCTCTGATCGCTTCCCTTATCGCTGTCGCGCTTGCTATATCTGACAATGCCTCGTCCAGATATCCTTTGCCTATCCTTTTTATGGGTACGGGAATCAAGGGATACTTTTTTTGGGCGATCCTCATCATATAGCCTACGGCCAAGATGTTGTTTGAGCATGAAAGCAGCCTTCCTGCACCCGGTATAAGTTCGTCCAAGGCTCGCGAGCGAGCTTCTGCGAAGGAGTAGCCCTTATTTAGGTAATTACGAAGTTTTTTCTTGAAAGAAAGGGGTTCCTCGATTAATATATCGATGGTTCCTTTAAGTGAATGGAAGTACGTTTCTTCCATTCCAAAGGAGATATGCGTGACCATGCCCGTGCCGGCAAGCAGATCGACTCCGGCAGAACAAAAGATGCCTGCGTTGTGGCATGAGAAGGCCGAGGGAATTTCTATTACCAGGTTTGCGCCCTGCGTCAAAGCCATCTTTGCGCGCTCCCATTTGTCCACTATGGAGGGCTTTCCTCTCTGGACAAAATTGGACGAGAGTGAAACGACGACGCAGCTTGCCTTAGTGATCTCCAGGGCTTTGTTTATGTGGTAGAGATGTCCATTATGGAAGGGGTTGTATTCGGCTATTATCCCTAAAACGGTTTCTTTCATCGAATCGACCTCTTTATCATTAATAATTTTTTAGGGGGGTTCTGTAAAGTGAAAATTTTGGTGCTTAATTGCGGTAGTTCTTCGCTGAAATATCAGTTATTCGATATGCCTAAAGAGATGGTGACGGCAAAGGGCTTGGTCGAAAGGATTGGCATCGAGGGCTCGAGGATCAAGCACACTAAAGTGGGATCAAATGCCGTTGTAAAGGACGTCGATATCGCAAATCACAAAGTTGCCCTTAAATACGTCGTCGATCTACTTTTAGACGAGAACAATGGAGTCTTAGAAAATTTGAGCGAATTGGCCGCGGCAGGGCATAGGGTCGTTCACGGCGGAGAAAAGTTCGCTTCTTCAGTGGTCATAGATGACGAGGTAATTGAAGCCATAGAAGAATGCGTTCCCCTTGCCCCCTTACATAATCCGGCGAACCTCATGGGTATAAGGGCGATGAAAGAACTTCTCCCTGATTTGCCGCAGATTGCCGTCTTCGATACTGCCTTTCACCAGACAATGCCGCCTAAGGCTTATATATATGGCCTCCCCTATCGATATTATACGACCTATAAGGGGCGTAGATACGGATTTCACGGCACTAGCCATTATTATGTAGCTCATAGGGCTGCACAGCTTTTAGAAAAGCCAATAGAAGACCTCAAAATCGTTACCTGTCATTTGGGGAACGGAAGCTCGATAACAGCCGTTGATGGTGGCGTCTCCATCGACACTTCCTTGGGTTTTGGCACTGTTCCAGGCGTCATAATGGGCACTAGGAGTGGCAATGTTGATCCAACGCTTATACTTCATATTATGGAACAGGAAGGGTTAAATCCTGCCCAGATGAGCCACGTTTTGCATAAGGAAAGCGGCTTTTGGGGATTAACTGGCATAAGCAGCGATCTGCGTGATATAGAGGAAGCCATGGAGCAAGGAAATGAACGGGCTACTTTGGTCGTGGAGATATTAGCTTATGGCATTGCAAAGTTCATCGGTGCTTACACGGCGGCGATGAAGGGATTGGATGCGATCGTATTTACTGCAGGAATAGGGGAAAATAGCGCCCTTATAAGAAACAAGGTCTGCGATTATCTTGGTTTTTTGGGAGTGCATTGCGATCCAGGTAAAAACGATGAGATGACGGGTGGCAAAGAAGGAGATATCAGTAAAGACGATTCGTCCGTGAAGGTGCTGGTGGTTCCGACCAACGAAGAGCTGGTGATCGCCAAAGACACTTATCAGTTGGTCAGCCAAAGTTAGCTTAGGATAACATATAAATTTTTCTTAGGGGGCAAGGTATTTTGTATCATAGGTTCGATTTGCATTACCTCTTGAACCTTGAAGAAGTGAAAAAAGAAGAAATTTACAACGCCTCTTGTTCGTTCAGGCGTCCTGATGGCATCGTCGATTACTGGGGACAGGAATATCTTCTGAAATTTCCTTTAGATTTTGAGATATGTGCCTATTGGGCCAACGAGGACCTAAAGCTCGATATGGGCCTTTCTTTTAAGGTTGAGGTTGCCTGTGCTAGGTGTCTTAAGCCTGTTTTGCTCGATATTTCGGGACAATACAATTACATCTACACTTTGCGACCTCCGAACTTAGAGCCCGATCATCAGTTGTCGAAAGAAGAGATGTCCATGGTCCATATGGATTTTTGGCCCACTAGTCTTGACTTAGCACCTCAATTATGGGAAAGTATTATCTTGTCTTTGCCGTCGATTGCTTTGTGCTCGCCGAATTGTCGGGGTTTGTGTCCCCATTGCGGCAGGGACTTAAACGAGGAATCCTGTAGTTGTGCTTCCATGGAGGTTGATCCTCGCTTGGAAGTGTTAAAGAAAGCGATGGCGATGTTAGGCGATTCGGAAAGGGGGAAGAAAAGTCATGGCCGTTCCAAAAAGAAGGGTCTCTCACGCAAGGGCCGCTAGGCGACATGCCCAGTGGATTAAAAGATTAAAAGGGTCCGAGCTCACTACATGTCCTCATTGCTCTGAAGTTGTGATGACTTATAGGGCATGCCCCGAATGTGGGTACTATCGAGGTCGTCCTGTAGGAAGACTTGCCGGAAAAGAAGAAAAGTAAGAGCCTATTGCTGACAAACTAACAGGGGAAAACTAGTTTTCCCCTGTTAGTTTGTTTTTAAGTGATTTTCAATGATACTTTGGGGAAAAGTTGATAAGTTTTTACATGGTTTTTTTGAGTATGTCTTGACCGCTTCGAAAGGTTGGCATATACTTGCCAATAATACCTGTTATTAAGACCAGGTGATAATATTTGGAGGTTGATTATGTGTCAACTTCGAATAATAGGAAGCGTCGACATCAAAAGATGCTGAAGCTCTTAGGTGAGAATCCCCTGCTTACCGATGAAGACTTGGCGAAGGCGTTGAGCGTGTCTTTAAGCACCATTCGGTTGGATAGGACCCTTCTGGGGATACCTGAGCTTAGAGAGAGAATGAGAAGGATGGCCGAAGAGGCGACCAGTCACCTGCGTTCCCTGAGATATGAGGAAGTTGTGGGAGAACTGCTTGAGCTTCAGCCGAACAAATGGGCTTTGTCAGTGCTTAAAACCGCTAAGGATATGGCGTTTCGTCATACCGATCTTGTTGCAGACCATCACATTTATGCTCAAGCAACGTCCTTAGCTGTAGCCGTGATAGAAGCTGATTACGTCATCACTGCCTCTGCACACATTAGGTATAAGATCCCTGCACACGTGGGAGATGTATTAGTGGCAAGAGCCAAGGTTGGCACACACAAACAGAACAAATATGTTGTGAGCGTCAGGACTAAAGTAGAAGGCAAAGAAATTTTTGTTGGCAGATTTATAGTTGTTGCCCTTGAAAGTTTTCCCTAAAAGAGGGTAAAAAGAAACCTAGTGCGGAGAGTACAGCTGATAGAGGTGAATTGCTTTGATCTTAGCTTTGGATGCCATGGGAGGAGATTTCGCTCCCGGCGAGATATGCCTGGGGGCGATGGTGGCCTGCTCTAAGTATCCCGATCTGGAAGTGATCCTGGTTGGAAATGGCAGTCTTATAGAAAAGGCAATAGAGGGCGCGGAGCCCTTTGTTTCAAAAAGAATTCATGTAGTGCATACTGACGAATATATAGCCATGAACGAATCCCCAATGGTTGCTTTTAGGAAAAAGAAAAAAGCGAGCATCAGGATGGCCATGGAGATGGTAAAGAGCGGTGATGCGCAGGGATGCATATCAGCGGGAAACACGGGAGCCGTCGTGGCGGGAGGCGTTTTGATCCTGGGCCGGATACCGGGCATAGATAGGCCCGGATTGGGCGTGCCCATACCCCTTCCCAACAGGATTACGCTTCTTATCGATGTAGGCGCTACTATCCGGTGCAAACCCATCAATTTATACCAGTTTGCCATTATGGGCGAGATCTATATGAGAAATACCTTGGGCGTGAAGTCTCCCAGCGTTGCCTTACTTTCCAACGGTGAGGAAGAAATCAAAGGAGACGAGGTTGTGTGTGAGGCAAGAAATATGCTTGCCAAAGCGGACATTGACTTTATGGGATACATCGAAGGAAAAGATATACCCCTCGGTGTGGCGGATGTGGTCGTCTGCGATGGATTCACCGGAAACGTCTTGCTCAAGTTCGTGGAAGGCATTGGTGACGCACTTTATAAGCTTTTAAAGGATGAGATGGAACAAAGAATCCTGCCCAAGGTTGGGTTTCTCTTTTTTCTGCCCATGCTTAAGGAACTTTGGGGGCGGTTCGACTACGAAAAGTACGGAGGGACACCCCTCCTTGGAGTAAATGGAGTGGTCATAAAGGCACATGGAAGGTCGAAGGCCAAAGCAATTGATAGTGCTTTAAAAGTTGCCAGGGATTTCGTAGTGCATCGTGGCGTCGATTTGATCAGAGATGGCTTAGATCGAGGAGGGATATAATGTGACTATTTTTAAGGGAAGGCCGGTGTCCCTTTTGGGTAGCGGTATTTACGTTCCCGAAAAAGTTCTAACTAACTACGATCTCGAAAAGATGGTTGACACCAGCGATGAGTGGATTCGCACTCGCACTGGCATAGTTGAACGAAGGATTGCTGCAGAAGATCAGGTTACGAGCGACCTGGCTTATTTAGCCGCTGTTGAGGCCTTAAAGTCGGCTTACACGAGCCCTGAGGAAATTGACATGGTCATTGTGGCCACTAATACGCCTGATACCATATTTCCCTCTGTAGCTGCCAAGGTACAGGGGAGGTTGGAGGCAATAAATGCCGGGGCGAGCGACATACAATCGGGTTGTACTAGCAGCGTTTACGCCCTGTCCTTTGCGGCAGCTGGCATCGCGTCATCTATTTGGGACAAGGTGCTGGTGATTGGAGCCGAAGTCTTGACCAAGTTGCTTAATTGGGAAGACAGGGCTACTTGCGTCTTGTTTGGCGATGGTGCGGGCGCGATGGTATTGGGGGTAAGTCCTGACGGCAAGAATAATGTAATATCTACTTCTCTTAAAAGCGATGGCACCAAAAGCGACCTGATCATTCTCCCTGGTGGTTTAGTAGAGTGTCCGGCTTCGGTGGAGATGATTCAAAAGAAACTTCATACTATCCACATGAAGGGAAGTGAGGTTTTTAAATTCGTAAACAAAGTGTTGCCTCTTTTTCTCGAGCAGTTTTGTGAGGAATCGGATCTTTCACTTGATGACGTAACTTGGTGGATCTTTCACCAAGCAAACTATAGGATTATAGAAAGTGTTTTAAGGCGTCTGGAGGTTCCTGTGGAAAGGGCAATACTGAACGTAGATAAATATGGAAATACCTCTGCGGCTTCAGTTTTTTTGGCATTTCATGAAGCATTGGTTGATGGAAAGGTGAAAAAGGGCGACAAAGTCATTTTCGTGAGCTTTGGATCAGGGATGACTTACGGAGCCACTTTGATGGAGATATGAGGTGGTTGGCCATGTTGAAGAGGACTAGAATTCAAGATTTACTTGGCATAGAGTATCCTATAACGCAGGGAGGGATGGCGTGGGTTGCAAACGCCAACCTGGCTGCTGCTGTCAGCAATGGTGGCGGCCTTGGAGTTGTAGCGGCCGGGAGCATGCCTCCGGAACTATTGGATGCCGAGATAAAACGGGTCAGGAGGATGACGAACAAACCCTTTGCAGTAAACATAATGCTAATGTCTCCCACGGCAGAAGCAGCGATAGAGGTGGTCGCCGAAAATCGCGTTCCCATCGTGACTACCGGAGCTGGCAGTCCGGGGAAGGTGATAGATAGGCTGAAACCCTTGGGAACCATCGTAATTCCGGTCATAGCGTCCGTTGCTCACGCAAGAAGGGTCGAAAGACAGGGAGCTGACGCCGTCATCGCCGAAGGCATAGAAGCAGGCGGACATGTAGGAGAGATCACTACCATGGTCTTAGTTCCGCAAGTCGTCGATGCCGTTGATATACCAGTCATAGCAGCCGGAGGGGTAGCGGACGGAAGAGGTGTCATTGCCGCCTTCGCGCTTGGAGCTGAGGGCGTGCAGGTCGGTACGCGTTTTGTTTGTGCCACTGAAAGTCCGGCGCATGAAGCTTACAAGGAGGCCATCATCAAAGCCACAGATAGATCTACGGTCATAACGGGACGAACTACGGGTCATCCCGTCAGGTGCATAAAGAACAAGCTTACGAAGAAATTCGATGAACTCGAGAGCAAAGGCGCTTCTATAGAAGAGCTAGAGGCATTGGGGACTGGCAGGCTAAGAGCAGCAGTAATTGAAGGCGACATTGAATGGGGATCTGTCATGGCGGGCCAATCGGCTGGCATGGTCAAAAAAATTCAGCCTGCGGCCGAGATAATAAAGGATCTTTTTAGCGATGCCGAAAGGGTTCTCCGCCAGATGCAGTCTTATTTATTAAATGAAAAGTGACGAATAGAGGTGAAGTCAATTGGCCTATGCATTTGCTTTCCCCGGTCAGGGAGTTCAAGAAGTAGGCATGGGAAAGGACTTCTATGACGAATTCTCAGTTTCAAGGGATGTATTTTTGCGTGTTGATGAAGCGCTCGGATTTCCTTTGAGCAAGATTATTTTTGAGGGACCCGAGGAGGAGTTGACGAAGACAGAGTACGCTCAACCCGCTATTCTGACCGTCTCAATTGCTGCCTTTGAAGCGCTAAAAGCGATGTCCGAAGATTTAGGCCCTTCCTTTGTGGCGGGTCACAGCCTGGGGGAGTATACGGCGCTGGTGGCTTCTGAAGCGTTGAAGCTTGAAGATGGGGTCAGGCTAGTAAACATCCGCGGGAAGCTGATGCAGCAGGCCGTTCCTCTTGGCGTCGGTGCCATGGCAGCTATTATCGGCCTAGATAAAGAGGCTGTAGAAGAGCTGTGTCAGTTTGTTTCGACTGCTGAATGTATTTGTGAACCGGTGAATTACAACTCGCCACAACAGATTGTGGTCTCGGGTCACGCAGAAGCGGTAAAGCGCGTTGCGGAGCTGGCAAAGGAAAGAGGTGCAAGAAGGGCTTTGATGCTCAATGTAAGTGCCCCTTTTCATTCCAGTTTAATGCGACCGGTTGCGGAAGGTCTGGCTGAAGCTTTTAAGAGTTGTGAGTGGCGTAGGCCAAAGTGGCCCGTAGTGGCAAACGTGAATGCCAAACCTCTTGAAAGCGTTGAGGAAATACAGAATGCCCTGCTTCTTCAAAGTTATAATCCGGTGCTGTGGACTCAATCGGTTGTTTTTATGAAATCCTCGGGCGTTAACGCCTTTCTTGAGATCGGACCAGGGAACGTGTTGGCCGGATTAATCAAAAAAACTATCAAAGACGCGAAGGTGTATTCTTTGGATTGTTCCGATAAACTAAAAGAAGCCCTTGATTTTATAGGGGGTGCTAAAGTAGAATGACTTCGGTTTCTAAGGTGGTCTTAGTGACAGGTGCTAGTAGGGGCATAGGTCGTGCCATAGCGCTTAAAATGGGAAGCTTGGGTTACACAGTAGCTTTAAATTGCAGGACCTCAGTAGAACAGGCCCAAGAAGTTGCTGCCGAGATCAAGCGGCAGGGCGCTGAGGCTGATGTATTCGTCGCTGACGTCGGGAATGCAGAAGATGTCAAAAATATGTTAGATGCAATACGAAACAAATTAGGTTCCCTTTCCGTTTTGGTGAATAATGCCGGCGTGGTCAGAGACAATATCTTGCTGAGGATGAAAGACGATGAATGGGAAGACGTTTTAAAATCTGACCTTTCATCTGCTTTTTATTGCACGCGAGAAGCGATTCGCGATATGACGAGGGCTAAATGGGGGAGGGTTATATGTATCAGCTCCGTCGTTGGTCTAATTGGAAATGCGGGACAATCCAACTATGCGGCTGCAAAGGCCGGCCTTATAGGGTTTGCTAAAAGCGTCGCCAGAGAATACGGGGCCAAAGGGATAACGGCCAACGTTGTTGCACCTGGTTTCATAGAGACCGATATGACCAGGCAGTTGGGTGATCGATACAGAGAAGAATTCCTGCGCCAGGTACCCCTAAAGCGTGCCGGCAAGCCTGAGGATATTGCAAACTTAGTGGCTTTTTTAGCGTCAGACGAAGCAAGCTACATCACCGGTCAGGTAATAGCAGTAGACGGCGGAATGGTAATGCAGTAACTTTTGGGAAGGAGGTGAAGCTATAATGCAAATAGAGGAAATAAAAGACAAACTTAAACAGATAGTTATTGATAGGCTGGACGTCGATGAGGATCAGATCACCCCGGATGCCTCATTTGTCGAGGACCTTGGTGCCGATTCGCTTGATATAGTTGAGCTGATCATGGGCATCGAGGAGGAATTCGACATTGAGATCCCCGACGAGGACGCTGAGAAACTTACAACTGTTGGAGGAGCATTGGAGTATATTAAGTCCAAGCTTGGCATGGAAGAATAGGGGACTCTTGTAGGGGGGATCTCCCCCCTTTTTTAAGAGTCTTTACTCCACTATACTGAAGGAGTGAACATTTTGAGAAGAGTGGTGATAACAGGAATTGGCGTCGTTAGCCCCATCGGACTTGGCAAAGAAGTGTATTGGAAGGCCTTGGAAGATGGGAAAAACGGAGTAGGGCTTATTACGCTTTTCGATGCCTCTGATTTTCCGGTGAGGATTGCTGCTGAGGTTAAAGATTTTGAACCAGGGCAATGGCTGGACAAAAAGGAAATACGAAGGACAGACAGAGTCATTCATTTCGCTGTTGCTGCATCCGATATGGCCGTCGAAGATGGCGCATTGAATTTAAACGAGGAAGATCCGACCAAGGTAGGGGTCTATTTGGGAAGCGGTGAAGGTGGAATAGGCACTAGCTTCCAAAGTATTAAAACGTTGTTAGAAAAAGGCCCGAATAAAGTAAGCCCCTTTTTCATTCCCATGATGATAAGCAACATGTCCGCGGCTTATGTCGCCATAAGGCATAACGCTAAAGGCCCGAGCCTTTGTGCTGTCACCGCTTGTGCTACAGCAACCCATACCGTAGGAGAAGCGATGTATGCTATAAAGCGCGGAGAAGCCGATGTGATTTTGGCAGGCGGCTCCGAAGCCGCAATTACACCCGTCGGAGTGGCGGGTTTTGCTGCCATGAAGGCCCTTTCGTCCAGGAACGAAGACCCCGAACATGCCTCTCGCCCATTTGATGTGGATCGCGATGGGTTTGTTTTGGGGGAGGGCGCCGGCGTACTCGTGCTTGAAGAACTTGAACATGCAAAAAAAAGGAACGCAAAAATATATGCTGAACTTGTTGGTTATGGAAACACCACGGATGCCTATCATATAACAGCGCCGGATCCTGAAGGAGTTGGAGCCGTAAGGGCCATGAAGATGGCCATTTCCATGGCCGGTTGGGACTTTGCCGACGTGGAGTTAATTAACGCTCACGGAACATCTACGCCTTTAAATGACATCATGGAAGCCAAGGCCATCAGGTCTCTTTTTGGGCAACATACCGATAACATATTAGTTCATTCTACTAAGTCCATGATAGGACATGGCTTGGGGGCCGCCGGTGTTTTAGAGCTGATAGCCTTGCTTTTGGCTTTCGAAAGAGGTGTCGTTCACCCCACCATTAACCTTGAAAGACTGGACGAGGAATGTCCCATCAGGGTAGTAGACAGTTCCCCGGTTTATAAAAAGATCAATCGCGCTATTTCTAATAGCTTCGGTTTTGGGGGACATAACGCGGTTTTGGCTTTACAACGTTATGAGAGCTAGAAAAACGATTAAAATTTGGCCGGGTGTCTTGAAAAACCTTACGCTCTTTTCCGGCTTTAACAATAGGGCAATCGAAGGGGGGAGACCCAGTTTTGAGCGAGCATGTAAAGGGGTCTTCCCTTTATATTTTATTAAGTCGGGATATTCCTACTTAAATTTTATGCAACCGGTTGCATAAAATTTAAGCTTTTGATATACTCTTTTAAAATCGCCATTTGGCTTTTTGCGGAGAGATCGATTTCTATGATGTCGAGGGAAAATATTAAAACTAAGATCTGCAAAAAAGGCATGCAAAAAGTAAACGTAGCTTCCATGAGGCTATCCTCATGGAAGCTTTTTTTAATGAAAGGAGGGTAGCAAAATGAAAGTCAAGGCAATTGTGATGGACGAGCAAGAAATGGATCTTACGATAAGAAGGATAGCTCATGAAATTTTAGAGAAGCTTCGTGGTGCCAAAGGGGCTGTATTGATAGGCATCCAAAGAAGGGGGGTTTACCTTTCGCATAGGATAAGAGATGTGCTTAAATCATCAGGTTACGGCGAATTGCCGTGCGGAGAACTCGATATAACCTTTTACAGGGATGACCTTTCATTAATGGCCGACCACCCCATGGTCCACAGCACTTCGATTCCTGTCGATATAACGGGAAAGGATATTGTCTTGGTAGATGATGTGTTGTTTACGGGAAGGACTGTCAGAGCGGCCTTGGATGCATTGATGGATATGGGTAGGCCAAGGAAGGTTTTGTTGGCGGTTTTGATAGACCGCGGTCATAGGGAACTTCCCATACATCCCGATATAGTGGGAAGGGTTGTTCCCACGTCCAGGGACGAATCGATCGAGGTCTTTGTCAAGGAACTTGACGGCAAAGACGAGATTGTCATCGTGGCCAAGGAATAGAGAGGAGGCGTTTGATGTGGCGTGGAAACATCGACATCTCGTTGACGTGGATGTCTTTAGCGACGATGACTTTTATACTGTCTTAGAGGAAGCTCGTCACATGGAAGAGGTCATGGAAAGGCCTCTAAAAAAGGTCCCTGCATTAAGAGGGAAGGTCATAGCAAATTTGTTTTTCGAACCATCCACCAGAACCCGAACCTCCTTTGAGTTGGCAGAAAAATACTTGAGCGCTGATGTGATAAACTGGTCATCTTCTGGTTCTAGCACTGCGAAAGGAGAGAGCTTGCAAGATACGGCCAAGACAATTGAAGCGATGGGAGTAGACGCCGTTGTCATTCGAAATCGGGAGGTTGGCACGCCTGAGTATCTCATAAAAAAACTCAACGGAGCATGTGTCATAAATGCAGGAGATGGTGCAAGAGCTCATCCCACGCAGGCATTGCTAGATCTTTATACGGCTTGGAAGCACTTCGGCTCTTTAAAGGGGCGCAAAATGACGATAGTGGGCGACGTGCTTCACAGCAGGGTAGCACGTAGCAATATTCATGCCTTCACAAAAGTTGGCGTGCATGTGGTGGTATCTGGTCCCAGGTCTCTCATACCGCTTCACGTCTTTGATCTAGCCGAGTATGAACCTGACACTAAAAAGGCCGCAAGTGGGGCAGATATCGTTTATGCTTTGAGGATTCAGCGTGAAAGGCAGGAAGAAGGGTTGTTTCCAAGCATCGATGAATATCACAGCCGATGGGGAATAACTGCGAGTGTTCTTTCCTGTGCGAATAAGCAAGCGATTGTAATGCACCCAGGTCCCATGAACAGGGGCGTTGAGATAGAAAGTTTCATTGCCGACGGAGAGAGATGCTTGGTGCTGAATCAGGTTAAAAGCGGTGTAGCTGTGAGGATGGCCCTGCTTTTTTTATACTTGACCGGAGGTGCTGGCAGATGATCTGGTTGTGCAATGCTACGTTGTACGACGGAAAGGACTTGAGGGATGGGAAATGGGACATCTGCGTAGAAAGCGGCAAGGTAGTCGAAATAACTCCTTCGAGGGGAAAAAAATCGAATTTTCAGGACGATATTTATGATTTAGAGGGACACATTGTCTGTCCGGGCTTCATAGATCTTCACGTCCATCTAAGGGATCCCGGTCAAACGTGGAGAGAAGACATAGATAGCGGTTCTCTGGCAGCAGCTGCAGGTGGGTTTACCCACGTAGTTGCTATGCCAAACACCACTCCTCCTATTGATGACCCTTCAGGCGTGCGCTACGTGCGCGAGAAGGGCAGAAAGGCCAAAGGGGCAATTGTGTTGCCCGCGGGGGCTGTCACTGTAAACAGAGAGGGAAAGATGATCACTGAGATGATTGGCATGGTGGATGAAGGGGCGGTGCTTTTTACCGATGACGGCTCCCCTGTCATTTTAGCAAAGGTCATGCGAATTGCCCTTCTTTATTTGAGAGATCTTGGCATTCCGCTCATGGAACATCCGGAAGAACTGACCCTTTCGGAAGGGGGGCAGATGAACGAGGGAAGAGCGAGCGCTCTTTGCGGTCTAAAAGGCATACCGCGTAGCTCCGAAATCATAGGCGTTGAAAGGGCAATTGCCCTGTGCAGAGAAACGATGGGTCGCGTTCATCTAACTCATATAAGCACTAAAGAGGCCCTGGAATCAATAAGAAGAGCCAAGCAGGAAGGGTTGCCCTTGACCTGTGACGTCACGCCACACCATCTGGTTTTCGATGAAGAAATGATCATAAAATCATATTATTCGTCCGCCTTCAAGGTTAACCCACCCCTAAGGGCCAGGGAAGACGTAGAGGCCCTTTTCAAAGGTTTAAGGGATGGAACCATAGATGCTATAGCCACCGATCATGCTCCCTATCACGTAGACGAAAAAGATTTACCCTTCGAGGAGGCGTCCTTTGGCATAGCTTCGCTTGAATGTGCGGTGGCGGCGGTGTTAGATCTATGGTACAAAAGAGGAAAGCCCTTTTCCTTAAAAAAATTGCTCGAGCTTCTTACGACAGGACCAGGCAGCATAATTGGTATCGATAGAACGCTAAAGCCCGGCTCAAGAGCAGATATAACAGTTCTCAATTTGGAAAAAGAGGAAAGAGTGGATGCTGAAAAATGGAACAGCAAAGCGCGGATAACACCTTACGATGGCTTGACCTTAAGAGGCTGGCCGGTTATGACCCTATTGGGCGGCAGGATAGTTTATGATAGCCTAAGGCAAGAGGTATGTCATGAGGTATAGCGGTGGGCTTGAAAGAGAAGGTCGTTTAATTGAAAATGCCAGGGTTGGAGAAGATGTTCATTTACTTCGTTTTGAGGTAGAAGAAACCTTGCCTCACTCATTGCCGGGACAGTTTTTTATGGTCAGGCCTTCTCGGTGGGAGAGAGACCCCTTTTTACTGCGTCCCTTTGCTGTTGTCGATCAGTCAGATAAAACTGTCGATTTTTTGGTTAAAGTAGTTGGTAGGGGAACGAAGGATATATCGGTAAGTGATATTGGCGTTTCCTTTCGATTGCGAGGTCCGCTGGGAGGGAGGGGTTTTACCCCCTCCTGCGACAGCGTTGTTCTGGTTGCAGGAGGCATTGGCATAGCTCCCTTGCTTTATGCGTGGAAGTTGCATTCAAAGTTTGTCGTAAGATTTATTTTTGGAGTGCCGGACAAAGGGTGGACAGATATAGTAAATTGGATTAAATCCCAAGTTTCCGGTGCAGAGGTAGCTTGCGAGGATGGATCGCTTGGTGTCAAGGGAACGGCCGTCGATTTCCTTTTAAGCGAACAAGCGTATGCTGAAGAAATATGGGCTTGCGGCCCCGTCCCCATGCTTAAGGCGATATGTGATGCATTTAAAGATAAGATACGTATCTTGGGGTCCTTTGAATCCAGAATGGGTTGTGGCATTGGGGGATGTCATTCTTGCGCAATTCCAACGCGGAGTGGAATGCTTAAAGTTTGCCACGATGGCCCGGTTTTTGATCTGTCGGAGGTTTATTTAGATGAACTTCTCTAAGTTTTCGGAAGAGTTGCCCGATATGAGCGTTTCCGTAGGAAATTTAACTTTATCTTCCCCTTTGATAATAGCTTCGGGCGTTTGGCCACATGAGGCCAAATTTTGGAGAGAACCTTACACCAATGGCGTTGGTGCGATCTGCAGCAAAGGCTTGACGCGTCACCCCAGGTCTGGTAACAAGGGAACGAGGATATGGGAGACTTCCTCGGGCTTACTAAACAGCATTGGCCTTCAAAACAGTGGTATTGAAGCTTTTGTTGCAGAAGAGTTGCCCGAGATATCCGGAAACCAGGTTCCGGTTGTGGTCAATTTGGCTATCGAGACATTAGAGGAAGCTGAAGAAGGCCTTATCTTGCTTAAATCCGCAAAAGAGCATATCGCGGCGATAGAGCTTAACGTTTCCTGCCCTAACGTAGATTTTGGGGGCATGGCTTGGGGCGTGAGCGAGGAGGGCATAGCTCAGGTCCTTGGCGCGGCAAGGCCCCTTTGGGAAGGAGAACTTTGGGTGAAGCTGACGCCACAGGTTAGTAACTTGGTAGACGTTGCCAAGGTTGCCCAGGAAATGGGCGCTGATGCCCTGGTGGTGGCCAACACCTGGCTGGGCATGGCGATTGATGTGGATCGCAAGAAACCCGTTTTTGAGCGAGTTGTGGCAGGTTTATCCGGGCCTGCTGTGTTTCCTTTAGCGCTTAAATGTGTTTATGAAGCGGCAGGTGCAGTTTCGATTCCAGTAATAGGGTGCGGTGGGGTTAGTTGCGGTAATGACGCGTTGGCCATGTTGCTTGCTGGAGCTGTTGCAGTTGAGGTGGGCAGCATGCTGTTGCATGATTTGCTGTGCATGGCCGAGATCCACGATCAGGTAAGAAGAAAGCTGACGGATTGGAATGCTTCTTCTGTAAGGGATATCATAGGAAAGGGAAGGAGTGAAGGTTTTTGAGCGAAGTGGTGCTAGCCTTAGATACCGAAGATTTGACTTCAGCCAATGAGATCTTAGAATTGTTGGGAACAGAGCTTAAATACGTTAAAATCGGGCCTCGACTTCTTTATCTCGGAGGTAAGGAGTTTATATTTTCCCTGATGAAGTGTTGGAACGTCTTTTTGGACGTCAAGTTGCACGATATCCCAAACACCGTTCGAGGAGCGGTTTCTGCACTTGCAGGTATGGGAATATTTGGGCTTACGCTTCATGTCGCGGGAGGAGAGAGGATGTTGCGGGAAGCAGTGAAAATGCGCGACGAGACGAACCCAGAGATGAAGATTTTTGGAGTTACCGTGCTTACCAGTATTGATGACGAGGAATGGAAATCACTGGCCCCTGGGTCCATGCTTGAAGACGCCGTAAAGTCCAGGACGAAGTTGGCAGAGAAAGCGGGTATAGATGGAGTAGTTTGTTCCCCAAAGGATTTGGACGCAGTCAAAGGTACATCCAAGAGGTTACTGACCTTGGTTCCGGGAGTAAGGCCTAAAGGCGTTTCTTACGATGATCAAGCAAGGGTCATGACGCCGGCTGAGGCCAAGGAAAGGGGAGCGGATTTCATAGTCATAGGAAGGCCAGTTCTTGCCGCACCGGATCCGCTGGAAGCTTTGATTGGGATAAAAAAAGAGGTTGGCTAAGAATGAGCGGCGCTGAAGTAAAAGATAGATTGGAAAAGATGCTATACGACAGCGGGGCTTTGCTCGAGGGACATTTCCTTCTCACCTCGGGGCTACATAGCGGATATTATTTGCAATGTTCCTTGCTTCTGCGATTTCCTTGGTATGCTGCTTTTGTGGGAGAAAAATTGGCTAAATTAGTCGAGCCCTTCGATCCGCAAATAATAGCGAGCCCGGCTTTAGGGGGCATAATAGTAGGCCATGAAGTAGCAAGAGCTTTAGGCGTGCCTTTTATATTTTGTGAACGAGAGGAAGGACAAATGAGGTTGCGCAGGTTTCCTGCGCCGGAAGGCATGAGGTTCGCAGTGATCGAAGACGTGGTGACGACAGGAGGATCTGTTAGGGAAGTTGGCGAGGTGCTGGAAATCTTAGGAGGAAAATGGGAGGCCTCAGGATGTATAGTGGACAGAACAACACAGGATGTCCAATTGCCCGTAGAGCTTTTGAGCCTAACAAAGAAGACCTTCCCCGTCTATAAACCGGAAGAATGTCCATTTTGTAAGAAGGGATACCCCTTAGTAAAACCGGGCAGCAGAAAGCGTTGATCAGGCCAGGCCAATCTTTGGAAGATATGAAACAGAAGAGATTTGTGACAAGATGCAATAACTTTAGGACGAAAGGACACCAAATTAAGGGAGCTTTAATTTCTTTAGTGTTTTTAATAATTTGTTTTTATCCTTACATTGCCCTGTCCGCTGAGAAAAAGGTTGCTACCATAATAGCGGTGCCTCCCGAGGTGGCATTACTGACCCGATTCATCGGCGGGCCCGTTGTGGAGGTGTTATCTTACCTGGATTGGACAGAGGATGGGACGCTTGTTGTCCACACAAAGACTTTTCCTAAAGATACCATCCTCATTGCTTTGACGCCTAAGGAAAAGAAAATTCCCAAAGGTATATCCCAGGTAAAGTACTTGTACGAATTTTTGCCCCAAGGAAGAGAGGAGTTCGATAAGTATTTTTTTGATCCTGCCTCGTTGTCTTTTATGGCAAGCCGCGTTTTGATCGCTTTGACGGAGTTGGACCCGTCAATGTACGATTACTTTCAAAGGCGGTTGGCCGAATTTCAAAGCAGATTGGACAGCGTAGTTAACGTAGGCAGAGAAATCTTATCGGGCGTTTCCATGCTCGATTTATCAGGCAGGATGGAATTTTTGTTAAAGGCGAGTAGCGCTAGGGTAAAAAGGCCGTCGCAAGAGTGGTTTGATCTGTGGGAAAAGGGCGAGGGAAGCGAAGAGCTGGTTAAGTGCATGGAAAGAGCCAAATCACAAAATACCCTTGTTGTTGCCGATGCGTGGTCGCCCAAAATAATAAAAGATGAAGTCTCTAACCTTTCGTGTGGAATCCTGCTTCCGGCACCAAAGCTTGACGATATGTGGACTTCCTATCTGCATGATCTTTATTTGGCTCTATGGAATCGTTTTAAAGCGGTTCCATAGTCATACGATCTCTATCTTTCCCGTACCTTGCACAACCTCTGCTATGAGTCTGCTTTCTTCAAAGCCTTCCTCCTTTAGCAGGTCAAGTGCTCTTCTTACGGTTGATGGGTCAAAGGCCAAAAGCAATCCGCCCGATGTTTGCGGGTCGAATAAAATATCTTGAAGATCTTCATGTAGCAATTCTAAGCCCTTTATTTTACCCGCTTCTGTGTAGCAAGCCTTGTTGCGATAAGTGCCTGCGGGGACCAGGCCCATGGAAACCTTCTCTAACGCTCCTTTTAAGAGGGGGATATTTTTTACATTTAGTTTGATGTCTATATTTTCATCTAACATATCTAACAAGTGTCCCATCAACCCAAAACCCGTGACGTCTGTACAAGCATGAACTTGGAGGCGCATTTCCCTGGGCAGTCGCAAAGGAAGATCGTTTAATTGAACCATGGCTGAGGTCATGGTCGCTTCTTCTTCCTCACTCAGCATGGCTGCCTTAAAAGCCGCGACGAGCGCGCCAGTTCCCAATGGCTTAGTCAGAATAATCTTATCACCCGGCTTTGCCCCCTTTGTATACCATATCTCGGTCAATGGGACTTCGCCATAAACCACCAACCCAAATTTAGGCTCCTCATCCTCTATCGTGTGACCCCCTGCAACGATTGCTCCCGCTCTTGTCGTCCTTTCCATACTTCCTTCTAAAATTGATGAAAGCACCTCCAGGGGCATGCAGTTTATTGGAAACCCAACGACGTTTAAGGTGAGCAGGGGTCTTCCTCCCATGGCGAAGACATCGCTCAGGGAGTTGGCCGCTGCAATTTGTCCCCAAATATAAGGGTCGTCGACGACGGGAGTAATGATGTCCACCGTTAAAATGGCGGCTCTCTCATCCGTCAGCACCCAAAGGGCCGCATCTTCTCCTCCTTTCCATGAGGAGAGCAACCTTGGGTGATCTTGCGGGGTAAGTCTTTTAAGCAGCTTATCAAGGTCCGCCGGACCCAGCTTAGCCGCTCAGCCACTGGTTTTAGCCAGTTCAGTCAAACGAAACTTTGTCATATGTCATCCCTTCTTATATGAACTACATCTCCGGTGGCAAACAAAAGAGTTTCGCCTGCTGCAAGGACTTGCAATGCGCCCTCTTCAGTAATATCCACCGCCAGACCGCTTATTGTCTCATTATCTAAATATACGGTCACTTGCGAACCCAAAGTTACGCAATGGTTTTTATAACTTTCGATGACCTTCTTTTGACCATTATCCGTTTTCAAGAACGAAAGCCACTTGAAGACTTCTTCTGCTGATACTGAAAGCAGTTCATTTAAGTCTAACTCTAGCCCAATTATATCCTTTAAGGATGTAGCTTTATCCCTCACCTCGCATGGTAGTTCGGAAATGTCTGTGTTGACATTTATGCCTACGCCTACTATCGCGTAGTGAATCTTTTGGTCGTAAATGGCTGATTCACTCAATATACCACATAGCTTTCTTTCTTGGTATAATACATCATTTGGCCATTTTAGTTCGCAAGATATGTTACAAAATTGCTTTAGCCCGTTTCGAATCGCCATTCCTGCTGCCAAGCTTACCAACTGAGGAGAGCGTAGATCTCCTAAGTCTTTCTGAAACAGCGAGAAATACAATCCGCCTTTCGGCGAATGCCAACGCCTTTCCCTTCTGCCCCTCCCCTCAAGCTGCCTTTCGGCCCAGACTACGAAGGTATCGTAGCTGTATCGGCGGTAAAGCTCTTTGGCCATAGTTTGTGTTGATTCCACGCAATTAAACTTGAAGATCGAAAACTTTCCGACCTCTGTGGTTATCTTAATTTCTTTCACTATCGATGACACTCCTGCTCTTTAAAATCTATGTCGATGATATAATAAATTTTACCTTAGGTGCAAAAAGGTGCAAAAAAAGATTATAAATAGTAGGAGGAGTACTTATATGGAATTACACCCTGTTTCCACGGTGTTGGAGGAACTGCACTCATCGATGGGTGAGTTGCGGGAAAGCCTTTGACATAGATTCTTTAAAAGAAGATGCGAAAATCCTGCTTAAAAAGGCCTCGTCTCCCGATTTTTGGACATCCCAGGAGGCTCAAAAGGTTACACAGAGGCTTTCTCGCCTGCAAAACCTTTTAGATCGGTGGCAAAAAATGGAACACGAACTGGAAGAGTTAACCATTTTAGCAGAGTTGCTTGAAGAGACTAACGATCAAGAATTACAGGCGGAGTTTTACGACAGGGCTTTACGCCTGCGAAAAGAGATCGACTCGATGGAAATGGAACTTTTGCTCGACGAGAAGTATGACGAATCTAACGCGATTTTGACTGTTCATGCGGGTGCAGGTGGCCTTGATGCGCAGGATTGGGCGGAAATTCTGTCTCGAATGTACTTGCGGTGGGCAGAAAGGCATGGCTATGAAACTGAAATAATAGATATTCTACCTGATGACGAGGCAGGAATTAAATATGTAACTATATTAATAAAGGGATTTTGTTCATATGGCTACCTCAAAGCCGAGAAGGGTATCCACAGGCTTGTAAGGATCTCACCCTTCGACTCGTCTAAGCGAAGGCATACGAGTTTTGCTTCCGTTGAAGTGATACCCGAGTTGCCAGAAGACGTTGACGTTGAAATCAGGCCGGAGGAAATAAAAATGGAAACCTTTCGAGCCAGTGGTGCAGGTGGCCAGCACGTAAATATGACCGATTCTGCCGTGAGGTTGACACATATCCCTACGGGCATAGTCGTTACATGTCAAAACGAAAGGTCGCAACATATGAATAGACAGACGGCCTTGCGATTTTTGAAGGCGAAGTTATACGAAAAATACCAGCAGGAGAAGCAAAAAAAGATAGAAGACTTGCATGGGGAGAAAAAGGAAATAGGATGGGGCAGTCAAATAAGATCCTATGTGCTGCATCCTTATACGATGGTCAAAGATCACCGCACAGGATATACGTCTTATAATGTTGATTCTGTCTTGGATGGAGACATAGACGATTTCATAATAACTTACCTTAGGATGCGCAAAAATACCATAAAAGCCAAGGGGGCTTAACGATGTATCAATTTATTTCATTCAAAGGCATCTCAATCAAGATGAAGAATTTTTTCACAATAGTGGCGGTGTTAGTCATTGCTTTTATATTATCTTTCTTCGCTGATATAGCTTGTGCTGACTCTTTTACACCAAACATCGATGTCTTTCCTTTGAGCGATCTTCGTCCGGGAATGCAAGGAGAAGTGTTTACCGTGGTGAAAGGTCTGGAGCGGGTTTCCTTTCCGGCAGAAGTGATCAGCATAATACCAAGTCCTAGTGAACCCAAAAGGCTCATCTTAATACGTGCTCGAGGACCTTTGGTGGAAAAAATAGGTGGCATAGCTGCCGGAATGAGCGGAAGCCCTTTCTTCATAAATGGGCGCCTTGTCGGAGCTATCGGATATGGTTGGGACTTCAGTGATCATAATTTAGGTTTAGTGACGCCCATAGAAGAGATGAGCAAAGCCTGGGATTGGCAGGCTAAAAAGGGGATCGAGGGGGGCAAGGTCAAGTTTCACGAAAGCAAAAACGCGCCCTTGATCGTTTCGGGCATCAGTTCCAGGGGTGCTGAAAAGATATCTCGTGACTTCAAAGGCGAGGTAGAAGTTTTGCCCTTTGACTTGCCCGTGGGCGGAATTGGCGTAGATTATGATGCCGAATTACAACCCGGAGACTCCGTTGGGGTGCTCCTTGCTTGGGGGGATGTCAGCGTCGGCTCGACGGGAACTTTAACGGCTGTAGACGTCGAAGGTAACTTTTTAGCTTATGCGCACCCTTTTTTAAATCGGGGAGATGTTTCCTTTCCCTTGACTCGCTCGTGGGTTCACGAAGTTATTCCCAGCATTAAAAGTCCCTTTAAGTTGGGAAGTCCTGTTTCAATTGTTGGTGTTGTGCGCCAAGACAGACCTCAAGCCATCGCCGGGAAAATAGGTCACTTTCCTAAGGGCGTTGAGGTATCCGTCAAGTTCACCGATGATTCCGAAATGACTGTCTTTAAACGCTTTCAAGTAATAAACGATCCTTTTTTGATGAACCAGGTGCTTCCGGGAGCCTTGCTTGGCTTGTTTGATGATCTGTGGGGGAGGGCTGGCGAAGGAACCGGGTTTGTCACCGTAAAGATCGAAGGCAAGGGATTTGTTGAAGGTATTTCAAGAAAAAATGTCTATTTCTCTGATAGTGATCTAATCGGGCAAATTGTAAGCCGTGAGATTATGGCACTTGTACCCCTGTTTTCTTTAAACAGATTTAAGGAAATTGATCCCTTGGGAATACACATTGAATTGCAGGTGACAAAAGAGCCGAAAGTCGTATATATAGAAAAGCTTGAAGTTCCCAATAAGGACAACGTCAAGAAAGGTGAAGATTTGGATGTTGAGGTTACGCTGAGAAACTTTCGTGGTGATCCCGAAGTTAAAAAACTTTCGTTGAAGGTCCCCGATAATGCGTCGGGGTTGTGTGAAGTGGTGGTCAGAGGAGGAGGCATAGCCGAACCTTCGCAAGTATCGCTGATGTCCGGGTGGAGAGCGATATCGTCCTTTGAAGAGTTTTTAAATGAGATCGAGGCCGGGGAATCAAATAATCAGGTAATCGTGGAGTTGCTTTATGGACCTTTGCTTAAAGAGGAAGATGAAGAATTTTCGTTAGATGATGAATATGAATTAGTATCTGAAATGAAAAAACGCAGAATGGAAGAAGGCACACTTCGTATCTTCGAGACGGACCATTATGTGGAAGGATTGCTTAGACGTTGCCTCACCATCATCGACGAAGGAATGAATAAAAGTCGATAACTAGAGGAGATAGTTGGAAAGGGTAAGTTATGCTTAAATGGTTCGAGCTCATAGGTAAGGCAATTATGTCTTTTCTCGATTTGTTGGGTTGGATAGCTTCATTGGCTATTCATTTACTACTTCACTGGCCTCGGGCCAAATGGGATGTTCGCTCAATTGTAGACCAACTGGAGCGAGTTGGTGTCCAGTCGGTCTTCATGGTTTCCGTGATAAGTGCCTTCACGGGCATGGTAATGGCGGTTCAGACCTTGGATCAATTTCTAAAGTTTGGTGCCTCGCGGTACATAGGTGGGGTTATCGCCTTAAGCATGGTTAGAGAGATGTCGCCAGTACTCACGGGCATAGTGGTTGCAGGAAGAGTCGGGTCTTCCATGGCGGCTGAAATAGGGACTATGAAGGTCACGGAGCAGTTAGACGCACTCAGGGCCTTTGGGCTGGACGAGTATGTATTTGTCGGATTGCCCAGAATTTTGGCCAGCCTGGTGATGGTCCCCATTTTAACGATCTATTCGATGGTTGTCGGTACCTTGGGCGGTTATTTCTACGTTGTGGTTCGCGGCGTGCATTCTTTGATATTCAAGGATTCCATAAGGTTGTTAGTCGACACCTACGACATCAACGGTGGATTGATAAAATCGGTGGTGTTCGGCTTTGTGGTGTCAATAGTTGCCTGTGCGTGTGGTTTTAGAGCGCAAGGAGGAGCCAAGGGCGTTGGAGAGACGACAACCCTGGCTGTCGTATGGAGCAACATGCTCATCTTGGTACTGAATTATATACTTTCGACAATACTTTTTGGAGGAAAGGTTTAGTGGCGGAGGAAGTCTTACGTCTCGAGGAAGTTATAAAGTCTTTCGGCAATAATGTGGTACTAAAAAACCTTTCCTTTTCGGTAGAAAAAGGCGAGATTATAGCTTTAATGGGTCCGTCGGGCTGCGGGAAGACGACGGTCTTGAGGCTTGTCTTGAGGTTAATTGAAGCCGACGAGGGTAGAGTGTGGCTTTATGGAAGGGACATAGCTCATCTTCCCGAGAGGGACCTGATAGACATAAGAAAGAAGGTCGGCATCGTATTTCAAGGTGGAGCCTTGTTCGATTCCATGACAGTGTTTGAAAATGTGGCGTTTCCGCTTCGTTACTGTCTTGGCATTAAAGACGAAGAAAAGATGCGCGACATGGTCGCCGTGATGTTGGAATCCGTTGAGCTGCCCGGTATCGAAGATTTGATGCCCGCCGATTTGTCAGGTGGGATGAGAAAGCGAGTTGCACTCGCCCGTGCGCTTGTATACAATCCATCTTTTCTGTTGCTTGACGAGCCAACAACGGGGCTTGATCCTCAAACGGCCAGACACATCGATCGCCTTGTAGTTAATTTGAGCAAAAAATATAACGTATCAGCCATGGCCGTAACTCATGATGTGGTATCCGCATTAGGCATTGCAGATCGCATTCTTTTAATGAAGGATGGAAGGATAGCATGGCTAGGTACGCCCGAGGAGTGGGAAACTGCGACGGATCCGGAGGTCGTTTCCTTTCTCCAAGGTACTAAATCCATTCGTCATTGGGGGTGTGCCCCGTGAAACGTGAGATAAAAATCGGTCTCGTCGTCTTTTTGGGATTGGCATTGCTCGGCGGCTTAGTTTTCCTTTCGGGTGGTCGTTTGATACGTGAAAGGGGTAATGTTTTATATGTCTTATTGCCTGAGGCAAGGGGATTGCCCCCGGGTGCTCCCATTTACATATCTGGAGTGGAATCAGGATACGTGAAAGACGTACTTTTGACCAAAGAGGGAGTGAAAATCCTTGCCTTTATAAAGGATGGGCTAAACATTCCCATCGATAGCGAGTTTATTGTACAAGGAGGGGGGCTTTTGGGAGAGGCATCCCTTCAGATAAGGCGAGGGACGAGCGATACCTTCATTGAACCCCCCGGCTCTGTAGAGGGAACGGTTGCGCCCGATGTGTGGAGCGTGCTCGAGGAGGTGGAGCAGAATCTGAGCTCCATGCGTTCTTTTTTGGATAACATCAGCGGAATCATGGGGGATGAAGAGATCGAAGATCTTAAAGAAGCTATAAAGGAAATCCCTTCTTTTTTGAAAGAGGCAAAGGAAGCTTCCTTTCGCATAGGAAAATTGGCAGATGAAGGAAGCGCCTTTTTGACTGATACAGGCAAACGCATGGATGCCTTTTTTAATAACACTAACGAGCTCATCTCGAACGCGAATGAAATAATGACAGAAAACAGACAAGATCTTCGAGAGGCGATAGCATCGACGAAAAACCTTGTCTCTAAATTAAGCACAATAGTTGAACAGCTTGACGAAGACAGCCCCTTTGCCAGGGATATAAAACAGGTAGTAAAAAGCATTCAAGATGCGGCAGTCTCTGTCGAGCGATTTGTAAATGAGCTTGATACAACCCTTTTTGGTGAAAACGAGGTTGAAAGTAAAAAGGGAAACCTCCCTGAATTATTGCAAGATGTGAGGGAAACCCAGGAAGTTGCTAAAAAGACATTAAAAACCATGCAGGAAATCGAGATCAAAGGAGATGTCTCTTTAAGGGGAAAGACCTTCGGTCGTGGGGATGATGCCTATATGGATGTTAACGTAGTAGTTGGCATGAAAGATAGGCCAAGCTTTTTTCTCCTTGGCGTCGATGACATTGGCGATGGCAGTGATTTTTCCTTAAGTTACGGCTACAGATGGCGCTGGATTTCTCTTTGGGGAGGATTGGTCAGGGACGACCTCGGCGTAGGGTTTAAGTGGGGCGATCCGGAGGCTTTCCCCCTGCAATTGATTGGCAAGTGGTGGGATGATGGATCAGGCGCATGGTCTCTGGAAGGACGCCTCGGGTTGGATGATCGGTATGGTTTGCTTTTCCGCCATGACGAACTTGATGACGAGAGGCGCGAATCGATCGGGGTATACTACAATTTTTGAAGGTGATAGGTTTGTTTATTACTTTTGAGGGAATTGATGGCTCCGGAAAGTCTACACATGCGGTAAAATTATATGAGCATTTTTCGCATAAATTTGGCAGAAATGGTGTTCTTTTGACGTGGGAGCCCGGGGGGTGGAGCGGGGGCGATTTAATGCGCGAACTTTTGCTTCATCACGAATGGCGCCCGTGGAGCGAATTCTTCCTTTTTATGGCAGACAGGTACGAACACGTTTCTGAGAAGATTCAACCGGCCTTATCGGAAGGTCGAATTGTAATATGTGAGCGTTACACCGATTCTACTTTGGCCTATCAGGGATGGGGCAAGGGGTTGCCCATAGAGGAAATGGAAAGGCTTTTTTCGCTTTTAGCGTTACCTCAGCCAGACTTAACGATATGGTTGGATGTGTCGGTTGAAAAAGCTATGGAGCGAATAAAATCCAGGAAGGTCTTGGATCGTCTCGAAGAGGAAAATTTTCTTTACAAGGTTCGCAATGGATATGAAGAGCTTTTCCTGACAAACTCTGAGAGGATAAAGCGCGTTTCTTCCGAGGTCAGCGAGGAAGAAGTTTTCCTGGAAATTTTAAAAGTGGTGGGGGTCTTCATGGATGAAAGTTGAAAGTGGCGATGTTAAGGAAAGACGCTACAGGATAACTCCATCGCTGAATGGCATTACCGCTTTCGATCATAAAGCCGATATCGAAAAAGATAGTTCTTTTAGAGAGTGTTACGACAGAGAAGCAATTAGTATGTTGCTCAAGGAGTTAGATGAAGTTGGCATCGCGTTATCGAGGTACCCTTCAAAGGGATTGATAAATAAATATAAATCTTTGGTTCGTCAAGTCATAGGGATGATCTTGGAAAATATGCGAGTAAAAAAGGAGTTTGCCTTTTCTTTGCACAGCAATAAAATGTATACGATAATCGAAAGGACGGAAAAATCCATTGCAGAGCTCGAGGAAGCTTTGGACAAAGAACGGGAGAAGATTGTAATATTAAATATAGTCGAGGAGATAAAGGGATGTCTGATCTCGTTGCTGCTATAAAGGAAAGCGAAGCCTACGAATGCATTATCGCAGCTTTCGCTTCCTCGCGTGTGCCTCATGCCCTTTTGATCGAAGCTCCTTCTTTGTTTCATGGGTCAATTGCAATTGAGATTGCGCGACTTTATCTTTGCGAAAACGGGCTTGGAGACGATGGATGCGCTTCTTGTCACAGCTGGAAATATGACGAACATCCAGATCTCGTAAGGCCTATTACGTTGGATCAGCCCCCGGGAATAAGCGATTGCCGCAAATTAATGGCGGAATTGTATTTAGCCCCGGTGGTGGCGCCAAGGCGCTTTTTGGTAATACCCCAAGCGGGGAGGCTTTCGCTGCCAGCGGCGAATAGTTTGCTGAAAATCACTGAAGAGCCACCTTCGTGGGCGGCGATTTTACTTCTTTGCGAAGGAAGCGGTGTGCCGCCAACGCTTAAAAGCAGAACATGGAATTTAACCTTTAACTTAAAAGAAGAGTTGAGTATTTTGGCCCCACCCGAAACAAAGGATGAATGGCTGTCAGCCATTGTTCGCGCCTCTAAGATGACATCACAAGAGGCCTTCGCGATGCTTGAGGGATGGATTAACTGGTGTTTAGGTAATGGTGAACTGGGTAAGGCTGCCAAGTTGGAAAAAATTAGATTGATTTCTGAGAAGGGGCATTTACCTGTTTATATGGTTTTTGATCTCCTTTATGGTTTTTTGGAGGAGGATTTGTCCGATGAACTATTTGGTCATTTTCGGTAAGCCCCGTTTTTTGGGATTGCTTACCGATTTAGAACAAGAAATAGATAGGGGCACAAATGTAGTCATCGAAAGTGCCAGAGGGCTTGAGATTGCCGATGTAGTTGGAATTTTAAGCGAAGAGCAGTTGTGTAAGTATAAAGAAAGATTTGAGCTTCCAAAAGAAAGTGAAGCTAGCGACAACGACCAGTTGAAGTCGACTGAACCCCCGTTGCAATACGTCAAATTAATGCGATTTGCCGATGAACTGGATGTGAGCGACGCTAAATGGCAAAGACAAGAAGAGGATGAAGCTCTTCCGATGGTGCGAAAAATGCTAAAAAACCACTCTCTTCCCATGAAAATAGTGGATATGGAGTATCTTTTGGATCGGAAAAAACTGTATTTTTACTTTACCTCTGAACAAAGGGTTGATTTCAGGTGCTTTGTAAAAGAGTTGGCCAAGGAATTTAAAACCCGGATCGAGCTGCGGCAGATTGGCGCCAGAGATGAGGCGAAAATTTTAGGTGGACTGGCTCCTTGTGGAAATCCTTGCTGCTGCAGTTATTGGATGCTGGAGTTTCTTCCCATATGCATAAGGATGGTAAAGGAGCAAAATTTGGCCTTGAACCCCTCTAAGATATCTGGTCTATGCGGCAGGCTGATGTGTTGTATGAGCTATGAATATGATATGTATAGTGAATTGTGGAAGGACTTACCAAATCCAGGGACAAAAATAAAGACTTCTTCTGGGAATTATCAAATTGCCGGCGTCGACATAGTTAGCAAATCGGTAAGGATTAAAAGCCCAGAGGGTGTGGAGTTTTTGGTGCCTATAAGTGAGTTCAAGCTTTTTAAGAAAACGGTTGAAGGTGGAGAAAAGTGGAACTTGCATGTTAACTTGGCAGATCAGGCCGAGGCGCATAACCTTTTTGGCAAAGAAGTTTTTGCCCTGAAGGGCAGCTGTTCAGAGTTAGATGAATCCCTCGAAAAAGATTGTGACGAATGTAGTGCTCATAGACCTAAGGCAAAAGGGAAGAATTCCGGCAGAGGACGAAGTTTTAGAAAATAAATTAAATGAGGTGAGATAGTGGCATTAATCAATGCTTTCAAGGATAAATTACAAAAAGTTAAAGAACAATGGTTTGGGCTGGGGTCAATTTTTTCTCCAGGCAAGAGGGTAGACGAGTCATTTTGGGATGCGCTTGAGGAGCAACTTCTTTTAGGAGATGTTGGGGTAGATCTTTCGGAGGAATTAATTTCAAAGTTGCGCTATGTAGCCAAAGAGTCCAACATCAGGGATGCTTTAGCTTTGAAGGCGACATTCATTGATTTGATCGTAAGTGAGCTTGAAAAAATTCCAGGCATGGGAAAGCCTATAGAGGTTAAAAATAAGCCAACCCTGGTGCTGATCGTGGGTGTGAACGGAAGTGGAAAGACCACAACGGCAGCTAAGCTGGCGTATAGATGTAAAGAAGATGGTCAGAAGGTCCTGCTCGCTGCTGCAGATACTTATAGGGCTGCGGCGATTGATCAGCTGAAGGCTTGGGGAGACAAAATAAACGCACGCGTCATAGCGCATGACGTTGGGGGAGATCCTGCAGCTGTCATATACGATGCCATCGAAAGCGCTATTGCTTCTGATACTGACATGGTTATCGTTGATACTGCTGGCCGACTTCACACCAAGCACAACTTGATGGAAGAATTAAAAAAGGTCAAAAGAGTAATAGAGAGGAAATTGCCTGGTGAGCCTTCCGAATCCCTGCTAGTTTTGGATGCCGTAATGGGACAAAATGCCTTTCATCAGGCGGAAGTTTTTAACGAAGCTTTAAACCTAACGGGGGTAATTTTGGCTAAATACGATAATACTGCGAAAGGTGGTATAATTCTCGCGGTTGCCCAAAGGATGTCTCTCCCAATTCGCTACGTAGGTTTAGGCGAGGGAATCGAAGACCTAGAACTTTTTGAGCCTCGCGCATTTGTTGAGGCTTTGTTATCCTAAATGAGAGAATGTCAGGGGGATCGCCATGGTAGATGATGCTTCTGGGCTTGTGGTTTTGAGCGGGGAATCCACTGTCAGGGATTCCTTGCGTATTCTTTACCGTACCGCCTTTAAGGTTGCTAAATTGGTCATCGACGAAGAGGCGCGTCTTATTTCAAAAGATGAATTGGTCGCTGCTTTAGAAAAGGGATTTGGAGATATGCCACTTAGAGAAGTGCTTTGGCCTAAGGGATCGCAATCGATTGGCACTATGGGCGAAGTAACTCCTCCCTTTCCTTTACTTCGGATAGAAGATGGCTTCATATTTGCCAACGAAGCTGCTAGGGAATTGATTGGGCAAAGCTCGATCGAGAAATTGGGATTAAAAGAAGATACATCTGAATGTGCTATGTTAAATTTAGAAAGTGGCGAGTTTGCCCTGGTAGAACCCTTAGGCTATGGCTTTTTTATCGTTAAAAAGTTAGATAAGAAGGAAGTGGAGGAAATACTAGAAACGGCAAGATGGGCTGCCATAGGCAAAACTCTTTGGCGTTATCTCGAAGATCGTGGATTGACTATAAAAGTGGAAGAGCAGAGCAAAAAAGGTAATATTCCTTTAAGCTGGAAGGGATTAGAGTTTGGTTTTTTAATGTGCAGAAAGACAAGAAAAAACCAGGGGCGAACAAAAAAGAAAAATGACAATTCCTCCGTTAGTTAAACTGATAGTTGGTTTTTTGTTCCCTAATACTCAGCTTTATCAATGGACTATAAGGAAACTTTCTTCCCTTTGGGGCGGTATAGAAAGAAAAAGTCCCATATATCCTTTCGATCATACCGATTATTATCGTGATATAGCGCCAGTTCTTTATAAGGCTTTCGTAAGTTTCAAAGGACTATATCCAGCGGATCAGCTAGTACGCTGGAAACTCCAGGCTGTTGCACTGGAGGCCGAAAGCGGACCCAAGCGCAGTGTCAACATTGACCCCGGATACCTTGACGGGGCAAGGTTGATTTTAGCCTCAACTAAAGATCACGCCCACAGGATATACATCTCGGATGGCATATTTGCCGAAGTTACCTTACGATTTATGTTTGGCAAATGGATTTCCTATGATCATACTTTTCCCGATTTTAAGAGCGGTTGCTACGATGATTTTTTGAGCCTGGTTAGAAATGACTGGCTATCTGACAAGAGAAGAAAAAGGAGGACTTCTGCGTGATAGAACGTTATGA
>JAAYTM010000062.1 GCA_012518015.1 Synergistaceae bacterium
AAAATTTTACTTGAAAATCCGATGAAGAAAGAGATATTTATGAAGGCGGGTAATAATTGTGATAAAAGATATATTTTTACTTTTTTTTAAAGCAAGTCTGTGGGCCTTGGGAGGAGGTTTCGTATTCATCGGAGTCATCGATGCCGAAATCAAAAAGAAATCCTGGAACTCATTATGCGATGTAGACTCCTTAATCGCAATCACCACATCTCTTCCTGGCCCAATAATTACAAACCTATCATATCTTATCGGCAAAAAACTTGCTGGAATAACAGGTGGTCTTGCAGCTGTGACAGGGTCAATCTTGCCACCATTTATAATAATATATTTCTTAGCGCCACTCCTGTTAAATTTGAATCAAGAAGCCTCTCGCTTATTCATAGAATCTTTTTTTTACGGCGGCCTGGTTGGTGTAGCGGTATTTGTCTTTTTGACAGCCTTGCGATGGATAAAGGAAGCCTTTGAATATGGCTTAGTGAGCTTTGCAAGTTTTATCTTGATGACAATTTTGATGCTGGTCAAAGTTCACCCGCTCATTGCTCTTTTTGTGGGCTTTTCGATGAACATGCTGCTTGCAAGGAAGGACAAAGATGCGTGAACTTTTCTTTCTTGCCTTGGCTTTCGCGAGAATATCTTTGGGGAGCTTTGCGGGCGGATTATCCTCCATAGCTTTAATATATCATGAGATTGTGCTAAATTACCAATGGCTCACTTCTGGTGAATTTGAGCAAATGATCAGTTTAGCGCAAATGTCTCCGGGCCCGATTGCCGTCAATGCTGCTACCTATGTGGGCAAAAAATTGGGTGGATTTCCCGGAGCCGTAATCGCAACTGTTGCTATAGTTGCAACCCCTCTCATATTATTGTTGATATTGCTATTAATCATCAAAATCCTTCCAATTGGACAAACAACCAAACAAAATGCAAAGCTCTCGCTTCGTCCTGGGGTAGCAGCACTTCTAACGACAAGTACTCTAAGATTATTTTCGTCAACCTTGAACAGGCCGATTTATCTTTTGTTGGCACCCTTGGCATTTTTCCTGTTGCTAAATACGCGGATAAATAAGCGTCCTTCCCTGGGAATTATAACTTGTGGCTTGCTAGCCGCGCTTACGGCATTTTTCGCTAATATAATTTGCCGATAAACCACAAGTCTGCTTTATGCTTTACTTTATATCGAAAAAGAAATTTGATGAACAAGCAATATATGAGAAGTTCCTCAACTCACTGTTAAGACCATATATAAAATCCCTCCTCCGTCTAGTTTAAAGGGCAGAGTAAAACTTTGTGTAGATCTTTCTTTGGGAGGAATGGATTTAATATGTTCGCCAACCAACAACTGAGGGGGAGTCAAGTTTAGACCCTCCACTTCGCTGAGCTTAATGAAGGCCTGTCCACTAGTCATGTTCGCCAGCTCTCCCAACACGCTCATGGAAAGAGGATCACCCAATTTGGGCGTAATATTTCCTCCTGACATTGCGATTACAATTCGATTAAAGCTTGTCTCGTCTGCCATAACAGCAACTGTTCCCTTAACCGCCGTCGTTACAAAGCCTATTAGCGCGGCAACCCTGCTTCCAGCAACGCTCACGTCGGAAGTAATGGCCAATTTATCCAATGTGATATCAACGCCCATGCTTTTGCAAACAGATACAAGCGCCCCTGCAAAACTATTGACAATCTTTGCGAAAAGTTCAGAATCCATATGATACGCCCCCGTGGATATCTTTATTCTGCAACCATTTTTTGACAAGCTCCCAAGCCGCCAAATCGTCTACATCTCGTTTTGGAATCAAAAGAGACGAAGGTATGCATCTACGTAACCCCTTTGGAGGGTGAATCTGGAAGTAGGCCTTCCTCGCCTTGAGCGTTGTGAAAGACTCGTCCACAATTTCGTACCTAATTCCATTTCTCTGCAATACCTGTTCGAAATCCTTAAACGTAGTCCCTCCACCAAGCAATACAACCTCAAGTTTTTGGCCGAAAAGTGCAGAAATACTGCCCTCGAGTTTGTATGATCCTATGTAATCCCAATTTTCCCCTATCAAAGCCGATAAGAATGCTTCAAAAGATTCCGCCTGAAATATGCCAGAACAAAGGAGTACGCCCTCTTCATTTACGAAGGCAAAACCAACCTTATCTCTGCCAGGGTCCAAACCTAGATACATTACCTATCACCTAACGTAGATGCCCATCTGGGATATAGCCACAGCCACTGTTCAGGATGTCGCAAAATCCAGTCAGACAAGATATCATTGCATATGCGCACGTTTTCTTCAATAGGCTTATCGTAAAAATCCTCGACGGTTTCTTCCAAAGTAGGCAAAAAGTATAAATCATGCCGGACGCCATCCTTTCTGCGAATTATGAACAGTGGGACGATGGGGGACCGCCTCTTTTGTACCATCTTTATAGGCCCGTAGGGCGTACTCGCCGGATGCCCCAAGAAAGGAGCGATTATTCCTTTGTCACGCGCGTCTTGGTCTAGCAACACCCCCAAGATATTTCCCTCCTGAAGACAACGAATGGCACTCCTTAAATCAAAGCCCTTCCCAATGGTTTCGACACCGCATGAAGCTCTAAGATCAGAAATTAAGTCAGTAATGCGGGGATCCCTTTGTTCCGCGCCTATCGCCTTTATAGGATATCTTTTAATACCCAAGTAGGCCGCCGCCAGCTCCCAATTACCGAGGTGAGCT
The DNA here is from genome assembly GCA_012518015.1 of Synergistaceae bacterium. Classification (GTDB taxonomy): domain Bacteria; phylum Synergistota; class Synergistia; order Synergistales; family Acetomicrobiaceae; genus Acetomicrobium. Next base: position 2,700 of record JAAYTM010000062.1, read on the forward strand.
GTAAGCAATATCACCCCTCTGCCGCATGCAAGGGCATCATTGAGATTTTCTATGCCATGTGCAGTAACTATTTCGTCAATTCTGCTACTTAATTTAGGCAGGCTGAGAAATTCCACGACACTGCGACCCAAATTGATGTAAGATTTAGTGACAATATCTCTTGCTACCGCTAAATTGCAACCCAAGATCTTTGAACATCTGCGGACAGCTTTTGAGACCCTCTTTTTACTTAACGCACACACGATACGCCCTAAAGTTCCACCCAGGGACAAAGCAGCAGAATGAGGCAACATGCGCGATTGAACGCTAAGATATTGTATGCCAAACCATATCAGATCTTTAGTCATGAACCATAAATCACCGCCTTAGATACCCTTTAAGCTCGAAAGAACACTATAAAAATTTTTTAACAAATCATAAATAGCAACAACGCTAATATAAATTATCATAAAGGACTTGACATATCATATCAGTATTTTTTACATTCTTCCTCTCAGGAGATATCTGGGCTTTCGTAGCAACTTCAGAAATATTGGGCTTAATTAAATAAAAAACAACGAATTATGCTATATTATCCATCGGTCATGAAGGGTTCAGACATCGATCGAATCGAAAGGAAGTGATTGCCATGGCGCGAAGGGTCGGCACAGTAGCGCGAGGCATCAGGGCACCTTTGATAAAGACAGGCGATGACATAGTTTCGGTGGTCGTAGACTCCATCAAAAGAGCATGCAAAGAAGAAGGTTTTTCTTTGCGATACAAAGACGTAATAGGGATCACTGAATCGCTTGTCGCCAGAGCTCAGGGCAACTATGCAACAATACACGACGTAGCTAATGATTTATCCCGAAAAATGAAGGCAGATGAAATCGCGGTCCTTTTTCCGATCTTAAGCCGAAATAGGTTTTTTTTAATCCTTAAAGGCATCATTGCGACAGGCAAAACCGTTCATCTTTTTCTAAACTATCCTAACGACGAGGTTGGCAACCCACTAATGAACAGAGAGGTAATGTACGAAAAGGGCATAAACCCTTACGTTGACACGCTCGAAGAAAAAGATTATAGGTCCATAAAAGGACTTTCGCTAAGACATCCATTCACAAACGTTGATTACGTCGATCTATATAAAAGCGTTGCGCCTGAGGGTAAAATGCACATATATTTTTCAAACGATCCGAAAATCGCCTTAAAATACGCAAAGGAAATTCTGGTAGCCAACATTCATGAAAGGGATTGGACAAAAAAGATCGCAAAACAGGCTGGGGCTTCCGTGGTGCTCGGCTTGGACGACCTGCTCACCGAACCTGTGAATGGCAGTGGTTATAACTCCGAATACGGCTTGCTGGGATCCAATACGGCATCGGAAGACAGGTTGAAACTTTTTCCCCGCAACAGCCAAGAAATATGCGAGAAAATACAGTCCCTAATCAAAGATACCTGTCAAGTTGAGGTGGAAGTCATGGTGTACGGGGACGGCGCCTTCAAAGATCCAAAGACTGGAATTTGGGAATTTGCAGATCCAGTGGTCTCACCCGGTTTTACCAAAGGCTTGATCGGGACACCCCGCGAGATCAAATTAAAATACGTCGTCGACAAAGAACTTGAGGCGCAAGAAGGTAGTATCGATGAGGTGATCAAGGACCGCATCCTAAAGAAAAAAGCTTCAAATTTGGATGCCACTGAAACATTAGGTACCACCCCACGCATGTACACCAACCTTATAGGAAGTTTATGCGACCTTGTAAGCGGAAGCGGAGACAAAGGCACTCCCATTGTGCATGTGCAGGGCTACTTTGACGATTACACATCAGAATGGTAATCAATTTGGCAAGGATGACCGGGACGAAATTAATTATTTGCAACATAGTTGCATTTCCTCTTTCTGTAGCTTATATTTAATTTTAGATGCCGACATCAAGACCCACGAAATTGCATCACTTAAAGCATCTAAATAAATTAAAGGAGGCGTCATTTTTATGTTATCCCGGTTAAGTAAGGGTTTAGCGGTTATGGTCGTGATAGTATCATTTTTGTCTCCCTCTTTTGTCCTCGCCGCCCCAACGGATGATGTGGTAGCTGTTGCTGCGAGCATGCACGAATGCATAAACGAATTGGCTACCCAATTTGAAAACCATGGTCTAGGAACCCCACCCAAAATCGTTTCCGGAGCATCGGGCAAACTAGCATCCCAGATAATAGCTGGAGCACCTTTTGGGTTATTTTTATCGGCAAGTCCCGAATGGACCAAAAAACTTGAAAGTGAGGAATTGCTTTATGAGGTGTCCCCAATGGCAACGTCCCCAGTCGTGGCATGGTGGCTAAAAGAAGAAACCATCACTTTGGAAACGATAGAAAGAAAGGACGTTCGCATAGCCATTGCAGATCCGGAAGCAGCTCCCTTTGGCAAAGCCGCTGCGGAATATTTAAAAACAATGGGAATTTACGACGAGCTTTTAAAAGAAAACCGGTTAGTGATAATGGGCAATGTAGAACAAGCCGCATTGGCAGCTAAAACAGGTGGGGCCGATATCGGGATGTTTTCGCTATCTGTGGCAAAAAAACTAAATGAAGGAAGTTACGTTATCTTACCGGTGGATCCACTAGAAAATAGTGGCGGACTTGTAAAGGGCAAGGCTACCAAAAATATCGAGGCCTTCTGGCATTACATCAGGTCCGAAGCTAGTTATGACATTTGGATTAAATGGGGTTTTGAGCCGGTGCGATAAAGATGACGCCATCTTTTATTGTAAGCCTAAAGGTGCTGATCATAGATGTTCCTATACTTTTTTTCATGGGTACTTTAATAGGTTGGACATTGGCTAAAAAGCAATTCAAAGGCAGGACATTGGTCGATACTCTAGTAGTGTTGCCAATCGTCCTTCCGCCTTCCGTTTTAGGATTGTACCTCCTTATGACATTGTCTCATATTCCTTTTATAAGGGAATCCAGGATCCTTTTTTCTTTTCCGGCAGCCGCTTTAGCGCCTCTTTTTCCCTCTTTGCCAATAATGATACAAGCTGCAAAGTCGGGCTTTTGCTCTGTAGATGAGAAGCTCGAACAGGCCGCCCGCACCTTAGGAGACAATGAACTTAGAGTGTTTTGTAGGGTCACCTTTCCTTTGGCAAGGTCATCCTTGATGGCCGGCCTTGCCCTGGCTTCCATGAGGGCCCTTGGAGATTTCGGTGTTACGCTTATGATAGCGGGAAACATACCCGAAAGAACTCAGACGTTGCCGCTTTATATTTACAGCAGAGTTGAGTCCATGAAGTTTTTTGAGGCGAACTTAGCGGCCCTTTTATTGACTATTCTTGGAATAGCCAGTCTATCAATCGTTAAAAAGCTGGAGGGAAAGCATGCAGGATTGTCTTGAGGCAAATTTCTCTAAAATGCTTGGAAACTTTCATTTAGATGTTTCGCTCCATCTGGGAGAGGAAATAGGTGTGCTTTTTGGCCCCAGCGGCGCAGGGAAAAGTCAAACCTTGAATGTTTTAGCTGGCCTCGTCAAGCCTGACCGAGGTAAAATCAACCTTAGAGGGCGTATCTTGTACGACTCCGCTTCTTCTACATTTCTAAAGCCGGCTGCAAGGAAGATTGGGTTAGTCTTTCAGGAATTGGCCCTATTTCCTCACTTGTCTGCGATAGAGAATGTTGCATACGGATTAAAGGGACCAAATAAGTGGCGGCTTGCCCAGAAGTGGCTTGACAAGATGAGGCTGGAAGGACTTTACGAGAGAATGCCTCATCAGCTGTCAGGTGGTCAAAAGCAACGCGTTGCTCTAGCTCGAGCGCTTGCACCCAAGCCCGATCTTTTGCTACTTGATGAGCCTTTTAGCGCACTGGAGGGACCAATGCGTCGGGCATTAAGGAGGGAATTAAAAAACTTATTTCTTGAAATAAGGATCCCGATTTTGTATGTTACTCATGACGTAGAAGACGTGTGCTCGCTGGCAACCAAGGTTTTTTTAATTCGCGACGGATCTATAACTGCCGCTATCGATGCAAACAAACTTTGGGACCCCCAATGCCAGGAAAATGTTTGGCATTCCTTGGGTTGGGGAACTCTGGTACAGGGCGAAATCATAACGGAGGAAGGAAACCATTGGCTCAGTTGGCCTGGGGGAAAACTAAAACTATTACAACCCACAGGCCCGGCAAAAGGAAAGGTCACCGTCTTTATACCTCCCGATCACGTCAAATTGCTTTACCCAGACCTTCCCGTTGACCCGGAATTAAGGCCCAACGTCATGGAGGGAAAGATAATAGAAAGGATCGAGATGAACCACTTAGTACGACTTTACATTCATAGTGCCGGAATAGAATGGCACACAGAACATCCCAAAGATTCTTATTCCACTTTAAACCTGCATGAAGGGCAAAATGTTTCATTTAGCATAAAGCCGTCAATGATATACGTACTCACTCAAGAATGTGATCCACCGAGATGAGCTAGCTTAAAGCATAAACATAAAGAAGTTTACATAGCAAGCGATGAAATTTTGTGTTAAAATTGTATATGTGTCCTGGGGGAGTCGGTTTACCGACTGAGAGGAAGCTAAAAAAGCTTCGACCCTTAGAACCTGATCCGGGTCATGCCGGCGTAGGGAAGGTGTAGGTTTTCAGGCCTTCAAAAAATAATTCCTTCCCCAATATGCCGACTGATCCTTAAACAAGGAGGTCGGCTTTAATTTGTTAAGGGTTTGCGACATCAGTAAAATTTACTCAGATCTCGCTGTATTTACAAATATAAGCTTCATGGTAGAAAAGGGAAGTTTTGCCGCCTTCTTAGGACCTTCTGGATGCGGCAAAAGCACTTTATTTCGCGTCATTGCCGGGATAGAGTCCTCTGACAGCGGTCACATAGAGTGGGAGGGCCTAAAGCTACTAAACTTGAAAGAAAATACCGCAATGATGCTCCAAAAGGATTTGCTGCTTCCATGGTTCGACATTTTAGACAACGTTTTAATCCCGATAAAAACTTTAAAGAGAGATACAAAAACCGGAGAATCTGAGGCAAAACGTCTTTTATCCCGATTTGGCTTATCAGGATTTGAGCATTACTTACCCTATCAAATATCTGGAGGCATGCGCCAAAGAGCCGCTTTGGTCCGCACATTGCTTTTTGACAGAGAAATATTCTTGCTAGACGAACCTCTTTCAGCTCTTGACGCACTCACGCGTCAATCGCTTCAAAAGGAAATTTTGCGCATCCAATTGGAATTCGATAAAACCGTATTGATGATCACCCATGACATCATGGAAGCTTTAATGCTCGCGGATAAGATATTTTTACTTTCACACCTGCCTATGCGCATAATAAAGGAGATTGACTTGAGCAATTTACCAAAGCCCAGGTATCATTTGGACTTCGAGCTAGCGGAGATGGCAGAAAACATATTTTTTACGCTAAAAGGAGAGCTCATCAATGCATAGTCGAACATCCTTTTCGGTATTAATTTTTATCCTCTTGATATGGGAAATTTTGGTAAACCTTTTACACATTCCTAAATTCATACTTCCTGCTCCAAGTCTTATTATATATACGTGTTTTTCTCAAGCACCTCTGCTTTTAGAAAACACGCTGGTTACTGCAGTCGAGATTTTACTCGGTTTAATGATCAGCCTTGCCATATCTATACCTCTTGCAATAGTCATGTTCAGCTTTCCAAGCGTTGATGCCGCAATAACACCTTTTCTCGTCATATCGCAGGCCATACCAATCTTCGCTTTAGCCCCCTTGCTTGTCGTGTGGTTCGGGTATGGACTTTTGAGCAAGATCATCATGGCAACTATAGTAATATTTTTCCCTTTGACCGTTTCGCTGCACTCTGGTTTTAAACAAGTTGATCCGGATTATGAGGTGCTTTTTGACCTCCTCGATGCATCTTTTTGGAAAAAGATGCGCTTTCTTTATTGGCCAGCCGCCCTGCCCTCATTTTTTGCCGGGCTTAAGATGGCCGTCGCTGTCGCTACCATTGGAGCCGTACTTGGGGAGTGGGTGGGTGCTCAAAAGGGCTTAGGATACTTGATGATTCAAATGAACGCCAGATTGAGAACTGACATGCTCTTTGCAGCCCTGGTCTGGCTAAGCGCTATGGGTATGGGGATGTGGTTGCTAGTAGGCAAACTGGAAAAACATTTTTTATTTTGGCTGAACGATACAAAGAATTAATTTATCGTTATTAAATGTTAGGTTAGCTAATTAAACGATATTTAAACAGGAGGCGATTTTAGAGTGAAACGCATAGGTTTGGCAGTGTTGATTTTTCTTCTTTTTACGGTTCCGGCAAGAGGAGAGAATTTGACGTTAGTATTGGATTGGTTTCCAAACGTTGACCACTTGCCGCTTTATGTAGCACAAGAAAAGGGGTTTTTCGCAGAGGAAGGTCTAAAGATAAACATAACGTCACCCTCAGAAAGCGCTGATGCGCTGAAACTGGTTGCAGCGGGCAGAGCGGAATTAGGAATCAGTTACGAGCCACAAGCTTTAGTTGCAGCATCGGAGGGTGTTCCAGTATTAGTCATAGGCAGGCTTATAGGCCATCCTCTATCCACTGTTTTGTACATCAAAGATCGTGGTATAGAAAAACCCCAGGACCTGAATGGAAAGTTAATGGGCTATACCGTCGCTGGGATGGAAGACGTGCTGGCCAGGGCTTTTTGTGAACTAAACGAAATTAAAGATTACACACTAATACATATAGAATTTGCGATCATACCCTCTTTGGTATCGAAAAGGGTCGATTCCGTAATGGGTGGTTTTAGAAATTATGAAGTAGTGGAACTAGAGCTTGAAGGATATGCGCCTGGTTACTTTGCACTGGAAGAATATGGATTTCCCGATTACGATGAACTTGTAGTAATTGCTAATCCAAAATTTGCCAAAGAAAACAAGAAGACAATCTCCTCCTTCAGAAGAGCTTTGTCTAAGGCCATAGAAATAAGTAAGGATACTCCCGAAGAAGCTCTCGACCATTACTTCAAGGCCGTACCCGAATCGGACAAAAAACTTGAAAAACGCGCTTTCGAAAAGACTTTGCCTTTTTACGCCGAAAACCAAAACCTCGAGGCTGAACGATGGCAAGCCTTCGCAGACTTTGCGCTTCAAGTGGGGCTGATAGAGCATCAGGTTGACGCAAAACAGCTTTTATGGAAGGACTAAAAACCCAAAAGTTAAGACAAAGGAGGCACATAAAAGTTATGAAGGCCACGTTGAAAAACCTTATCTTAGCGGCTCTTTTTGCTGCAATGGCAGTCCTTCTATCGGGATTCAGCATTCCCGTGGGTCCGACTCGCTGCTTTCCCTTTCAACATGCGATTAATGCAATATCAGGGGTATTGCTTGGACCGTGGTGGGCAGCAGGTGCAGCTTTAACTGCGAGTATAATTAGAAATGCTTTAGGTACCGGAACATTATTTGCCTTTCCAGGTAGCATACCAGGAGCTTTAGTTGTGGGCATCACAGCTAGACTCCTAAAAAACAAGAGATATTATGCCGCCTTAACGGAACCTCTGGGCACGGGAATAATAGGAGCTATTATAAGCGTTTATATCTTGGCGCCGACAATCGGCAAGGAGACAGCTCTGTGGTTAATAATGTCTGCCTTTCTTTTAAGTAGCGTTCCTGGCTCTTTCCTCGGGTTTGCACTCCTCCTCGCTTTTAGCAAGGCTGGCTGGTTTCAGAAAAACATTGGCAGATCGAACATATAATGCTATTCTTTTCTATGATATAAAACGCAGGGGTGATAATCTTTGAGTTTCATGCGCTTGATGGAAATGGGCGGTCCGTGTATGTATGCAATATTGTTGGTTTCCATAATCGGACTGGCAGTTGTCATTGAACGCTTTTGGTTTTACACGAAGTCGTGGACAAACCCGGAACCACTGGAGCACAAATTGGGTGAATTGCTATACAAAGGAGATGCTGAAGGAGCGTCTTCCTTAGTTCGCGAAAAAGAAACTTCACTACATCGCCTGTTTCGTGCAGCAGTAGACCATTGGCAGGCGCCATCCGAAGCGCTAAAAATGTTATTGGAACAAGAGGTCCGACACGAAATTTACAGGTGGGAAAAGGGACTAACCCTTCTTTCCACGATTGCCCGTGTTGAACCTTTACTGGGACTTCTGGGCACCGTTTTGGGGATTGTCAATGTCTTTCGAGCTGTTGCTGAGTCCGAAGGAGCTGCTAATATGGCCCTGCTTGCCTCGGGCATTTGGGAGGCTTTGCTAACCACCGTCGCCGGATTGTCCGTCGCAATACCTGCTGTATTATGTTATTCATGGTTTTCATCGAAAATCGACGCTGCGGAGGAATCCCTTTGGAGAGGAACCGATTTTATCTTGAGGGAAAAGTTATTACGAGGAAAAATGGAGCATGAGTAATTTTAAGAAACAGGTGTGTTTGGCCTATCTTTTGTGGGCGATCTTAAGCTGGGTTTTTATACCTTCAGCAACGGCAGACCAAAAGTACGAAAGAATTGTTTCGCTAGCACCAAGCATCACTGAGTCATTATATTTTTTGGATTCCATTGATTTCGTAGTGGGAGTAACGGATTATGATACCTTTCCTCCTGAAGTATCAAAAATACAAAGTGTCGGCGGCAACATAAACCCTTCGCTCGAAAAAATACTTAACTTAAAACCCGATCTTGTCATAGGCGAAAAGATTTTCCATCACGACCTGTTAAAACGCCTCCGGACCTTTAACATTGACACTTTAGAATTGACGCTGCACCACAGGTTGAATGACGTAAGGGAAGCCTTCTTTACGATAGCAGCTAAAATTGACAAGACAATGAAAGCAACGGAAGTATGGGAAGAAATTGAAAAAGGACTAGAGGAAAGAAAGCTTCTAGCGTCAAAAAATCATAAAAAACCCGTGTCGATGCTAGTGGTGGTATGGCATGACCCTTTAATAGTTGCCGGGGGGTGGAGTTACATCAGCGATATCATGGAATCATTGGGCATTACAAATACAGCAGGAAGCAAGAGGTTTTCCTTTCCCGTGATGAGTAAGGAAGAATTGCTGTCCTTCAATCCTGATGTGATATTTTTGGTGCAAGCAAGTAAGGGCATGTCCATCACGGCAAGGGATTTCATAAGCATAATGGGGGACCTGCCAATTAAGGCAAAAAATGGAGGAATTGTCTCCTTCGAAGCAGAAGTGCTCCTTCATCCTGGACCTAGAGTTCTTGAAAGTGCGGATATGCTAATCAAAGCCTTAAACAGGGCCTCTAAGGAGGAACGCTCCCTTCGATGAGATCAAAAAGAAGGACTTCTCCAGAAATTGAATTGACCTCTTTAGTAGATGTCGTCTTTCAATTGATCATTTTTTTCGTCTTAACTGCAACCTTTGTCCAAGGAAGCATTACAGTTGTGCTTCCGGAAGGCACCGGAGACTCCCTATCACGAACGCCTTTCGTGATAAACGTCGATCGCCATGGTGCTATTATAATTAACGAGAAAACGGTTAACATTGACGAAGCAGTAGCGCTTGTTCAGCAAGAAAGATCGCAAGGCCAATCGATACTTTTAGCTGGAGATAAAAAAACACCCTACGAAGCAATAATTCATGTATTAGACGCATTAAAGCAAGCTGGAGTTGAGGAAGTCTCGTTGGCAGTGGGAGGAGGCGAAAAAGCGATTCCATGAGAGACAATATCGGAAAGTGGATGGGCCCTCTGCTATTGAGTTTGCTCATACACGCTATGATAATTTGTAACTTCGAGATTCCTCGCGCTCAAGTCAAAACACCAAGCGTGAGTAAAACTATTAGCGTCAAGCTGGCAAGACTTGAGCAAGCCGAAACGACCAAAGATGCTAGCAGCGATAAAAACTCTAAAGATGAAGTCAAGAACCATCCCACTTTTGAAGTGATGCCAAAAAAAATTCCTGCCACAAAGACCCTCATTGAAAAAAAGGAACCAACTGAGCCAAAAAAAGAATCTGCAACTATCAAATCTTCGAGCGAAACTAAAAAGGAAATTGCCTCAAAAAACCCCTCTTCTATCGATGCGCAAGCTACTCACTTAAGTAAAAACGTAAAAGAGATTCAGGAAGAAACGCGAACCCGAAATTCTGGCGAGGCAGCACAAAAACCCGCCCCCTCTCAGGCAAAGAGCGTACAGTACGAAAAAGGTGACGGTCAGGCTGGTGCTGTTAACTTGAGCAATGATGTTTCAAACAACTCGCTTGGCTGGCAACAAAAGTCGCTACAAATGGCAAGTGATCTTGATATCCTTCGAAGCGTAAAACCCACATATCCTTTGATCTCGAGGAGACGTGGCGAAGAAGGAACCACAACAATATACGTGCGCGTTTCGTCTGACGGCACTGTTGTTGAGGCCAACGTTTACAAATCGAGTGGTTATGACTTATTAGATGAAAGTGCACTAAAAGCCGTTAAACAGTGGGTCTTTAAAAGCACGAAGGAAGGCGAGTTCTTAGTTCCAGTCGTCTTTAAATTAAAACCATAAAAACTCCAGCGTAATAAGTTATAATTAATAACGTCGTAATATAGTTCATAAAAATCACTACGAAACAAAAGGAGGGTGAAGTAATGTCGGAAGAAGGGAAAAAAAGAGGCTTTATGAGTTGGTATTTCGGGTCAAATTTGTTGATGCGCATATTAATCGGGCTCATACTTGGCGTCGTAGCTGGCTTATTGTTGAAGGACAAGATACTTTGGGTCCAACCTTTCGGGGATTTATTCATCAGGCTCCTTAAAATGATAGTCGTCCCAGTTATATTGTTTAGTCTCATCGTTGGAACGGCGAGCATCAGCCCCTATCGCCTGGGCAAGGTTGGCATAAAAATAATAGTTTATTATTTACTGACCACTGTCTTTGCCGTCGTAATAGGCTTAATTTTTGCCAATTTATTCAAACCGGGATTGGGATTGGAGCTAGCCGCCGGTGAAGTTGCAGGATTTGAGCTTAAAAAACCTTCACTGGTAACTACATTTTTAAATATAGTCCCGACAAACCCCGTCGAAGCTTTGTCCAAGGGCGACGTCTTGCCCATTATCTTCTTTGCGCTTCTTTTTGGAATAGGACTTTCGTTTTTGTTAGAAAGCGATAACGAGGAATTAAGGACATCTGCGAAAACGGTCTTTAATTTCGCCAATGGTGCAGCCGAGGCCATGTACAAAGTTGTAAGGGGAATAATGGAATACGCTCCCATTGGAGTTTTTGCATTAGTGGCTGTGGTGTTGGCGAAAGAGGGCCCCAGGGTAATCGGGCCGCTAGCAACAGCAGTGGGGGCGGAATACCTTGCCATCGTCGTTCACGTAGTGGTGGTTTACGGGCTCATATTGAGGTTTTACGGCTTACGCTTGACTAAATTTTTAGCCTACGCCCAGGAAGCCATGATAACCGCTTTTGTAACGAGAAGTAGTAGCGGAACATTGCCGGTGACCATGGCATGTGCGGAAAATATGGGCACACCGAAGGGGATTTATTCTTTTACGCTCCCCCTCGGAGCAACAATCAACATGGATGGGACGGCAATTTATCAAGGAGTTTGTGCCCTTTTTATCGCCTTCGCCGTAGGTCGCCACATGCCACTGTCGGATCAACTTATCATTATAGTTACTGCTATGCTCGCCTCAATAGGAACTGCCGGCGTACCCGGTGCAGGTGCAATTATGCTCCTTTTGGTCCTGGATTCGGTCGGACTACCAGTTGATCCGGGCACTCCCGTCGCCGCTGCTTATGCGATGATATTGGGAGTTGACGCAATATTCGATATGGGAAGAACCTGCATAAACGTCACCGGTGACCTTGTAGGGACGGCTATCGTGGCCAAAAGCGAAGGGGAACTGGACATATCTAGGTGGGCATAATAAAAAAGAGGGGGAATTTCCCCCTCTTTTTTATTATCACCGGTTGTCCGCAACCTCCTCGCCTTTTAAGGAAAGCCACTTTCCCCAATCGATTCCAATAGGACCACTAAAGACGTAAATCGACGTGTAAGCTAATGCAGATTTATCCCTTAAAAATATTGAAATGGTGACGATGCAACTAATCAGAAACAAAAGCCTTAAGACGTTGATGTTATTTTTGCTGAGCTGTTTTATGTTTCCGTAAGAGATGCTGGAAATCATTAACGCCCCTGTCGTAGTAGCTATTATCGCAGCTGTTGATGGAGGCAAAGCAATACCTGATATGACAAAGGATACTAAAAACAACCCCGCGGCAGGTATAGGAAGACCCTGAAAGTTACCGCTGGAATGGACTACGTTAAAACGAGCTAGTCTCAACGCCCCACATAAAACGTAAAATGATATAACCAAAGCCCCTAAAACCCCACCGAAGGCATATAAATAAGACACATAAAAAATCAAGCCGGGCACGACTCCAAAGCTGACTATATCAGCGAGGCTATCGAATTCCATCCCAAAGGCGCTATCTCCTCCTAAAGATCTGGCGACTTTTCCGTCCATCAAATCAAAAAAGGCAGCCACAAAAATCAACCATACAGCAGGGACTGCATGACCATGAAAGATCAATACTAAAGACATTACTCCGCATAAAATGCTACCGCTAGTAATCATATTGGGAGCTAATCTGCGAAAAGGAATCGGTTTTTTAATCATTCGCTTCCTAGAAAACTTTTTGTACACCTATATCACTTCCCTTTGTTTTTAAACACGGCCTATGACGCTGGATCCTGCTTTGACTTTATCTCCAACCCTCACCACGGGTTTCACTATCGGTGGTAAGTATACATCTACCCTGGAACCAAATTTGATCATGCCGTAAGCTTCTCCCTTGGACACGAATTGTCCAACTTTGACTCTACACGCTATTCGCCTTGCTACCAACCCTGCGATTTGTACTAACAAGACGTTGCCGTGTCTTGTCTCAAGTCCCGCATATAGCCTTTCATTAACTTCGGAGGATTTGGGGGCAAAAGCTACCAAATGCTTGCCCCGCTTATACTTTAAAAAAGATATTTTGCCATCATAAGGGATCCGATTAACGTGCACGTCGGCAACGGACATGAATATGCCTATTTTCATAGATCTCCCCACAAAGGGATCAGGATCGTCAACATCCGTTATTTCAACGACCTTGCCGCTCGCAGGGCTGACAAATAACAAGGGATCCTTGGATATGTTTACGCGAGGTTCCCTGTAAAACCAGGCCAAAAAAAATGCACAGGCGCCCAAAATAACTCCTAAAACGGAAGAAAAAAGCCAAGCCCCGTACGCCATAAAAGCTGCGGTAACTACCGGCACCACTCCCTCACGAGCCAAGGCCACCTTCCCTAGACCTCCTCCATAGCATCTTCGCGAATTATCGTTACATCAGCTACACTGTCACCCCGATCGAGCCTAACTAAAATATTGCCCATCGCGGTTCGAGACAATACAGGCACATCTTCTACAGCTATGCGAACCACTCGTCCCTTGCTCGTTACAATCATCACCTCATCGTCCTCGGTTACACTCCATGCCCCTACCAACAATCCCGTACGGTTCGATAATCTCATTGCCTTTACTCCGGAGCTACCACGGTGGTACAAAGGAAACTCATCATAGCGAGTTCGTTTGCCCACGCCTTTTTCGCTTATGAGCAAAATTAACGTCCCCTCACGTAGAGGTTCGCAACCGACCAAGACATCACCACGCGAGAGACGCATAGCACGCACTCCTCTAGCCTGGCGACCCAAAGGTCGAAACTCGTCTTCCTTGGTCCTCAAAGCTTTCCCCTTCGCAGAGACAAATAGAAGCTCGTCATTACCAGAGGTAAACCTTACCCTGGCAATGATGTTTCCTTCATCCAGGCTTATGACGCGCCTACCTGCACGAGTCAAATTTGCCAGCTCTCTCACATCAAGCCGCTTGGCAATGCCCATCTTGGTCGCAAAGAACACATATTTCGCACCCCGCATCGTATCATCCCTTATTGCCACAACGCGTTCATTTTCTTCCAGCGTGAAGAAGGCGCTCACATGTTTGCCTTTTCCATTTTTTGGCGCAGGAAGCAAATACCCCTTTATGGCAAATACACGACCCAAATTGGTGAACAAAAATATGTCATGATGCGTCGTTGTGGCAGTAAACATCTCTATTTCATCGTCTTTTTGCTTGAGTCCCTTTATTCCCTTTCCTCCTCTGGCTTGAAGTTGATAATCTGTCAAAGGAGCTCGCCTTAAATATCCATCCTTGGTCAAAACCACCACGATATCCTCTTCAGGGATAAGATCAACCTCCGACACTTCGGTAATTTCGTCCAATATTTCCGTCTTTCTGGAATCGCCATATCGCCTTTTTAGCTCAATTAACTCTTCGCGGACAACAGAATCCAATACAGAGGGATTTTCAAGTATGGAACGATATCTTTCTATGTCCTGTAGGAGTTGTTTTAGCTCTTCCTCCAGTTTATTTCTTTCCAAATTCGTAAGTCGCTGCAACCTCATATCCAGAATGGCCTGTGCCTGCAGCTCCGTGAAACCAAAATGTTCCACAAGGCCCTCTCTTGCTTCCTGAGCATCTGCAGACTTTTTTATAAGGGCAATAATCTCGTCTATTACATCTAAAGCCTTTACCAAGCCTTCGACTATATGAGCTCTTTCCTCCGCTCTTTTAAGTCGATAATTTGTCCTGCGACGAACAACATTTCTTCGATGATCAAGAAATATATTAAGCATATCAATGAGGCTTAATTCCTTCGGTATTCCATCCACTAGTGCAAGATTTATGACACCGAAGGTGGTCTGAAGAGGCGTCCTGCTATAAAGCTGTCTCAACACTAAATGAGGGTCTGCATCTCGCTGTAACTCGACAACAATTCTGATGCCTTCCCTATCGGACTCATCTCTTAGATCGGCAATTCCCCATAAGTGCTCCTGCTGTACGCCCTTAGCTATAGCCTCTAACAACGATGTTTTGTTGACCATATAGGGAATTTCTGTTATCACGATGTTAGCTTTGCCGCGCTTCATCTGCTCAATGGAGACCTTCCCTCGAAGAATGATTTTTCCCCGGCCGGTTGTGTAGGCGTTTATTATCCCTTCCCTTCCCGCTATGGATCCGCCAGTGGGAAAATCCGGGCCCGGCAAGACCTCGATTATATCCCCAAGTTCCATGTCTTCTCCTCTTTCAATGAGCAGACAAATAGCATCAACTACTTCGCATAAATTGTGGGGTGGGATGTTCGTTGCCATGCCCACGGCAATTCCGGAGCTGCCGTTGACCAAAAGATTTGGGAGCAGCGAGGGCAAAACGAGAGGTTCCTGTAAAGTTTCGTCGAAGTTAGGACCCCAGTCCACCGTGTCCTCATTTATATCCCTTAACATCTCTTCTCCCAGAGGAGAAAGTCTGGCCTCAGTGTAACGCATAGCTGCGGGCGGATCTCCGTCTATCGAGCCAAAGTTGCCTTGACCATCCACCAGTGGATATCGCATGGAGAAATCTTGAGCCATTCTCACCATAGCATCATATATGGCTGCATCACCATGGGGGTGATATTTTCCCATCGTTTCGCCAACTATCCTGGCAGACTTCCTATAGGGTTGATTGGATCTCAAGCCCAATTCCATCATGGCATAAAGTATCCTGCGCTGCACGGGCTTTAACCCATCTCGAGCATCGGGTAAAGCTCGACCGACTATCACGCTCATAGCATAGTCTAAGTAGCTATGCTTTACTTCCTCCTCGATGGGCAATCTTATTACCTTACCTATATTATTTTCTAGCATCTCAATACCTCCGCCTAAATCAACCAATGCAATTTTTCAATAAAGACTAGCAATAAATAAGCGACGGTGTCGCTAGGAGCCCGTCGCTTACACTAACTATTTTAACACACATATTCGAGTATTGGGATCTTTTTTTCACCACTTGTTATGATGAACTTTGTTGCTATCATAACCCTTGTGAGGCTCTTTAACTTCGGCCGGGTAGCCAATTGCGGCTATGCTCAGTAGATTAATATAATCTGGTATTCCTAAAACTCGTCTTATCGCCTCGGGACGACCAGGAGAGTTATGAACACCCAGCCATACCGATCCCAATCCTAATGCGCAAGACGCCAGCAAGATATTCTGCATAGCTGCCGAGCAGTCCTCTTCCCAGTATCGCCTTGCGTGGTCGCTCAAAGTTGGATCTCCGCATACAACGATCGCCAATGGAGCTTCACGAAGCATTTTGCCGTAAGGATGTGCTTCCGCCAGCGCATCAAGCAAACTTCTGTCGTCAACCACCACAAAATGCCACGGCCTTGTGCCCCCGGCTGTAGGAGCTGCTTGAGCACATTCTAATATAATATCCAGTTTTTCTGGCTCAATTTTTTTGTCCTTCTGAAACTTTCTTATACTTCTTCTGCCCAAAATAACTTGTATAGCACGATCCTCTCGCAAGGACATACTCAACACCTCC
>JAAYTM010000063.1 GCA_012518015.1 Synergistaceae bacterium
GGCCTTTAATATTGCCCCTGACCTTAATGCCAAGGTTAAGATAGTCGAAAACACCGTGGAGTTAGCAAAGTCCTTCGGCGTCGAAACTCCAAAAGTCGCTGTTTTAGCCGCCGTAGAAGTCGTAAATCCTGACATGCCCTGCACCTTGGAGGCCGCCGCGTTAGTCCAGATGAACAGGCGAAATCAAATAAAAGGATGCATCATAGATGGCCCCTTGGCCTTGGATAATGCCTTAAGCGAGGAGGCAGCTCGCCATAAGGGCGTAGTTTCAGAGGTGGCAGGACATGCCGAGGTACTGCTTGTTCCTGATATAGAGGCCGGGAATATCTTTGCTAAGGCCATAGTATATCTGACGAAGAATAAAACGGCTGGCTTGGTCTTGGGTGCCAAGGTTCCTGTTGTTTTGACGAGCCGTGCCGATAGCGCAGAAACCAAGCTTTTGTCAATAGCTTCTGCCGTCGCCTTAGCCGCCTACAAATCGGTTTCTAATTGACGTTAAATATCAAGGCCAAAAAGCCCAAAAAGCCGTCTTTTCAATTTGGTATCTGGCGGATATAGGAGTGACGAACAGGAGGATCATAATATAATGGGATTACCAAAGATATTGGCCATTAATCCGGGCTCAACTAGCACAAAAATTGCTTATTTTGAAGGAGAAAAGGAGTGCTGGCGCGAGACCCAAAGATATGATGTAGATGTGTTGAAGCGTTTTGGCAGCATTATCGAACAGGAAGGCTTTAGGTTTGAAGAAATAAAAAGGGCGCTCCAAGCTCACGGCACTAAACTTGAGGAGATAGATGCCTTTGTGGGACGTGGGGGTCTTTTGCACCCCATTCCCGCGGGGACATATTGTGTTAATGAGTTAATGTTAGAGGAAATGCGCAGCTGCAAATATGGTGTCCATGCGAGCAATTTAGGAGCATTGCTTGCCTACAGGTTGGCCAAAGGAGCTGGCGATAAGCCCTGCTTTATAGTGGACCCCGTTGTGGTCGATGAGCTGTGTAACGAGGCCAGGCTTTCCGGCTTTCCGGAAATAAATAGAAAATCCATATTTCATGCCCTGAATCAAAAGGCAACCGCGAGAAGGGCAGCTAAGGAACTGGGGAAAAAATACGAAGAGTCAAGATTAGTGGTGGCTCATCTTGGAGGAGGCATATCCGTAGGGGCTCACCTGTATGGCAAGGTAATAGACGTCAATAACGCTTTGGATGGCGAAGGACCCTTTTCGCCAGAGCGAGCTGGGACTCTGCCGGCGGGCCAGCTAGTTAATTATTGCTATAGTGGTCAGTGTACCCTTGAAGAGATGCTAAGAAAGTTGACGGGACAAGGTGGCCTGGTTGCCCACCTTGGCACAAACGATGTACCGGAAGTAGAGCGGAGAATAGCTGCTGGCGACTCTAAGGCGGAGTTAGTCTATAGTGCTATGGCATATCAAGTTGCGAAGGCCATTGCAGAATATTCCGCTGTACTTTCAGGTCAGGTGGACGCCATTGTTATTACCGGGAGCATTGCTTATAGTAATAAGTTTGTCGATTTAATCACCAAACGCATTAGTTTTATTGCTCCTATATTTGTATATCCCGGCGAGGACGAGATGCTCGCCCTTGCACAAGGAGCTTTAAGGGTATTAGTTGGCGAGGAAGAAGCGAAAGTATACGCCTACTAAAGTTAGGAGGACTCGAAAGTGCCAGCCATGCTTAAGTTTTTAGCGGGGCTAATGATGTATTCCCTTATCTTCCCGAAGGCATACGTCGTCGTCATCCCGCGAGGAATAAATTGGATAAAACATAATTTTTACGACGAAATCCCAGAGAGTGTGAAGTGGGCTAAGGGATATCAGAAATTTTTGCTGGGTTTGCTTTTCTTCATCGAAGTATTTATACAATCTTCGTGGTCTGCATGGGTAGCTTACAGAATTCTCGAGTTTTCGATGCAAGCAGAGGCGCAAAAATGGCTTTACTTTTTATTGGGGGCTTTATGTGGAGAAGCGGCCCTTGGATACATAGCTAGGAAAGAGGAAGACGTGAACCTCTGGGTGGCACTTCGTTCTATCATTCCTATGGGCTTACTAGTACAATTCGTGATAAACCCGAGATTTTTGGATTCCCTTTTTGGCTGGCTGGTAAGAATCAGCTTTCGTTGACAATAAGCCCCCGGCTACAATGCCGGGGGCTCTGGTATCTCGCTTAGCGGAGAGCGTTTACTTTATTAAGCTCTTCAGGGTGTTTAAAGCAGCTTCGTAGTCGGGGTGGTTTGTGGCTTCAGGAACTATTTGGACGTAGCGAATAGTATCGTCTTTATCTACTATGAATACCGCCCTCGCAAGCAACCTCAATTCCTTCATTAATACGCCCCAATTTGTTCCAAAAGAAGCATATCTGTAGTCAGACAATGCAATAACCTTTTTTATGTTACCAGTGGTGCAAAATCTTTTTATTGCAAAGGGAAGATCCATAGAGATGTTGAGTACGACTACGTCATCGGGTAAAGACACAGCTTCTTCTTCAAATTTATGGGCCTGGATGTCGCAAACTGAAGTATCTAAAGAGGGCGTTACGGATATTACTTTGATTTTATTGGCAAAATCAGACTTCCTTACCTCTTTCATATTTTGGTCTATAACCGTAAAATCAGGGGCTTTATCCCCTACCTTTAAATCAGGACCTACCAAAGTTACAGGATTGCCTTGCATGGTAACTACGCCTTTTCTCTCCAACCAAATCACCCCCGTTTTAAGTTGGATATCACTTCAGGCCATGTAAAATTATAACGATTTTTAACTAGAAGGTCCAGTAAATTTATTTGTATACGTACAGCTCCATAATCCTCAGTTTGGACGGACGACAATTTTTAACATTATTGGCTTCACCGCCCTTCGTTTTGATCGCTTCTTAAGATGATACAATTAACATAATGTTATTGAGTTATAATGAATCGAAAAAGTAGATCAAAAAGGAGTGATGTTAATTGCTTCTAGAAAAGGAACGAGAGTTGGTTGTAGAGTATGGCAAGAAGCTCATAACGGCAGGACTTACCAGAGGTACTGGCGGGAACATCAGCGTTATAAACAAGAAAGAAAGCTTAATGGCCATTTCTCCTAGCGGTATGGATTATTTTGAAACCGAACCTGGAGATGTAGTGATAATGGATTTAGAAGGAGAGATCGTAGATGGTTTTAGAAAGCCATCCAGCGAATGGAGAATGCATTTAATCTTTTATCAAAAGAGAGAGGACGTTGGTGCCGTAGTTCATACGCATTCAATGTTCGCTACTACAATTGCCACCTTGCGCTGGGAAATACCACCTGCTCATTATTTGATCGCCTATGCAGGAAAGAAAGTTCCCTGTGCGCCTTATGCCACCTTTGGTACGCAGGAAATAGCTGACGCAGCATATAATACGATGGGCAAAGTATATAACGCCGTTCTTTTAGCCAACCATGGGCTTATTGCGGTTGGACCGGATTTGCCTTCTGCCTTTGGGACTGCGGAGATAATAGAAATGGTCTCTGAAATTTACTATCGCACAAAGTGCGTAGGAGATCCGGTGCTACTTCCCGATGAAGAAATGGAACTCATGCTTGAAAAATTTAAGACCTATGGACAGAAATGAGTGACGAGAGATGAGATTTTTAGTTGTTGGCGATGGTTTCGTCAGAAGTTTTATTTTCGTTGATGTTTTAAAAAGATATTTTCCTGATGCTGATTTTATTGAACACGAAGTGCCCTGGCCGAACGAACCGTTTTACGATAGCGATGAAGTTAAAGAGTGTTCCGGCAATCCCGAGGATCTCATGCCACTCATAAAGGATGTGGATGTCCTCATAGTTGATACAGCACCTGTTACAGAAGCTTTATTAAAGGCTGCTCCGAAATTAAAAGTGGTCGCCTGTACGCGAGGCGGCCCCGTTAACGTGAATATAAAAGCTTGCTCATCCATGAAAATTCCAGTTTTCAATAGCCCCGGAAGGAACGAATCGGCCGTGGTCGAATTCACAGTTGGTGCAGCGCTTGCCCTGATGAAAAATATGGCTTTAGGGCACTATGAGTTGAAACGAGGCGTTTGGAGAGGAGACCTTTATCTTTATGACAAAGTTGGTCCCGAACTTTCGGATCTTACCGTGGGCATTGTAGGTTATGGCAAGGTGGGACGGAATGTTGCAAGATTGTTTTCTTTATTTGGTTGTGAAGTTTTAGTCCACGATCCTTACGTGGACTCCTCGATCATTGAAGACGCTGGTTATAAAAGTGCAAGCCTTGATGACCTTTTGAAGACGGCAGATGTGGTAAGCTTGCATGTCAGGCTTTCTCCGGAGACGGAGAAGATGATGGATGAAAGTAGATTTAACTTGATGAAGCCATCTTCTTATTTCATCAACACGGCAAGGGGTGGAGTGGTGGATTATGATGCCCTTTACGAAGTTCTATCAAAAGGAAGAATAAAAGGGGCGGCGCTTGATGTCTTTGATCCGGAGCCGTTGCCTGCCGATCATCCTTTGACGAAACTGGATAACGTCCTTCTGACACCACATATAGCCGGTGCATCTAAAAGAAGCGCGATCAGAGGTGTGGAGACAGTTGCAGAAGCTCTTTTTGCCTACTTCAACACTGGAGAACTTAACAATTGTGTTAATAAAGAGGCATTTGCCTAAGTATGGGCATGCTACCTAACTAAAATCTTTAATGTCATTTAGAGGTCTTGCCCTATAAAGAAGGGGCAGCTTGTTGTCAGAGAGGAGGGATTGTAGTGGAAAAGTATTTGATAGGGATAGATGCGGGTACATCTATGGTCAAAAGCGTAGTTTTTGATGACGAGGGAAATGAGTTGGCCGTGGGTAGACAAAAGACAACCGTACTGAACCCAAGGCCAAATTGGGATGAACAAGATATGCTGGAGGTATGGGAAGCCGTTGTTATAACAGTCAATGAGGCTGTCGCAAAAAGTGGTGTGCCTGCCAAAGATATATGTGCCATAGGGGTAACCGGACAAGGTGACGGATGTTGGCTCATAGATGAAGAAGGTGAGCCGGTCCGTCCTGCAATTTTGTGGTCCGATGGAAGGGCAGGTGATCTCATAGCCAGATGGCAAGCCGAGGGCATTAGTGAAAATGCGTATAAAATTTTGGGATCCGCCCTTTTCCCGGGCGTACAGGCTGCCATCATAAAATGGCTCGACGAAAATGAGCCTGAAACTCTAGCAAAATCTCGCTGGGCTTTGTACTGTAAGGATTGGTTAAAGTATAAATTAACAGGAGAAATCACTACCGATGAGACAGATGGCTGCGTGCCACATTTTGATATCGCAAAACGTCAGTATTCCGAAGAGCTGTTAAAGATGTATGGAACTGTGAAGTATAGATATTTATTGCCTCCCGTCAAAACTCCCCTTGAAAATTACGCTCCTTTAACCGATGAAGCTGCATCCTTACTGGGATTGCCATCTGGCATTCCGGTAGTAGGTGGGCCCTTTGACGTCATAGCCACTGCAACGGGTGTTGGCGCTATACACCCTGGTGATGCCTGCTCCATAATTGGTACTACTTGTTTTAATGAGGTCGTCATGGACGGTCCTTATATAGAGCCATTGAATGTTGGATTTACAATGTGTCACGGATTCGCCGGGCTATGGGTTAGGGCCATGGGAGTAATGATGGGAACGCCTAACCTCGACTGGATTTTGGCACAAGTGGGCAGGACTTATGAGGAAGAGGCGGCAAAGAGAAATATGTCATTTTACGATGTGGTAGAAGAACACGTGAAAGGATTGGATATAGGGGCTGGAGGAATTATTTACCACCCCTATTTAAGCGCGAGTGGAGAAAGGGCTCCTTTTGTTAAGCCTACTGCAAGAGCTCAGTTTTTTGGCATTACCGCTACTCATAATAGGGACAATTTAGTCAGGGCTGTCTATGAAGGCGTAGGATTTGCAATGATGGATTGTTATCAATATATCCCCATAAAGATCAATCGTGTGCGAATATCCGGTGGTGGAGCTCAAAGCGCTTTCTGGTGTCAGCTTTTATCGGACATGACAGGCCTTCCTTTAGAGGTGCCTGAAGGTTCGGAGTTTGGTGCAAAAGGTACAGCTCTTGTTGCAGGGGTAGCTGTAGGCCTATATGAGAATATCGAGGAAGCTGTCAAAAAAACTGTGAGGTTGGAAAGGCAATATCAACCCGATATGGAAAAGACTAAAAGAGCCAGAGCTTTTTATACGCTGTATAGGCGTTTGTACGAACATGTTTGGGATGATTGGGATTTATTACAAGATATATTAATGCAACGATTCTAAGATTAATTTAGCACCCTAAATTGATTGTGAGTAAAAATGCGGCTCTGAAATCTTTAGTATAGGAATTTTGACATAAAAATATGATGGTGGTAAGAACCTACTTTCTTAATGGGGTTGGTTAGTTCTTGCCACCAGATCTTTCTCCACACTGTTTGAAATAGAGCCTATTTGCACTTGACGCAAGGTTAGGTTCTAAGGTAAATTAAGAGCCAGAATTTGTGGGAGAGGAAAGTACAATGAAAAGCAAAAATTTATTTTTTGATGCTTGTTGTTGTCGGTGGATCGATTTGTGATCTACCGCGGCTTTTTGGCCGCGGCAATATATTGCCTGTGGCCGAAGCCAGAAATAAATTTCGATTGAGAAAATAAAAAATAAATGGAATTAGATTAATAGATAAAAAGAAAGTTTGTTTAAGAGGGCTTTCGCGCCACGGCGAAAGCCCTCTTAAATTTATTTAGGCAGAGATGAGCATGGCAAGTGGAAAAGGGAGGTATTGAAATGAGTAAAATATGGCAGACCATAAAATCAGATATTAAAGCTGTAAGAGAAAAGGACCCGGCTATACCTGAGGGATTGATAGGATTACTTGAAATAATTTTTTGCACTCCGGGATTTCAAGCCATCCTGGCGCATAGATTTATACATTTTTTACACACAAGACTCCGGGTACCCCTTTTGCCTAGGTTTTTGGGGCAAATTGTTCGATGGTGGACCGGAATAGAGATTCATCCGGGCGCGCAGATCGGGAGAGGGGTATTTATAGACCATGGGATGGGTGTAGTAATAGGGGAAACTGCAATAGTGAAAGATAATGTCACCATGTATCATGGCGTTACTCTGGGAGGTACGGGAAAAGAGAAGGGAAAACGTCATCCTACGGTTGAAAAAGGGGCGTTCATTGGCGCCGGGTCTAAAATATTAGGTAATATAGTGATAGGCGAAAATGCAAAGGTCGGTGCCGGAAGTGTTGTATTAAAAGATGTCCCTTCAAACAGTACCGTTGTTGGCATTCCGGCCGTTGTAGTTAAGCATAACGGCATAAAAGTAAGGGATATTGTGAGGCATTATAGCCCCGATTCTCACACGGCAAATATTCTTTCAGTGAGCTTAAATGAGCTAGAAAAAAATTTGCAAGTCTTGAAGGAGGAAATTCGTAGCTTGGGAGAACAAGTTAATATACAAAGTAAACGGGAGGTTGCTTAAAGATGTCCGTTGACGAAGTTATATTAAATAAATTTATTGGTCGTACGCCTGGATTAAGGTTGCCCCATGAAAATGGAATTATATTTGCAAAACTCGAGGGCAACAATGTAGGGGGATCTATAAAGGATAGGGCAGTTTGGGGAATGCTCAAATATTTTGAGCAAACCGGAAGATTGAAAGAAAACACTACTATAGTTGAGCCAACTTCAGGTAACACAGGTATTGCTTTAGCAATGTTTGGTGCAGCGCTTAATATGCAGGTTATCCTTGTTATGCCAGAGTCAATGTCCCTTGAGAGAAGGGCAATTTTAGCAGCCTATGGAGCTAAACTTGAGCTTACCCCTGCGGCAGATGGCATGATCGGAGCTATAAAAAGGGCTGAACAAATTGTAAAAGAAATGCCAGGTGCTGTTATGTTAGATCAGTTTTCTAACCCAGGTAATCCGTGGGCTCACATGGCGACCACTGCTCCGGAAATACTTCTCGATATTAAAGGTCTAGAGATAGCGGCTTTCGTTGCTGGCGTAGGTACGGGAGGTACTTTAACGGGAGTAGGAAAAGTCCTAAAGAAAGTTTTTCCTAATATACAGATCGTTGCCGTTGAACCTGCCAAATCTTCAGTTTTGAGTAGGGGGCCTATCGGGCCTCATGCGATCCAGGGCATTGGGGCGGGTTTTATTCCCAAAAACTTAGATCTTTCTTTGGTAGATCAGGTTGTGAAAGTATCTGACGAAGACGCCATTGAAATGACGAGATATATGGCGCGGGAGAAAGGTTTGTTTTTGGGGATTTCAAGTGGTGCTAATTTATGGGCAGCCGGAGAGTTATTAAAAAGTTTGCAAGAAAATTCGATCGTAGTTACTGTGGCGCCTGACAGAGGAGATAAATATTTAAGCACTTCTGCCTACAAGTTATAGAAGTAATAAAAGCACGAGCAAAAGTATTTTGCGTCTCATTATTCAACTAACCTTTGTCCGATATCTGTAAAAAATTTAAATTCGAAATTTACTTGCACTTAAAACAAGGATTTGATATATTGAACACCGCATGCAAGTGTGTGCAATTCGTGCATTAAATTATGAGTTTGTGGCCAACATTCTTGTGAAGGGGGTTACCAGTTCAATGGAAGGAATTAAAATCAAAGATATGATCGTAACTGGATTTGCCTTATTTGCGATGTTTTTCGGAGCAGGCAATCTTATCTTTCCTCCTTACTTAGGGTCTTTATACGGCTCAAAGTGGATCGCTGCTATGTTGGGATTTGGAATAACTGGTATTGGTCTGCCCCTTTTAGGGGTCATAGTGATGTCTCGGTACGAGGGTTCCTTCGATAATTTTGCTGGCAAGGGAGGTAAACTTTTCAGCATATTGTTGGGGAGTTTGGTTGTTTTGTGCATTGGACCTCTTCTTGCTATACCGCGCACTGGCGCAACAACTTTTGAAGTTGCTGTAAAACCTTTTTTCCCAAACATGAATCCCTATATACCGATTATTGGCTTTTTTGTCCTAACTTTTTATTTTTCCATGAAACAGTCCTCCGTGATAGATGTTATAGGGAAACTGCTAACCCCTGGCTTGCTCGTCCTTTTAATTGCCATCATTATTGCTGGTATTGTAAACCCTATAGGCGCGCCGATGCCTCCTAAAGCCACTAATAGCGCTTTCGCCTCATGCTTCGTTGAAGGTTATCAAACGATGGATGCCCTTGCTGCTGTGATATTCGCTGGTGTCATAGTGCAAAGCATTAAGGCAAAGGGATATGGCAAGTCGTCCACTATCAAGATAACTATGATGTCGGGATTTATAGCTGCAGCAGGCCTGTTAGTTGTTTACGGCGGCTTGATGTATTTAGGAGCCACAGTATCTTTTATGTCACAAGACATTCCCAGGACGATGCTGCTCGTCAACATAGTGGCAGACATTGCTGGTGATGTTGGTTTAATTGCTCTAGGTATAGTGGTTGCATTAGCTTGTTTGACGACAGCTGTTGGTTTAACAGCAGCGACTGGAGAATTTTTCAGCAAATTGTCCAAGAACAGGGTTACCTACCTTCAAGTGGTGACAATATCTACACTATTTAGCGCCCTTTTTGCCGGGATTGGTGTCGATGGCATAATAAGGTTCGCTGTGCCTGTCTTAGTCGTTGTATATCCTATCGTTATAGTTTTAATGTTCATGAACTTGCTTTCTCCAGTATTTAACGATTCTTGTCGTTACGCCTATATGGCTGCCCTCGCGGGAACTTTACTGGTGAGCCTCTATGACGGCTTTTCTGCAATAGGTGTAACGTTCACATTGTGGGAAGACATTATCTCACTAATACCATTAGTTGCAAACGGGTTTGGATGGTTGATGGCTGCTACTATAGGGTTTGGAATAGGTTTGGTTGTAGATAGAATAGCTTTAGCTATAAAAGGCTCTGCAAGCTGCGTGTAACGTTGTGTTGCCCTTGCAATCAAAGCATATAGGTTTGTTCATTGGTCGCGCCAGTTACTACTCTAAGGCTGGCGCGATAATAGTATTTAAGTTGCTGATTTTTTCTCAGAGTCTAGCGAGACATAGTTACTAGCACTCTTTATTTTTGATTAGTGTTGAAAATAATTTTATTTTGAGGTATTATTGTACGAAACAGTATCCCATGTGGAGGAATTAAGATGTCTGGTGTAGCCAAGATACGAGTTTTGGAACGAGCAGTAGATGTAATGAATAGTCTTGCAGAGATGGAGCAACCCTCTGGTTTGTCGGAGATAGTCGAAAGAACTTCTTTGCCGAAGACGACAGTTTTTCGAATACTGAATACGCTAGAGGAGCATTCGTTGGTCATGCGCTGCAATGGACAATATGCTATTGGCCCTGCTGTGCTTTTTTGGGCAAGCGCCTACAAAGTACAAAACGTATTATTAGAGGTAGCAAAACCTCACATGGTTGAACTTTGGGATTTTACTAGGGAAACAGTGCACCTTATTTTCTTCGATGGTGAAAATGCCTATTACATAGAGAAGCTGGATACACCGCACCCGGTCAGGATGCGTTCTCGCATTGGGGCACACTTGACACTCTACAGCACTGCGGCAGGCAAGGCAATTTTGTCTGCTTTGAGCCAGGAAGAGATTGATGCTTATTTAAATAAGGTAGCGTTAACGCGCAAAACGCCCAACACCATTGTGGATAAAGAAAAGCTAATGGCTGAGTTATCAAAAATTAGACAAGAGGGTTTTGCAAAGGATATACAGGAGAATGAAGAGGGGATATGTTGCGTGGGTGCCCCCATATTGCAAAATGGGAAACCAATTGGGGCGATAAGCGTTTCTGCTCCGGCTTATAGGTTTACTGAGGAAAAGATGCTTGAGGCCGGAAGAAAGGTTCAAGAAATTGTGGCAAAAGTTTCAGAAGCGTTGAGCAGGACACCTGTATAGTAAAAGTTCTGGAGGTCAAATAACCATGTCTTATTTATTGCGAATCACTTCTAAGGATAATGTTGGCGTTGCGCTAAAAGAGCTGCATAGAGGTAGTAGAGTTACTACCGAGGGCCAAGCTGCTATATTAATAAGGGATGAAATTCCCCTTGGTCACAAAGTAGCTCTTAGCGATATAAAATCGGGAGAAAAAGTAATAAAGTATGGCTTCCCGATCGGTAGTGCCATTAAAAATATCCAAGGTGGAGAACATGTTCATACCCATAATCTTAGTACCAACTTAGGTGATGTCGAGGAATATTCATATGAACCCAAAAACTACTTGTCTTGTAGCGATTCTTTCACGA
Organism: Synergistaceae bacterium; assembly: GCA_012518015.1. Lineage (GTDB taxonomy): Bacteria > Synergistota > Synergistia > Synergistales > Acetomicrobiaceae > Acetomicrobium. The sequence continues at coordinate 11,256 of JAAYTM010000063.1, forward strand.
TTCCTTCCTTTAAGGGATTTAAGCGCACAAACGGTTCTATAGGTATAAGAAATGAAATATGGATAGTACCGACTGTAGGCTGTATTAATGAGATTGGCAAACTTATATTAGAGAAAGCTAAAAGGCTTCTCGAGGGAAGTCGATTAGTTGATTTACTTGAGGAAGGCAATGTAATGGCCCATCCTTTTGGTTGTTCTCAGCTTGGCGGTGATTTGGAACGAACTCAAAAAATACTTGCTGGTATAGTAAAACACCCTAATGCTGCTGGTGTTTTAGTCTTGGGATTGGGGTGTGAAAATAATACTCTTGAGTCTTTCGTCAAACACCTCGGAGATGTTGATAGAGAGCGAGTTCGTTTTCTTGTGGCACAAGAAGTGGATGATGAGGTGGAAGTGGGCGCCAAGATGATATGCGAGCTCGTTGAAAATGCATCTACGGATAAGAGAGAAGATGTCCCGCTTTCTTCTTTGGTCGTTGGATTGAAATGTGGCGGTTCTGATGCTTTTTCTGGCATAACAGCTAACCCGCTACTTGGGGCGTTCTCAGATTTTTTAGTGTGCGCCGGTGGAAGTTCTGTCCTGACGGAAGTGCCCGAGATGTTTGGGGCTGAGAGGCTTTTGATGGAAAGGGCGGAAAACGAGGAGATATTTCAAAAGATTGTTAATTTGATCAACGACTTTAAAGAATATTTTCTTTCCCATGAACAGCCGGTTTACGAAAATCCATCGCCTGGCAATAAAGCAGGAGGCATAACTACCCTAGAGGAAAAGTCTCTAGGTTGTGTGCAAAAAGGCGGCAGGGCGCCGGTTGTGGATGTGCTATTGTACGGAGATCGGGTCAAAAAGAAAGGGTTGAGCCTGCTTGAAGGTCCGGGAAATGATCTTGTTTCCTCAACAGCACTTGGTGCCGCGGGATGTCATATGGTCCTTTTCTCTACCGGTCGGGGCACCCCTTATGGTACCTTTGTGCCTACAGTAAAAGTTTCAACCAATAGCGATCTATATCACAAAAAAGAGCGATGGATAGATTTTAATGCTGGTGCTCTTCTTGAAGGCGTCACGATCAAGGATCTACTAGATGAATTCTTTCAAAAGATAATAAGCATAGCCAACGGAGAAAAGACAAAAAGCGAAGAAAACGATTTTAAGCAAATAGCCATTTGGAAGGGCGGAGTTACATTATAGGTAAATTGACATCCATGATATTTTTTCATAAATGTGTTTTTTAAAAGATAACTCGATCAACAATATAAAAAATACAAATGTAAGATGATAAATAAAGCGGGAGAAATGTCATCTCCCGCTTTATTTATCTCTGGACCCTCCCGCTTACATCTCCGCCCATCAGACTAAAAACTTCCTCTTTGGAGACCCTATTAAAGTCCCCGGGGATTGTATGTTTCAAGGCAGATGCTGCTACTGCAAACTCCAAGGCATCTTTGGGCTCCTGGAAGTGTCTTAAACCGTAAATTAAGCCCGCGCCAAAGGAATCTCCTCCGCCTACCCTGTCGACTATGTCTGTTATCTGGTACTTACGGCTTACCAGGAAAGTGTCTTTAGTGGCTAAAATTGCAGACCAATTGTTGTGATCTGCGCTTATACTTTCGCGCAACGTCGTGGCGATGTAGCTAAGTTGTGGATATAGTTCAAATACTGTGTTTATGATGCCTTTGTAGCTTTCAGGATCAAGTGCGCCTTTAGTTACGTCAATATGAGCATCTATGCCTAAGGCTAGTTGGCAATCTTCTTCGTTAGCTATCATTACGTCAAGATATTTGGCCAATTCCCTCATTACCTCAGGAGCTTTCTTGCCCCACTTCCACAGTTTTTTCCTGTAGTTCAGATCACATGACACGGTTATGCCCATTTCTTTTGCTTTTTTGACGGCATCCATGGCTGCTAGGGCAGCTCCTTCCGAAACGGCCGGAGTGATGCCTGTTACATGAAACCAATCGGCATCTTTGAAAATGACACCCCAGTTGAGATCTTCGCGTTTGATTTCAGAAAAGGCAGAATGAGCACGGTCGTAAATCACTTGAGAGGGCCTAAAACATGAGCCCCTTTGTGAGTAATATATTCCTATCCTATCTCCTTTAAATATGATATGCGATGTATCTACTCCAAAGGAACGCAAAGTCATGACCGCAGCTTGCCCAATTGGATTGTTTGGCAGTGCCGTGACAAAGCTAACGCTTTCCCCGTAATTAGCCAAGGAAACGGCCACATTTGCTTCTGCTCCCCCAAAA
>JAAYTM010000064.1 GCA_012518015.1 Synergistaceae bacterium
GAAAGCATACATTAACATACTTATCAACCCCCCGCATGGCTTCGGGAAACACATGAATCCCTGCATAGATTGTCACGCTTTAATGTTAAAGGTGGCAGGTCAGATGATGGAAGAAAGAGGATATGATTTTTTGGCTACCGGCGAGGTCTTGGGAGAAAGGCCTAAATCGCAAACATCAGCGGCTTTAAGGATGGTAGACGCTGCTTCAGGCTACGCTGATTATATTCTAAGGCCCTTGTCTGCCAAGCTGCTTCCTGCAACGGCTCCTGAACGGGAAGGCCTGGTAAATAGGGAGAATTTGCTTCCCATTTCCGGGCGTAGCAGGAAAGAACAAATGGAACTGGCAAAAAAATGGCAAATCACGACTTATCCTTCGCCAGGAGGCGGATGCCCTCTCACGGAGAAGTTTTTTTCTTTAAAGTTAAGACGTTTAATGGAGGCTTTTAAGGAGCATTTTTCCTTCTTCCACGCCGCTCTTTTGCGCGTCGGCAGGCATTTTTTACTTCCTCAAAAAAACCATTTAGTCATTGGGAGAAATGCCCATGAAAATAAAAGGCTAATTCAGCTTCGGCTTCCTTCGATGTTGTTGCTGAATCCGATTAACGTGAAAGGTCCAACGGCACTGCTTTATTCTTATGACGCTCCAGTCGTCATAGAAAATTTGGAGATATCTGCAAAGTTCGTAGCGCGCTACAGCGATCACGAAAACAGCGCCGTACGGATCTTAATTACTTCCCCTGAGGATTGCCTTAATATCGTCACTAAACCGGCTCACCCCGCAGAGTTGGAGAAATTTAGGATATAATGGTGCATTTGCAAAAAATACAGCCCTAGTAACGTGCTTTTTAGCGATCTTGAATCATTTTATTATCTTATTTTTTACGCTGGTCACTAAACTTTTTACAGCATTAAGATAAATTGTGGCTTCTATGCCAAGGCCAACCAAGTTAAATCCTTCCTGTATACGATTCAAAGCTTCCTCGGCTGTACTTGCGAAAGTGCCCGCTGCCTTGTTGGCGTTCTTGCAAATTTGAAGTAATTTCATAGCTGCTTCTTTGACCCTTGGATCTTCTACTTTGCCGGGTATGCCTAAGGAAGCAGACATATCGAAGGGTCCAAAAAAGATCATATCCACCCCCGGCGTATTTACGATTTCCTCGAGGTTCGTCAACCCCTTAATATTTTCGCATTGCAAGGCGATAAATGTATTTTCGTTGGATTCCTCGAAATAGGAAGTTAGCTCGTGTTTGCCGTATTTCGAGGATCTTGTAAAGGCAACTCCTCTTTCTCCGATTGGATCATATTTGGCGCTTCTTACGGCCCTAATTGCATCCGAAGCAGTTTCAACCATGGGAACCAACACTCCGTCAGCCCCTACGTCCAGAGCCCATAAAATTTCTTTCTTGGAATTTTCCGGCACCCTGACTAAGGTGCCCATTTTATGAAGAGAAGCTACTCTCACCATGTCCTGCAGTTTCTCTATGGAATGAGGGCCGTGTTCTCTATCAAGTACAACAAAATCAAATCCGCCCAATGCCAGAATTTCAACCGAATCGGTCGATGGCAGGATCACAAATGTCCCCAGCAATGTCTCCTTATTCGATATTCGTCTTTTAAGGCTAAACATATCAAAGAATTCCTCCTGTTCGTCATTTAATTATCTTTTGGCGTTGCAAAACATCTTATGGCACTTTCTTAAGCAAAACAGATAGCTGCATCTTTGTGTTGCTCTTCGTGAATAAAGTCTGCACGGCTGGCATTTGATCTTTATTCGTGGTATAAAATTTAAGTTAAAGATTATATACGTATTGATTATATATAAATATTGCAAAAAGTGAGGCAATTACATCTACAAGGGTGATAAAGATGTCCGAAGAAAGATGTGTACCCATCGCTAGCATAAAAGAAAGCATGAAGTCCGGCGATAAGTTCAAAACCGTCGGAGTGTTAGCCTCGGCGAGGCTAAAAAGAGATAAAAATAATCAACCCTACTGGGACCTGACCATCGTGGATGCAAGCGGAACGCTCTATGCCAGAGCATGGTCGGACAGCAAATGGTGGGACATTAGAGATGGAGAAAAAAAGGCCCTCACTCAAAATGAGTTAGAAGGTCTTAGCAGCGTCTCAAGACAACCTGTGGGAGTTTTTGGCGTTGTAACTAAATACAAACAAAGACTACAGTACCACATAAACCAAATTTACTTGCTCGACTCCGATAAATATCCGCCAGAGTCTTTTATAGAAAAATCGCCTGTACCGCTCGAACAAATGGAAGCGGACTTTTGGGCTATAGTGAACGAATGCGGCGATCCTTTGCGTACCTTTCTGCACACGCTTTTTAGCGAAGATTTGTGGGAACAGTTTAAGATCGCTCCGGCTGCTGTTAAGAATCATCATGCCTACGTCCACGGCTTACTTGAACATACTCTCGATGTCACGAAAAGTGCCCGGGCCATTGGGTTTATTTATTTAAATAAAGGATTAAATGTAGATATGGATGTTCTTACTGCCGGGGCACTGTTGCACGACATTGGAAAACTTGGCGCTTACTCAATTGATTTAGCTCCTCAAATTACACTGTATGGTGCCGTGATAGACCACATCCCTTTGGGCTATTCCATGTTCATGGATTTTGCCAGAAAGTACGACCTCGATGAAAACATCACCTTGGCAATAGGCCATATCATAGTGAGCCATCACGGAAAGAAAGAATACGGATCTCCCGTTCTGCCAAGCACGCCGGAGGCTTTGATTGTCTCTGCTGCCGATGAACTTGACTTTCTCATTTACTGTTGGGATTCTGCATATCCTGCCGATGAGCTTTCATTATCTGAATACAACGGACCGGCCCAGCGGCGCTTTTGGAAAACATAAGTGTGAATCTTGCATGGTTTTACCAAAAAGCCAGAGATGTTTTGATCTGGCAACTTATCACATTTCACCGAAACAAATCGCTAAAACCGACTATCTGCTTACTTCATTTGGTAGAGCGTCCGGGGACGGCCCGGTTTGCCCTCCGGGCTTTCCTGGCTTTTAAATAAAGTCCCTTTTTCTGCGAGGTATTCCAAATAACGATGGGCTGTCGGATAAGCTAAACCAAGGTTGTCACAAAGAAACTGTACATCAAAAAACTCGGTATCTGCATTTGAAACTAGGAGATCAATTACTTTTCTAAGGGTTTCTTCAGATATCCCCTTCATTGGGTAGCTTTGACGCGTCATTTTTCTATAGTGGGCTAGTTTGGCATGGACCTGAATTCGAGAAGCGAAATCTAAAAGGCGCACTGGTTTGTTCACGAAATCATCGGCCCCGGCAAGAAGAAGCTGGCGAGCAATTTGGGGATGCTCTTCAATGGTAAGGACTAGTAGTACCACTGTATCTGAAATTTCCCTTGCCCTTTGAATAACTTCAAGGCCACTCATTTTAGGCATGTGATAGTCTACGAGCAGTATGTCGATCTGATTATTAATCACCCAAAGAAACGCCTCGTCGGGCTCTGTTGTGGTTCGCATATCCCAGCCCTGAGACTTGGCCATTGCTTCCAAAGTATAAAGAACACTTGTGTCATCATCAATTGATCCGAGGTACAGTATTGTCTTCACCCCCTACCTCTTCCGTATTGCATAGAGGCAAAAGCAAAGCAATATAAGCCCCACCCAGCTCATCGCTGGTTCCAAGATACAGCTTTCCATTATGTTCTTTTGCGACGCTCCTTACGAAAGGTAACCCAAGACCAGTAGACCCCCAGGCGGAACGATGAGGCAAGGGCTCTTTTTCAAATCCGTACCCATTATCTTCTACTATAATTAATACGTGATCCTTTGTGACCTCCGTTTGAAAGCGAATAATAGGCGACGAGTTCCCAACTGTTGCTCGATGAGCATTGTCCAAGATGTTTACAATAGCCCTAGAGAGGAGTATGAGGTTCGCTTCAATGAAAGAGGTTGAAGAAGCATCATGCAAGCTCACCTGAATGCCGGAACTCCAGGGGAAGGGACGTATTTGACTCAAAGTGTAATTCACAACGTGTTCCACAGAAATGCGGTGATGGACGTGAGGATTCAAAATTTCCGAAACCATCTTATTCATGTTTACGGACGCATCTTGAATTTCCTTCAAATGTGCTTTCTCTGCAGGGTTTCCCAGCGAGTGTGACAAAACATCCGTCAATCCTATGATTACCGTAAGAGGTCGTTTGAGGTCGTGAACAAGTTGTTGGATTTCTATTACACTGCGATTTCGTAGCTGTTCTTCTCGTAAGGCAGAAAGTTCTCTCTCTTGACGACGTAGGCGTTGAAGCTGTGCCAGCCGCTTTTCATAATTTACAAAAAGCTCTATAGTAACAAGGGCGCCAGCAAAGACTCCCCCAAATGAAACCATTGCCATTACATTTAACACCCTTGCTTTGCCTGAAATCACTGCTATATTTTTTAGGACAGCAGAAAGCTCTCCCCATCCAAAGCCATAACTGGTAAGAGCTGGAACAACATCTAACCACTGAAAAGAAAAAAGCATTAGCCCCAGCGCCATGGCCTTATTTGACCACCTTGAAACATCCCGCGTGAAGTATTGGATTAACATGACACTAGCGATGCTAAGGACAGCCGGCATTCCAAAATGAGGAATGCCGGGAAAATCAAAGATTGCCACCATTTGGTAGCATGCAGGAATAGCAAAAAGGGGGAGAAGCCGCTTTATTAAGGGTTTATTGAGATAATTTGCAAGACCATCGGCAAAGAAAAGCCACCCTTCGTAAAGAAGTAAGGCTTTTATTGTATTAACAAGTACTAGAATAGCTGAAGCTGCCATGAGATAACCGCTATCGTTATGCTCGACAGCTAACAGAAGATATTGAAAAACTGTATAGATAGGACGTTCGTAAAAACGCGAAAGAAACCACGCTATAAGAAGGAAGCATCCTCGCCCCATTTGCCTCCAATGGAGCGTTTTGTTGCCATCACGATACATTAAGACACTCCCCTTTAGGTTTTATGTAAGGGCCGATAAGCATTGACTCATGAAATGGACAAAAGAAAAGCCTCTATCCCCTTATCTATAATATCATTGTAGTCGGGAATGTTATTTACTATTACACTTTTTTCTTCGCTGATAAAGCCCAGCATTTCCAGAAAAGTCATAATAGCCGTCACATGTCGGGCTGTGCGGAGAGCTATGGGTTGATCATCTTCATAAGGGATGAAGAGGCTCCCGAGTTTTGCTGCTTTCTGGTAGAATTTATCCTTGCCTGTCAAGGCCAAGGCTTCATTTGTGCGTCCTCGCAGGCGACCTTGGATTGGATTGCCTGTCTCCATAAGGATGGCCATTACGTCCGTATGATCTCCCCATTCTCTGTGAGAGAGGCCTCTTAAATTTCGAGGTGATGGCTCCAGACGAAAAGGTATTCCTCGCCCTTCCAGATCCATTGCTGCCATGGCACCAAGTTCCAAGCTCTTTTCATGGGCCACTATGGCGTTGACAACGGGGTATTCCGGCGATGCTTCATGAAGATCAAAGGCCAAATCTATGTCTTCCTTGCGAATTAGTTCTAAAATAGCGAAGGCAATACGCTGAGTTATAACACCATGTGGTTGTCCTGGATAGGCTCTATTCAAATTACGCATTTCACTGCCTGCAAGCCGCTGTCCTGAAGGTTCGTGAACGTAAATATCAGGGTCTGGCCATTGATAAACAGGATTCGTATCTCTCGACCCATACCTAAAGGTTCTAACCGAACCGTCCGGAAGAAGGAACCGAATATATTGAGGATATCCTTCCTGAGGGGAGTTATGGGTGAAAGCCGTATTGTTTGCAAAGGGTATCACTATTAAACGTCCTTTCTGTACTTGGGCTCGTTCAAGGAACAATACAGCAGCTATATACCCAGCAGGCTCGTTAGGGTGGGTCCCACCTAAGATCAGAACCGTTCCCCCCGGCTCTTGGCCTTCCTGTATAAATACCGGTGTATCTGCCGGTGTGTTGTGTATGCCTTGAAACCAATCTGATAGCATCCTTTTTTCGAAGCCATCAGCCGGTATCACCACATCAGGTTGTCGCATGGCAAGAAAGTTCCGTCCAGTGACGTACATGACCAATAGTGCTACGGTTAAAAGAAAAATGGCTGTCTTGCGAGTACCTTTTATGTTCATTTTGTGCAACGCGGCCTCCTCATTTTATAAGCAAAACCCTCATGACAAGAGGGATAATGACCATAGTAGCAGAAGCCTGTTTCCAAAATTCTTCTTCTTGAAACATGCAGTGCACAACCACGAGAGAGATAAAAAGCGCTATTCCACGGTATATGAGCATTATCATTTTTTATAATTCCCCCTAAAAAAGAAAAACCGCCAATTTATTCGCTAAGAGGATGATAGCTATCCCCCATAGAGCAGTGAGAATGGCGGGAAAGATGCAGCAACGAAGAACTTTTAAATAGTTATCTTCCCCTACTACTTTGGCAGAAAAAATACCGGCAAGGGCTGTGGGAGGCATAAGGTCTCCAAGTCCAGCAATAAGACTGAGAGCCGAAGCGACGATAATTTCGTTGTGGCCCAGCAAAGCTAAAACGAATGGAACTCCCAATACCGAAGCCGATCCGAAAGCCGACACTGCCCCAAAAAGAGGAATAGATACTCCTATGCCTACGTAAAGAAGCCACTTAGGAAGGGCTATAGCAGAAACTGTAACGAAACCTCGTACTCCGATCAACGTCATGATCTGAATAAACATGCCTACACCCATAAGAATTCCCATAACCGGCAATGCATCGTTTATAGCACTAATTACAGTCTGAAGAGGGTGCCATTTTACACCAGAAAAAAGGGCCGAAGCAGCAGCAAGAAGAAAGATTAGTGGCATGCCTAAAGAAGGCCAGTGTGATGGGAAGACGCGTTCTACCGCGAACAATACGATGAGGACAAGCAATGGAATAAAGAGTCGAAAAGAAAGTGGTTCTCGCTCCATACGCTTAAGTTCTGCCTCCAGGCCAGATTCAGAAAAATCACCTTTTTTGAGAGGAGGGTAGATAAAAAGAAAAGCAGTGAAGATGGCAAGAGGTAAGGTGCATATAATAAGGGGAATTCCAAATCCTGAATAAGGCATATCTATCCCTCCGCCAATGATCATGGCCGGAAGGTTAACCGGAGGTGCAATCATGCCAAAGATTGCACCCATAGCAATAGCTGCTGCCGCCCTATGGGGGCAAACTCCCAGTTGGAGAAGGACTGGTGCTACTAAGGCACCAGTGGTAAGAACTGCCGCTGTAGAAGAGCCTGTAATCATGCCAGGAACCATGATTATAAACATTAACCCCATAGAAAGAAACGCCGGTTTTTTACGAAATTTACGAATAATCCATGCAGCCAAGCCTTCTAAAAGTCCCGTGCTTTCCGCTGTTTTCATAAAAATCATTGCCGTAGCAATGACAAGTATTGTATCGAGATAACCAAACATGCCCTCCACAAGGTGACGCAGGGGAAAGCCTGCGCCACCTATGAGGGCTCCTGCTATGGCTGCGAAGGCCATTGCAATAGATACTGGAAACTTTATGGTAAAAGCTCCTACAGCAAATACTCCTATCATTGCTATTGTGTAAAGACCTTCTGGAAAAAACCACTCCACTATAGCCGGCAAGGCTAAATAACCCCCCACTCTCCCAGAACTTTTTTAAGATGCTCATCAAGTGCGCGGATGGTTTCGGATTCCTCTACAGGGATCTTTTTCTCTTCAGAAACTTTAGTGAAATATCCGTCTTCATTGGCTCCTTTTACATAGATAACATAGTCTGCATGAGGTACTACCGTATCGAGAAAAAGATCAGAAAGTGTTCCGCGACGGGATGCTCCACCAACATGCATCACGAGAATTTTTAATCCCTTTTCGTTAGCAATCTTCAATATTTCTTCTATCCGAGCCTTCTCTTGATCCTGATCTATTCCTGCGGCACCAAGACCTTTTGAGCTGCCCCCTACAACAACAATTAGAACCTTGTGATTGTCTTTAATAGCTGCGGGGTCCATAGCTGAATCGAAGTCCACTTCCACGTCCATTTTTTTCAAGACAACCTTGACCATCATGGCATCAGGGCTCTGGCCCGCAGAAGTAAGAGCTATATTGCTCGCCGCAAAGGCAGCATGACAAAATAAAATTGCAAATAGAAAAGAAAGGATTAATCGAAAAATTTTATTTTTATACATTTTTGACAGACCTCCAATAAAAAATGATCGGTTTAAATTTGCATAAAAAGAAGCCTAGTTGAGGAACGCCCCCACATCTTTTTCCTGTAGCTCTTCGTAAGATGGAACATTTTCCATCACAAGCTTCTTGCCTGTTGTCTCGCCGTAGATGTCGGCCAAAGATTTTACAACTTCCACACATATCCCCACCCGCATCTTCAAGGGATAATC
>JAAYTM010000065.1 GCA_012518015.1 Synergistaceae bacterium
CAATCCGCGCCATTTAGTATGATCCTGGGCACGTTAGCCCATGTCTCAACGTTATTGATGTTGGTGGGTTTGCCCCACAGACCCTGCTGCGCAGGAAATGGCGGCCTTGGACGAGGCATACCGCGTCGACCCTCGATCGAAGCCATTAGTCCCGTTTCTTCGCCACAAACGAAAGCTCCTGCCCCTTCTTTTAAGTGGAGGTGAAAGGAGAAGTTTGTGCCCATGATATTATCCCCGAGCAACCCCATCTCCTCAGCTTGAGCCATTGCGATCCTAAGCCTCTTAATAGCAAGTGGGTATTCTGCTCTACAGTAAATATATCCTTCGTCAGCTCCTATTGCATAGGCACCGATGGCCATCCCCTCGATGACGGAGTGAGGATCCCCTTCAAGCGTAGATCTATCCATAAAAGCACCAGGGTCTCCTTCGTCAGCATTACACACTATATATTTTTTGTCCCCTGTGGCTTTACGGGCAAACTCCCACTTTAGCCCCGTTGGAAACCCTGCTCCACCCCTTCCTCGCAAGCCGGACTTTTTGACTTCTTCTAAAACCTGCTCAGGAGTCATTTCGTACAATGCTTTACCCAATGCCATATAACCATCGCGCGCTATATATTCCTCAATTTTTTCGGGATCTATGTAGCCACAATTACTTAACACAACACGATGCTGTTTGCTATAAAAAGGTATGTCTCTGTAATAAGGAACCTTTTCCATATCTTCGGGAACAGTGTAAAGAAGTCGTGTCACTATTCGCCCCTTATACAGATGCTCTTCCACTATCTCAGCTACGTCTTCAGGAGTCACTCTACAGTAAAAAGCCCCTTCTGGATAAATGACGACAACCGGTCCCATTTCGCACATGCCATGACAACCGGTTTCTACAACCATGATCTCTCTATCTAAGCCTTTTTTGGCTAATTCATCCCTAAAGGCCTTCATCACGCTTGGGGATCCACCTGCGGTACACCCCGTTCCCCTACAAACCAATACGTGAGCACGATATATAGCCATAATCAATTCCCCCTAATCCGTTCTACCAACAACTTTATCCCAAACGACCTTACCATTAATCAAATGCTCTACGATAAGGCGTGGTACATCTTTCGGTTCAACGTTTCCGTAGGTTACTCTGGGCTCTCCAGGCCTTATAAAGTCAACCAATGGTTCGTATTGACACATCCCTATACAGCCAGTTGTCTCTACGGCAACATCTTTAATTTCCCGCCTAGCAAGTTCATTTAAAATAGCGCTCAAGACTTCTCTGGCACCTGCCGCTATACCACACGTACCCATTCCAACTATTATTTTCGTTTTACCGCCTGACCGTGCTGATGTTAGGTCCTTAGACTCTTCCCTAAGCTTTCTTAAATCCTCGAGACTCTTAATCTTGGGCAATACCATCGCCTCCTTTTTTTTCATGGAGCAAACTCATATTTTCCTGAATATATTCTTTAAGCCACAAAATAAATTTTGGTGACTTTAAAAGCTCTCTATCGCCTAAGTATTTTAGCAATTCTTCAAGGTCAAGCAAGAAAGCATTGCCATCAACCTCGTAACGAAAAATCCAGCAACACTCAGGCCATCCCATAATTAGCGTAGCGATCGTCGCCGCAACATCTCCAAGAGGTGGACAATCTATATGATCCTTCCTAAACCCAGCCTTAACAATAGTGCCTTTTCCCTTTTCAGAAGCAATTTCGAAAAAACCGTCACATGAGAGGGCTGCCTGTTTTAGAAAGGGGATTCCCAATCCAACCCTGCGCTCCTTTCTAGTGGTGGTAAAGGGATCCTCTACCTGCTTTAACAGGTCTTCGTCCATGCCACAGCCGTCATCACAGACGCATAAGCTTATCAGTTTCTTTTTACTGTCAATCTTAAGTTCTATTAAAACCCTGCTAGCCTTTGCTTTGACTGAGTTCTCTGCAATATCTAAAATATATTGAGAAAGATCTTCTAGCATTAAAACCTACTTGTATTTCTCCAAAATAGTCTTGATTTTGTCGGGAGTCAAGCGTCCATGGGTGTCTTCGTCTACCATCATTACCGGCGCAAGACCACAAGCACCCAGACAGGCCACCGGCTCAAGAGTAAAGCGCAAATCGTCGGTAGTTTCGTTTTCTTCAATGCCAAGCATTTGCTTAACTTTCTCTAAAATCTGTAAACTTCCTCTCACGTGACATGCTGTCCCTCGACATACGCGTATAACATGACGTCCCCTGGGCTTCAAATGAAACTGGGCATAAAAAGTTGCTACTCCATATACCTCAGCTTTCGGAATTTTCAACTCCTTAGAGACAGTAAGCAGGGCCTCTTCCGGCAAATAACCAAACTCTTTTTGCATTTCCTGCAATATCGGAATCAAACCCCCGCGTTGACCCTTCCAAGGGGTAACTATCTCCTTGGCCTTTTCTACGACATCAACAGTACTCAATGCCACTATCATCACCACCATTAGTATATATTTAATATAAATTGTCTCTTCCACCTTGTGACTGATATCATATTCTCAAAAAAGAGTCAAGGGCGCCCCAGTTATGACCAGGGCCACAAAACCTTCCTACCGCCGCTTTTATGTAATGCTAAAAGAATCTCATCAAAAGCAGGATGCTCCAAAATGACAGGGGTAGTATGTGCTTTTTTTATATCACTTAAGCGATGAGCATCGGAGGACTTTATAACGGTATAATTTGAAACGCTCTCCTTCCAGGAGATGGCTTCACGCGATGACAATCTAGCAGAAAATTCTACCGCATCGATCGCTAAGTTTGAAGGTATCATTCCAAGTATCGCTAAATACGAATAGGCAGGCCTGTCTACATGAGCAAGTATGGCCATTCCGCCCCTTCGCTTTACCTCTCCTATGACATCATCCGCAGAGGCATCCACGCCTTGTAACAAAAGAGTCTCAACTTCCTTCAATATGTTGTTTTCACCATCAATTACTATCTGAAAGCCAAATAACTCCGGGTCATTTTTTATAGGTGCTAGTCGTTCCCATACCCATTTTTGAAAGAGCAATGCTTCTTCGAAAGTAGAAAATACACACAAAGTGTGCACATCCTCGCGAGATTGCACCTCCAGGGCGGGTAAGACTATCAAAGGCTTATCTTTGGCGGCATCGATTACGGCTTTTGAGTTAGTTGTGGCGTTATGATCAGCGATAGCTATAATATCTATTTCCTCTTCTACGCATCTTTGAACTATTTCTTTGGCTCCCATTTCAAGTTCAGCACATGGAGATAGTACTGTATGCACATGCAGATCCATCCGATAAAGGCGCATATTTTTAATCTTTTACGCCAAGCTCATATAGTTTACCGCAAAGATTGAAAGCACCCAAATTTGAAGAAGCCAGAGCAATGTTTTCTTTTGCACAATTTTCGATTAGCTCTTGAAGTGGCTCACGTTCCGATGCCAATATTATAAACGGAATATCTTTTAAAACTGCAACGGCTGCAACGTTAACATGATTTTGAATGGTTACCCACACTGCCCCTTCTGGGGCAGTTCTCATAATAAAGCTTAAAAGATCACCCGCTACTCCTTGATACACCTCTTGGTCTCCATTGCCTTCGACATATACTTTCAAACCCAACTTTTCGCATATTTCTTTGATCCTCATCATTTTCCCTCCGGAGTCATCGTGTGTACCAACCTCTTTGAAAGCTCGTAAATTTCTCTAGATAGATCAGCAATCCGTGATTTTAACCTGAAAATACAATCATCCAACGAACCTTCGCCTCTGACTATGTCTTCTGCCATCACCCTGCAAGAAGGTCTTCCGCAGGTTCCACAATCAAGGTGGGGAAGCTCGGCGTAAACAGCATGCAACTGTTTAAGCTTTTCCATAGCCTTAACCAGATCTTCTCCCAGAGGCATCTGTTCTATGGGTACTATTTCATCTCGTAACATCCATACCTTGGCATGATAAAGAGCTTCTAGTTCTTTCTTGTATTGTTCAGTTATATTGAAAGACATTTTTACGTTATCAATTTTTATGCGGCTTAGAAATCGAGATTCAGCGTTTCCTATTCCGCCGATGCAACCGAGATCGCAAGCTCGTGCTTCAACGTAATCTATACCCCTTAGTTTTCCCAATTCCATCTCTTGGAAGAGACTAATCACGTTGCGTAGCCCGTCTACTTCGAGGGTTCTGACCGGTTGATTGGAGAATGCGCGAACATGCATCGATTCTCCGCCCGTTTTAGCCCATGCTATCCATCGCGGAGTTTCCGTAGAAGAATCAATCGTCACCTTTTTTGAGGGATCACCAGAACCAATTAATACCTCTCTAGCTAATTTTGAAGTTGAAATTACATATTCCGCGGAGCTAACGTCCCTTCCAACAGGGGAACGAACCATGGCGATGCGTGCTGGGCAAGGTGATACCAAAGTAACAGGCTCACGCTTTTTTGTCCTAGCCCTCCACAAGTCTATGCTCGTCTCAAGGGGATTTTCAACCGGGGCCAAATGAGGTATAAGTTCATGAAATTTAATCTGGATCAACCTCACTACAGCAGGACAGTAAGTAGAAATCAACGGTTTAGCCGTTTCTGGAGAGTTTTTAATCGCTCTGGCCGCCGCAACTGCTGCCACATCATAGGCTGCCTCGTATTCCTCGAATATGGGTTCAAGGCCCAATTCAAACAATGCGTGAGCTGTTAGACTAGGAATAGGAGGCCAGGAAAATTGAGCACAGAAACAAGGATCTGTTACCACCGCCATAGGACGTTTGCTTAAGATATAATCCCAATCATCATCCTCCGGCAGCAATGCTCGATGTGGACATCGCCTAAGGCATTCGCCGCAGGAAATGCAAATTTCACTCAATATGCGTATCTTTCCTTCTATGACCCTCATAGCCTCCGTAGGGCATGACTTGATGCAATTCACACAACCCCTACAAGAAGACTCCGCAATCTTTACCCCGTGAGCCAAGAAACTCACCGCCTTTTGTCAAGGTATATTACCGCACGCAACTTAGTGCCCTTCCCTGGAGCAGTGTCTATGTATAACTCATCTGAATTTTTCTTAATGTTCGGAAGGCCCATACCCGCTCCAAACCCCAATTCCCTTATGAAATCTGGTGCAGAGGAATATCCTTCCTTCATCGCCAACTCAAGGTCTTCAATTCCAGGGCCCTTGTCTTTAGCAATTATAGTCACCTTATCTTCCTCAACTTGAAGGCACATTACGCCTCCGCCTCCATGGATGACTATGTTCATTTCGGCTTCGTAGACCACTATTGCCGCCTTGCGACATATATCCGGGGGCAATCCTAAGGATTTCAGGGTTTCCTTGAAGTGTGTAGCTGTCTCGCCCGCAGCCAAGAAATCCAAAGGTTTAACTTGCAACTCTAACACTAAAGGTTCACTCAATCTAGTCCGACTCCTCGTCCAGGATAGTACACGATTTTAATCCAGCCTGATAAAGCAACCCGCAGGTTTCAAACATGCTTTTTTTACACAACAAGACAGGGATATCTAACTTCCTTGCAAGCGCTACTGCTTCTTCTAGCGGGCGTTTATTTCTTACGAAAATAATCCCTGTCATATCCAACATTGTCGCCGTCCTTATTATCTGTATGTTAGTCAAACCGGTTATCAAAAGCGAAGCGGCCAAGGCAAAAGCAAGCACATCGCTCATAAGATCGGATGCAAGGGCGTATTCCACTTCTTTTTCTAGGGCAGCAGTATCAAACAATCTACGTGCTCCCAACAAAGCCTCTATTTCAGATATTTTCATCATGTCTAACCCCCTGAAGGACGATTACAAAGTTACGATAATAACTATATCATATTATGGGATCTACATGTATTTCTTCAGAATAAAAATAGCATAAAAAATTTTTGTAGGATAATCGCGTGATATAATTTACTTTTAGTTGACGCATATAACTTCCTCGCATATCTCAAGCAGAGTGAAGGAGCGTGAAAAAACGGATGAGCGAGCTTTATGACAAAAGACCACTTACGTATCTAAATAAGGGCGTTGGTCCGTCCTTTGTTCAACTTATGGAAATGGAACCTGCATTTAGGACCATAGCGTATTTCTCGATGGAGATAGGAGTTAAGAAAGATATCCCCACCTATGCGGGAGGATTAGGAATTTTAGCAGGAGATGTGCTAAAAAGCGCTGCCGATCTGGGTGTTCCTATGGTAGGTATTACTCTTTTATACAAACATGGATATTTCAAACAACACATTAATGAAGAAGGCAGGCAAATCGAAGAACCCCATCCTCCATGGGATCCTGAGGACAAATTGTTTTTGCTTCCAAACGAAGTAAACGTCGAAATAGAAGGCAGGCCCGTATATGTCCGCGTTTGGGCCTACGGAGTTACGGGTCAAACGGGATATATTGTGCCCATTTTCTTTTTAGATACAGACCATGATAGAAATGCTCCAGAGGATAGAAGTTTGTCCTGGCACCTTTATGGAGGAGACTTGCGCTATAGGTTATGCCAGGAAATGATCTTGGGCATTGGAGGATTAAGAATTCTTCGAAGCCTTGGCTTTTACAACCTCAAAACTTTCCATCTGAACGAGGGACATGCCGGATTTCTTGCTCTTGAGTTGCTCCGAGAACAGGGATATGTGGACTTAAGAAAAATCAAAGAACAAGTGGTTTTTACTTCACACACACCCGTGGCAGCCGGTCATGATTATTTCCCCTTTGAGCTGGTAGAAAAGACGATGTCACCCGTGTTTGTCGATTATTTAAAGCAAATGATGCCAGATGGCGGAGTCTCCATGGTGGACTTTGGCCTTCGCTATAGCCGATATATAAATGCAGTGTCAAAAAAACACAGAGACGTCAGTAGAAAACTTTATAACACAGAAAACATCGATTACATAACCAATGGGGTACATTCGAACAGCTGGACATCTCCGAATATAAAAAAGCTTTTCGACAAACACATACCGAGTTGGAGAAACGACCCCTCCAGGTTGGTTTTGGCCGTAAAACTTCCTGGTAATGAGCTATGGGAAGCTCACCAGTCAAATAAAATGTTACTCCTCTCGAAAGTTTTAGAGAAAACAGGAATAAAGTTGGATCCTGAAATCCTTACAATTGGTTTTGCCCGTAGGGCGGTAGCTTACAAACGGGCGGATCTCATCTTTAAAGATATTAATCGATTAATTGACATTTGTTCGGGCAAGGTTCAACTAATATTTGCGGGCAAAGCTCACGCTTTAGATGAAGAGGGCAAATCTATGATCCAGCGCGTAATAAAGACCTCCAAGGAGCTATCTGATAAAATCCCCGTAGTATTCCTTGAAGATTACGACATGGAATTAGCAGCGTTACTCACGGCAGGAGTCGACGTCTGGTTAAATACGCCCCTAAGGCCTCGCGAAGCATCGGGAACCAGTGGAATGAAGTGCGCACATAACGGTGTGTTAAACCTATCCATATTGGACGGATGGTGGATAGAAGGATGGGTAGAGGACGTCACTGGATGGGCAATAGGGCCAGAACCCCGGGAGGTAGATCTGGTGTATTACGATGATACTAAGGACGCTGAGGTTTTATACGAGGTACTTGAACGAAAGGTAATTCCGCTGTACTATCAACATCATGATCGTTGGCTTTCGATGATGAAAAATTGCATTGCTTTAAATGCTAGCTATTTTAACACACATCGCGTAGTAAGGGAATACTGTGAAAAGGCTTACAATATACACCCGAGGTATTATTAAGTCATATTCAAAGGACTATTTAAGGGAGGTGGTGACTTTAAGGAATGAGTTTGTCATTCAGTAAAATAAAAGTTCTACATGTGGCTTCCGAGATGCATCCAATTGTGAAAAAAGGTGGCCTTGGTGATGTGATAGGCTCTCTGCCTAAAGCACAAAGGGAGCTGGGCGTAGACAGCAGAGTTTTGTTGCCTCTCTATCCAAACGTTAGTAACAACATCAAAGAAAAGTTAAAGAAGATATCACGTAAATTATACATACCACTGGAGTGGAGGGTATTTCCTGCATCTTTGTGGCGAACTGATATTCAAGGAGTGCCAGTCTACCTCCTGGATATCGAGGATGTTCCTTTTCCAGCCGAGATATATCCAAATCTCTTAAACATGGACTTGATAAAGCCTTTTTTTCTACTCTCCTTGGCCGCCATCGAATTCGAGAAGGCATCTCGATGGCGGCCTCAAATTCTTCATCTCCACGACTGGCCAACATCTTCAGTTGCAATAGCATTAAAATGGCATATGTATTACTCCTCCCTTTCTGGTCTATATGACACCGTTTTGACTATTCATAACTTAGCCCATCAGGGGATCATGCAGGAAACTGATTTGATATCTTGGGGAATTCCGAAAGAGGTCCACAACATTGAGGGGCTAGAGTATTACGGCATGACTAATCTTTTAAAAGGTGGAATTATAGCTTCGGATGCAGTGACCACGGTTTCTCCCAGATACTCATGGGAGATTCAAACCAAAGAGTACGGAATGGGTTTAGATGGCGTCTTAAAGCAGTATAGTAATAAGCTTAGAGGTATTCTAAACGGCATCGATTATTCCTATTGGAACCCTAAAACCGACCCCTTCATCCCCGCTCATTACGATGTAGAGGATATAGCTCCCAAAAGAAAATGTAGGGAGGAATTGCTATCGAGATGCGGATGGAGTGAAGATGGTTCACCAATTTTAATATATGTAGGCAGGTTGGCAGAACAGAAAGGCATTGACTTGATATTGCTCTCAATAGAGCCGATTGTTGGTCATGGATGTAAAATGATAATCCTCGGAGAAGGTAGCGAAATTTACGAGCGCACTCTAAAGAAAGCCTCTTTACAATTTCCAACAAATTTGTTCGTAAAAATAGGATATGACGAAGAGTTGGCCCATCTTATGTATGCGGGCGGTGACATGCTAATTATGCCGTCTTACTTCGAGCCCTGTGGACTAGCCCAACTAATAGCCATGAGATATGGAACAGTACCGATATGCAGGGCCACAGGTGGACTCGCTGACACAGTCATCGATGCCGATACTGCGTGTGACGGGACTGGTTTCCTATTTAGTTCCTATAGCAGCGAGGCTTTTCTGCACGCCATAGGAAGAGCACTTGGAGCATGGAATTCCACCAAACTTTGGAATCAAATTGTACAAAACTGTATGAGAGCCGATTTCTCTTGGTCCAGATCCTCACGAGAGTATGTAAACTTGTACCTCGAATTATTAGGAGTTCCAGAACACGAAGATAATGTAAAGCCAAACTTTAACGCTTAATAAAAAGCTAAATATACGGCCATTAATGTTATTGTTCCCTGTAAAGGAGATATGGTTTTTACCGAAATTTTAGTGTCTTTTATGTTCAATATTAAATAATGAAGTTGCTTTTAGTTTAATGTAATATTATAATTTAATCGATGCGGAAAGAACTATAAGCGGGGGTGACCTTTTTGATTTACGGGAAGTACGGAAGGGTGCTGGGCATAGTCCTTGCCGGAGGCCGAGGACAACGACTCTCCCCGTTGACCAGACATCGAGCAAAACCTGCAGTGCATTTCGCTGCTAAATACCGAATCATAGACTTTGCTCTTTCCAATTTAGTTAATAGTGGAGTGTTTTCCATCTACGTCCTCGTTCAGTTTCGCAGCCAATCGTTAAATGAGCACATCGAGAGGGGGTGGCAGTTCGGAGGAGCTCTAAGAGGGAGGGACTTTTTCATAACTGTCGTACCTGCACAAATGTGGACCGGGGAACACTGGTATAAGGGAACTGCCGATGCAGTTTTTCAAAATTTACATCTCATCACAATTTATAATGCTGATCGAATATGCGTATTTGCCGCTGACCACGTCTACAAGATGGACATCGAACAAATGATGGAAAAACACATTGAGAAAAAAGCGGATTGCACGGTAGCAGCTTATGAAGTCCCTGTGACAGAAGCGCATGCTTTTGGATGTCTTAAGACCGACGAAAGAGGCTTTGTCGCTGAATTCCTTGAAAAGCCGAAATGCCCGCCGGAAATAGCGGACAAACCTGGATTTAGCTTTATTTCAATGGGAAACTACATTTTTGAAAGAGAAATTTTAGAAGAAGTTTTGGTCGAAGATGCAAGTAACCCTGATAGCAGTCACGATTTTGGCAGAGATATACTTCCAGAACTTTGCAAAAAATATAAGGTTTTAGCTTACGATTTCCAGAGCAATGTTATTCCTGGAAACGATAAACCCTACTGGAGAGACGTGGGAACGATAAGAACATACTGGCAAGCACATATGGATATGCTAAACGAAAATGCAGATCTAAACTTATTCAACACTCAATGGCCAATAAGGACGGTTTCTTACGCTGACCCTCCAGGTCTTACTTTTTCGGTTAACAATTACTCAAGCCATATAGAGAACACTCTCAGGGCAGAGGGAAGCCAGATTTTGGGAGCGACTGTGAAAAGATCTATACTATCTAGAAACTGCATAATAAAACCAGGAGCAGTAATAGAGGAATGCATAATTGAGCGAAGCGTAGTCATCGGTGAGCGATGTAAGTTAAGAAGGGTTATCGTAGATGCTCAAAACATCATCCCCCCAGATACCAAAATAGGCTTCGATGAATCAGAGGATCGCGCCAGATATCACGTAGATCCTTCAGGGATAGTAGTGGTGCCGATGCCAGCGATACAACTTAGAGCAAAAGTTAAATTCCCCTATCCAGATTCTGGAATTTAGTATAAACTATGTAGGTCAAAAATATTTTTAGTTTTTAGGAGGAAGTTTCATGTCGAAAGGGAAAATTAATGATGAAGTAAAACTACTTTTGGATAGGGCTAACTCTGCAGATAGTGATGAAGAAGCAGAAAGCTTGGCACTCAAGGTTTTAGAGATGGATCCATCCAACGGAGAAGCCAAGCTCGTACTGGCAGACATCGCTATAACTAACGGAGATATGGAAACGAACCGCTATTATCTGGATCAAATAATCAAAAGTTGTGAAGAAAAATCCACGGGGTACCAAAGAGACGATCAAAGCGAAGATCTTTACATTTCCGCACTCGAAAGGATGGCCTTTTCCCTTTCCTTCGATGATCATTACGAAGAGGCCTTGTCGGTTGCACAAAAGTTACTCGAGATTGATGTCGATGAAAAGACTACTGCGAAGGACATGATTTACCGTTCTTTGCTCATGTTAAACCGTCACAGAGATGTGTTGGAACTGATATGCAGTGAAAGGACACATTCGCCCGTTGCACTACACGCCAAGGCAATTGCCTTGTACGTCTTGGACGGAATCAGCTGGAATTCCTATGAAGCGTTAATTGACGCAATAGAGTCAGATCCTGATGCTCCCTTTTACGCTTTAGGCATTTGGGAAGAACCGGAGGAACCTGATGAAAGTGAAACGGACTCGCTTTTAACGGCTCTTTATATCGTAGAACCTTGGCTCCAGTCAGATGATTTAATGAATTGGCTTAGCCATGTAGTAATTATCTTTGGCTTTCTCACCGAACGTCTTTCAGAGGAATTCATGGATGTCTTAACCTCAGGTGAGGACGGCGATTTAATAAGGGAAAAACTGGAAACGACTAGGGCGCGTATCGATAAAATGATGAGTATGGGCATTATAGAGGACCAAGACGCATTGAATATGGATCGCATAGTATTTAATGCCTTGCGTTTCAGATAAACTTTAATAAGCAAGGCCAATTGGATAAAACCTCGCAAGGCATGATAATTACATGAGGGTCAAAATCGCCCCTTATCAAGCTCAATTAAGGCTTTAACAGATAATTACTATGACCTTTGTAAATTACGTGCAATTGTTGCTAGGTTTGATATTTATGCGATGACTCCGAGTGGAGCGCTTTTTTTGGCAAATCTTGTTGGGACAAGCTCGCTGAGGAAGCGCTCCTTTGTTATCGATGACAACTACGTAACCACTGCTTTAAGGCCTTGCCAAATCGCAAGTTTTGGCACTATTTTGCTTTCATCTTGTAGTGCCGCATACTCCACATCGCTCCACAGGCCCAACGCGCGCAGGCTTTGCGCATGTTCGG
The DNA here is from genome assembly GCA_012518015.1 of Synergistaceae bacterium. Lineage (GTDB taxonomy): Bacteria > Synergistota > Synergistia > Synergistales > Acetomicrobiaceae > Acetomicrobium. The sequence continues at coordinate 12,023 of JAAYTM010000065.1, forward strand.
CATCTTTAAAGGCTTCAAGCATGTTTTTGTCGTAATATTCCCAAACTGCTAGCGCTATTTTCCCCCCATCGTTTAGTTCCACGTTTTCAACCCTGTCTCTCACAATATCGACCATTAAACCAGCACAAGCAGTATCATCAATCATAGCCCTGTTAAATCTTCCCGCACACAAGATTCCTATCTTATTCCCATACTTAAGTGCAACCTCTAACACCGCAGTTGCATTTCTAACGCATCCTACACAGACGATGTTTGCGAATGTTGACGCTAACAATAAAGCCTTAGTGCCATTAGTGGTGGTCATTATCGCTCCCTCGTAAGTCCCAAGAAAGCAATCAAGCAGCTCGACGGGCGAATTGCCGCAATCGAAATTTGGTGGAGGTAGGCTATTCCGCTCACCCATTAAAAGCCAATCACTGCCAAGTTTTCTCTTCAAATCATACGCCTCTTCAACACTTTTAACCGGCAAAATGACCTTTCCGCCTCTTTCAAAAAAAGTGGTCATCATAGTCGTCGCACGAAGCACGTCCACTACAATCCACGCGTCAGCATATTCAAGCTCGCAAGCCGGATTAAGCATGACCTCTAACCGAATTGACATTGTTTCTCCCCTACCGTTTCGTGTTTATTTTTACTGCTATTTGATACATAATACAACTAATACAAACCTTACAAAATAGGGGGAAAATCATGCCAGAGCAAAAGATAAAGGGTACACCTCTTTCTCAAGGCATTTCCTACGGTCGTTCTTTCTTATACGAAGCAATTCCTTTTACGAAAAGGAGTGTCGAAATTCGCAAAGAAGACGTCGAGAAGGAGCTAGTTCGTTTCAAGAAGGCACTCAAGAAAACCAAAGAATCACTCGAGAAACTAAAAGAAAGTGTAAAACGACGCCTGGGTGACGAAAAAGCTGGCATCATAGAGGCACATATATTGATGTTAGAAGATCCCATGTTTGTTGACAACATTGAAACAACTATTAAAGAAGGCAACTCCGCCGAGGACGCTGTCTTTTTAACAACGATGAAAATAAAAAGCATGTTCGAAGAAATTCCAGACCCCTACTTGCGGGAAAGGGCAGCAGATGTAGAAGACGTGGGAAGCAGGTTGTACAGAAATCTAATTGGAGCAAAGGATCTGTTCTTGCTGGATGTAAGGGAGCCATTAATAGTTGTGGCGAAAGACTTGGCTCCATCTGAGTTAATCGCTATTTCCGAAAACAACGTTGTGGGGTTGGTGCTATCCCAAGGCGGTCCTACATCTCACACAGCCATAATAGCAAAATCATTGAATTTGCCAACTGTATCAGGAATTGAGATGAGCTTAATCCCCGAGAACTGTTTCTTAATAGTCGACGGTACAAAAGGGGAAGTTGTAGTAAATCCTTCCCAAAGTACGCTAGCATGCGCAAGAGCAAAGATCGAAAAACTTAGGCGTGAACAAAGAGAGGCATTAAGTTTAAAAGACTTACCAGCCGTAACGCTAGATGGACTGAAAGTTGAACTGTGGGGCAACATAGCTCATCCCAACGAGGCAGGCGACGTTTTATCTTTTGGCGGAAGCGGTATCGGCCTCTTCAGGACCGAGTTTCTTTTTATGAACAGAAATGACCCGCCAAACGAGGACGAACAATTCAAGGCTTATCGCAAAACTTTAAGCGATATGAGCCCTTATCCAGTCGTTATCAGGACTATGGATGCAGGGGGCGATAAAGAAATACCCTATCTCAACATACCAAAAGAAGACAACCCCTTTTTAGGATATCGTGCATTGCGCATAGGTTTAACCGAAGAACATTTACTACTCACCCAAATTAGGGCTTTATTAAGAAGTTCTAGCTTCGGAAATCTTTACATAATGTTTCCCATGGTTTCCTCCATCTGGGAAGTGAGAAAGGCCAAAGATCTGATTCAAAAAGCAACATGCCAATTAGAAAAAGAGGGCATTAATTATGGAACTTTCAAAGTTGGCATAATGATCGAAATACCTTCTGCAGCCATTATGGCAGAGGAGCTTGCAAAAGAGGTGGATTTCTTTTCCCTTGGGACCAATGATTTAACGCAATATACATTAGCGGTCGATAGGGGGAATGCGAAAGTATCCCGATGGTACGATCACTTGCACCCCGCTGTCTTAAGACTCGTGGCCATGACGTCTCAAGCTACAAAAAAGCAAGGCATTGAGCTTGGAATCTGCGGAGAAATGGCGAGCGATCCCCTCGCCTTGCCATTTCTTCTGGGGCTTGGATTAGACGAGCTCTCCATGTCGCCCTCCGCGATTCCCAAAATAAAAAGGTTAGTTAGAAAATTTCGCGCAGACACAGCAAGGCGAATAGCACAAAAGGTCCTTTCTATGAGAGAGGCGAACGAAATTCGAAAATATCTTGAGGAGGCGATATCGCAATTATGAATGGAAAAGTACAAATTGTATCAAAAGTTGCGCCAGGAAGTTTCGGCGACAGAAAAGTTTTAATACAAGGGTATATGATTTCAAATACAAAACCCTTAATGGTGCTGCTTCACGGGGTACACGGTTGCGCTAATTTAAAAGAAGGAAACAAGTACGCCGCTTTGGCACAAATGCTTGTCCAAAATTCGATCAACGTAATGATCATAGAAACGAGCAGAAAGACGAGAGACCGAGAGCGCTACGGAGAAGATAGAAGCAGTTGGGTAAAGGAGGCTTTTGAAGGCAAAACATATGCTATGGATTTATTTGATGTTGCAAGCGCTCTTTCGTTTTTAAATAGAAATGTAAGATGTGCCTCTCTGTGGTTATGGGGTTTTTCGCTAGGAGGGTTACACTTTCTACTGATAACCGGTAGCATGCACGATAAGATTCTAAGGGAGGCAAATTTGGAAAACCCTTTACCCATAGATCTGAATGTTCACGGATTAATTCTGTCAGGAAGCGGAGATGAAGCACGCCCAGAAAACAAATTAAACGTCAATGAACCTATACTTGACTCGCTACCAGAAAAACGTTTACTCCTCCATGCAGCAAAAAACACCAAAGCGGGAAACGTATTTGCCTTTTACGGAAGCATGGACGAGACTTTTAGCAAAGAGGCATGTAGGCGTTTATTCGATCTTACACCTACCAAAAGAAGTTTTGTTATCTTAAGCGGAGTCGATCACTCTTTCAGAACAGTAAAAGGCACGCCATCAATAGCTCCATTAGCTGACATGATTAATTATTTAAAATCCTATCTATTCAAGCATCCAGGGCCATCCAGCAATAATTCCCAAAAAACTCAATATCTCTCTTCCAAACATCAATGACAAAAACGAACCAATGGCAAAAAATGGAATCATTGGGACATGATCTTTTCTTTTGACCTTTTTGGTAAGCAATAAAACTATAGCTACTAATCCCCCACTCATGAACCCAAGATACAAAGCAAGACAACCCATCCATAGCCCCATTATGCCTCCAATACTCGCAGCTATCGTAACATCACCTGTACCCATGCCACCTTGACTTAAAAACATAATAATCCATATCAAAAGACCGCACAGACAAGCCCCCAGCACGCCACTTATAAAAGCTTGCAGACCTCCGAGAAGCCTTAAAGCTAAACCCGTCACTAAAAAGGGGAAAACTAAGCGATCGTAAACGTAGCCGGAGTATATATCAGTTAAAGAAGACAGAAAAAGACAACTGAGTAATACTAAGGACAATAAAAAAGGTAAAGTTGGTCCGTAAACCAATGCTACTGCCCACAAAGATAGGCCCATTATAACCTCGACCAAAAAGCAACTTATTCCAATAGGCGCTTTACAGGTCCTACACTTACCTCTAAGAAAAACATAAGAAAAAACGGGAATGAGATCGATAATAGAGAGCGTTCTGCCACAAGCGTCGCAGGCAGAACGCTCTCTACCCCACCATTGCCTTCCCTCTATAGTCCTCTTAGCCACGACGTTTAAAAAGGAACCAAGTGCCATGCCAAAAAACAAATTCACTAAAGAAAACATTTTCGAAATCATTTGTGTCACCGCTTTAATTCTTACAAATTTCGAAGAGTTGACATTTTGTCAATTACAAGTAAAAAAGAAGGCAAAATAAGTGTCTTTAATGGATGCAAGATGAAACAACTTACCTAATAGCATACAAGGTGCCGCGTATCGTGGCAAAAACAACCGCACCTTCGCTTAATACTGGATCAGCTACAATATCCCCGTCCGATTCATATTTCCACAGCAAATTGCCACTTTTGAGATCTACCGCATAAAAATGCCCATCATTGCTACCGAAATAGAGCACGCCTCCGGCATGAATGGGTGACGAATTTATAGGGCCACCAGTCTCAAAGCTCCACGCTACGTTTCCGTCATTGGAAGTTATTGCATATAATTTCCCATCCTGACCTCCAATGTAAAGCACTCCATTTACATAGGCGGGCGAAGATCCCAAAGGAGCTCCCACATATTTGTGCCATATAGGAACCACCCCTCTTAATTTTACTGAATGGACGTACCCATTATCCGTGATGTAATAAACCTTCCCATCAACATACAAGGGTGCTCCCCTCATAGGACCCTCCGTATTGCCTCCCCAACGTTCACTGCCATTCTTAGGATCCAAAGCGTGGAAACGGCCACCAAAACTTCCAACGAAAACAAATCCTTCTGCAAAGGCTGGAATACTTTGAAACCCCCTATGAGCTTTCATCTGCCATTTGTGTTGGCCATTCTTGCTGTTAATTGCGTAAAAACTGCCTTCATTGCACCCAGCATACACAGTATCGCCAGTTACTGTAACCCCAGCCATGACCGGACCGTCAACTTTAGTGCTCCATGCGACAAGACCAGAGCTTCTATTTAGGGCATATACCCTTCCGGCAAAAGTTCCAACGTAAACTTTATCTTTATCGACCGCGACCGAACCAAGGATGGATCCATCGCATTGAAATTTCCATCTTGCACTGCCATTATTAATATCGAGTGCATATACCTCCCCTTTATGATTGCCCACGTACACCGTATTGCCATCCACAATGGGAGCTCCAGTGATATTTGAGCCAGTCTCAAGCTTCCAAGCGAACACGCCTTGGGGTAAAGTTTTTATTTGAAAGTTACCCGTATTCTGCAAGTCACCCCTTACTGGAAGGGCAAAGGCACTGGTCGTATAGCTTAAGGCGCAAAACGAAAGGACCACTAACACCATCACGGCCGGAAAAAGCGATCTTTTCATGATGCCACCCCCTTTTCTCATGGTTTTAATACACCAATCAGCTTAACATACAGCTATCTTAAATTATACTCCAAGGCAGACTTGGGTCAATCAAAGCGCATCTTGAAAGTAGCGAGTTTAAAGAGATGGTAGTTTTAGAAAAAAACTAAAGGAGCAACAAGATATGTTGCCCCTTTGTATGTTAATTGGAGCCGGCGGGCGGACTCGAACCGCCAACCTGCTGATTACAAGTCAGCTGCTCTGCCAATTGAGCTACACCGGCAACCTCGCCAGCAAGATTGATTATACAAAGCTTTTAAACTTTGTCAATTAAACCATGATCTCTCCATCCTGCACGAAGGCACGCAAGCCTGCGCGGTGTATTTCACGACGACGCTTCATCTTCTTGAGTTCCTCTGTTACATACCACGCCTTGCCAGCTTCTTCTACGACCAATATAGCCCAATTTTCTCCCGGCCATACAGCATCAGCCCAGTGCCTGCGGCAACCGCGATGATGGCCCAAGACGTGTCTCCAAACGGTGTACCCATCAACCTCTAAGGAATCCAACAATTCTATCACTTCGGGAGCTATGCTTTGGTTGCAGAATATCCAAACAAACTTCATTGAGACGTACCTCCCTCTGCCTCGACAAATCTGGGCTTACGACGTATTTTCTCTTCAACAATACTATATACCACAGGAATTAACACCAAAGTCACTAAGGTAGAAAAAGATAAACCACCTATGACTGAAACTGCTAGTGGTCTCCATATCTCCGCTCCTTCACCCCGGCTTAATGCCATCGGCAGCATGCCCAATATTGTTGTTAAAGTAGTCATCAAGATTGGGCGCAAACGACGTTCTCCGCCTTCTATAAGAGCATCGCGCATGGTGTAGCCTCTAGCGCGAAGAAGGTTCACGTAATCCACAAGCACTATAGCGTTATTGACCACGGTTCCAACCAACATAACTATACCCAACAACCCTTGAAGGGAAAGATACATGCCGGTCACTAAAAGAGCCGCAATCGCTCCAGTTAAGGCAAAAGGAACGCTAAACATGATGACGAAAGGATCTAGAAAGGCTTCATACTGCCCAGTCATGATCATATAGACCAAAACTACTCCGAGCAATATCAAAAATGTCATTTGCATAAATGTTTCTTCCAAATCTTCAACGTCACCAGTCACGTCTGTCCTCATCCCTGCGGGCAGATCTATATCTTTAAGAACACCTTTAATATCTGCAGCTACCTCTCCCAAAGAACGGCCTTCTGTGTCTAACTCTATGGTAATGAGTCGTTGTCTATTTTTTCTATGAATTTCAGGGGGACCTAGTTCTTCTCTTATTTTGGCTACGTTTGTAAGCCGCACCATCTCGCCAGTTGTAGAAGGAACTAGCAGTTTATTCAACGTATCCCAAGAATGTCTTTGCTCAGGTTCAAGCCTCAACCATATTTCGTAGTTGTCCTCGCCCTCCCAATAATCCTCATCAAATTCAACGCCATAATAATAAGCCCTCAAAGCTTGAGCTACATCGTTCGTCCTTACACCCAAGAGGGCGGATCTTTCTTTGTCCACATCGACCCAAACCTCCGGCCTGCTTGCCTTTTGAGTTATTTCTACATCAACGGCTCCAGGAATTTGTTCGATCTTATTTTTAATTTTATCTCCAACTTCGAGCAGTTCATTTATATTTTCACCATATAACTCAATAACTATAGGCTTAGAAGTGCTTCCTACCATAATAGGAGAGCTAACGCTGGAACTTACTGCCTCAAATCCAGCCTTAGACTCTAAATATTGTCTTAACTGTGAGGCGACCTGAAAGCTTGACCGTTTCCTTTCTCCTTTTGGGATCAGCTCAATGCCAGCACTTCCTGTATTAGACGACTCACCTCTTAGCGCGCCCATGCCTCCACCAGAGCTACCTCCATGTATGTATACATTTTCGAGCTCTGGAATGTTATCCATAGCATAGAACATAATTTCTTTAGCCACTCTTTCAGTTTCTTCCACCCTGGTTCCCTCTGGCAACCTGAAGTTGACTCGCACGCTCCCCGTATCCGACCTGGGGATTAATTCGGTTCCGATTCGCATGAAACCGAAGACGGTAAAAAGCGCACACAATAATGTGAGGGCAATGATCTTTTTTCTGTTGTGCAATGCCCAGTCAATCGATAGGGCATAATGGCGCTCTAGCCAAATCAGGAAGCGCTTAGAGTATCGATGTATGAATAGCCTATCTTCTTGCGTCCTGAAGGTCTTGCTCCCCATCATAGGAACGAAACTTAAAGAAACAAACAGTGAAGAAGCAATGGCAAGAGACATAACAACTGATAAGGAGGAGAAAAATATCCCAATCAAACCAGTGATAAATATAAGGGGCAGCAGCACAGCCAAAGTTGTAAGGGTGGAGGCAAGCAATGCGCTTCCAACTTCGCCGGCACCCAAGGCTGAAGCTATCTGACGTTTTTCTCCATTTTCAATGTGATAAATTATTTGATCTGTCGTAACAATGGCGTTATCAACGACC
>JAAYTM010000066.1 GCA_012518015.1 Synergistaceae bacterium
AGCAAAGGGATGTCGTTGGTCAACCTTCTGGTTTCTTTAAGCATATTCAAAGAAGTTTGCATGTCAGTTATGAAGTTCCAAGCATCAGCTCTAAGCTCGATAACATCGGGAGACCCTCCAACTGCTGTTTTTGTTTCCTCTTTTTAATCTTCAACTTCCCAAAGGTTACTTTTTCATCTACATGATTGTAACATAGCGTTATCGCCCACAGAATAAGAGCGTAAGGAAGAATATTCGAATATCTCCTACACTATGATGTCGCAAATTAAGGGTTATAATTCAGAGGAAACAATTTGACACGATAAACAGGAGGATAGAAAAGACATGAGTTGCGTTACCGGATTTGTCAATTGCAAGGCTTACAGCACTGTCAAGGTTGATCAACCCTTTGAAGCCTTTTTGGTCGTCCAAGGTAAGGTGGCATCGTTAGGATCGAGCAAAAAAATCGCCGAACAGGCAAAATCCCTGGAGGGGGACATCGTAGATCTAAACGGAAAATGCGTTTTGCCGGGCTTCATAGATTCCCACCTGCACATCGACGAGCTTGGAATGTACTTGAACTCACTTGACTTGAGAGGCACCAAAAGCATAGGCGAGCTTCAAGAAAAGCTGCAAGACTTTGCCTCAAACGTGACGACACCTTGGATCTTGGGACATGGTTGGGACCAGGAACTTTTCAGCGAAAAAAGATGGCCAACCAAGGACGACCTGGACACAGTAGAAAATAAAAGGCCTGTAGTCTTTTCCCGGGTGTGCCTGCACGCGGCCGTCTTAAATTCCAAGGCTTTAGAAGTTACGGGCATCTCATCCCCCACCGGTATAGTTGTCGAGGGAGATTTTCAGCGCGCCAGGGATGCCTTCAAGCAAAGTCTTACGCATGAAGATTGCAAAAAGATGATAAAAGACGCCCTTGTTTACGCTTCAAGCCTGGGGCTAACTTCCCTAGGATTCGTAAGCTGCGACCGAAAGATGCTGTCCGCGCTGATGTCTATGTGGTACGAGAAAGAAAGTACAACAAGGGTCAGGATATATCTAGAACCAGGCAAAAGATGTCAAACTGGAGAAAGGATGTACGAGGACATTGAACTCCTCGATGCTATCGAAAAGCTCGGCATAAAAAGGGGCTTTGGCGACGATGTTTTTAAAATACAGGGGATAAAAATCCTTGCCGACGGATCGCTAGGTGCCCGCACCGCATGGCTGACCAAACCTTACGCAGACCAACCAGACCAGCAGGGATTTCCAAACATTGGTAAGGAAGAGCTCACTGAACTGGTAAAGCTGGCCGATGCCACCGATTTGCAACTGGCCATTCACGGGATCGGCGACGCCACTATAGACATGATATTTGACGTATTTCAGGAAACTGAAATACGTGACCGCGGACATCGAATCGAGCATCTTTCTGTTTTGAGACCCGATCAAATTAAACGCATGAAGGACTTGGGACTATATGCCTCAGTTCAACCTCATTTTGTAATTTCCGATTGGTGGGCAATGGAAAGATTGGGCATGAAAAGGGCAAGCTTCATACACCCCTTCAAAAGCATTTACTTCTCAGGCATACCGATGGCCTTCGGCACGGATTCTCCCGTTGAAAAGTTGAATCCTTGGGAGACCATATATGCCGCGGTGACGAGAGGCAAATTTGAGGGCATTCCCATTGCAGCAGCAACCCCCGATGAGGTTTTGGACACGAAAGAAGCGATTTATTGCTATACTGAAGGCGGAAGTACGATCATGCATGACCCCTATATTGGCAGCTTGGAAATAGGCAAGCTGGCCGATTTTATCGTGGTAGACGAAAATCCCTTTGAGGCAAACGCATGCTCCCTCAAAGACATTAAGGTGTTAAAGACATACATAGGTGGGAAAGCTTCATAATCCTCTATCTTTATACTGGAGCTTGCTACAGTTTAAGTTTCGAGGCATAATTTTAATCAGTACATAAATTTACAACCCTAAAAAGAGGAGGGACAAATTTGGTTACGTTAAAAGAATTCCTGCGATCGGAAGTGGTGCCTGCACTTGGCTGTACCGAGCCCGGAGCCGTGGCTCTAGCCGTGGCCCGGGCAAGGAAGGAGGCAAACTTCGAGGAAGTTAAAAAGATTGAAGTTGTCGTTAGCGCAAACATTTACAAAAACGGATATGCTGTCGGGATTCCAGGCACCAAAGGCTTAAAGGGGAATGTCATTGCTGCCGCTCTAGGAGCTATCTGTGGAAATTGCGAATGTGGTCTCGAAGTGCTAAAATGTTGCAATGACGATGATGTAAAAAGAGCGTTACACCTTGTCGATGAAGGTCTTGTAATCGTATCACCAGACCTTAAGAGAAAGGGCGTATACGTGCAAGCGACGATAACCACCGAAAGGCACGTGTGCACCTGTATAATCGAGGATACTCACACCAATATTTCAAAAGTAAAGCTAGACGGAAGACTCATTCTTTCAAAGAAAAAAAGATTCCAATCAAAACAAAACGCGGAAAATGCAAGTATTACAGGCCAAATAAAAAATATGACATTCAAGGAACTGACCTACCTGATAGACGAAATAGATGAAGCAGACACGAACTTTATCTTTGAAGGAGTAAAAATGAACATGGCTATGTCTCAAGCAGGTTTAGATCCTAAAAGCAAGTTTGGCTTAGGAGTCGGAAGAACTATCATGAAATTAGTAAATGCCAACACCCCCTCAACTTTACCCCAAAAAATAAAAGCCTACACTGCGGCTGCTGTAGATGCAAGGATGGCGGGGATTTCTATGCCCGTCATGAGCAGCGCAGGAAGTGGAAACCATGGCATAACAGCAATACTTCCCGTTTACCTGGTGGCAGAATTTTATAATAAAACGAGAGAAGAAACTGCCAAAGCTATAGTCTTAAGTCATTTAACCACTAGCTTTTTGAAAAGCAGAACAGGGCGATTAAGCCCAATTTGCGGATGTACCGTAGCAGCTGGCGCTGGAGCGGCTGCCGGCATCACTTATCTTTTTTCTGATGATATACATAAAATTGAGAAAGCCATTGAAATCCACGTTAGCAACCTAATCGGGATGATATGCGATGGTGCAAAAGATACTTGCGCTTTAAAGGTTGGTACAGGAGCCTGCGAGGCTTTTGTAGCCGCCATGATGGCATTAGAAGAAAACAGACCTGAAATACCACAGGGTGTTTTGGGAATGACACTTGAAGAAACGGCAGAAAATCTGGCATCATTGAGTAATAGAGGCATGAAAGATGTTGATTCTATCATAATAGAATTGCTTTCGAAAAATAATCCATAAAATTATTTTTTAAAAATTGCCAAGATCAAATACAAACACGAGTTCTTTTAGAACCAAACTAAAGGAACTCGTGTTTATTTTTGCCTTATCCAAGGCTACATGATCAATTTGCCACCCGACTTGCCGCCTTTAGTGATTTTGTCAAGCTCAGATAAAACCGCCGGTGAGGCAACATCAAGGCGTGGCTTTTTCATCTCCTGAGAAGCAAGCTCGCGAAGTCTTTGCTCATACTCTTCCATGCTCTTTGTTATAGTTGCAGCATCGCCTTTGAGCCATACAATAATATTATCTGCTATTGCCCTAACCTCCTCATCTGAAAGTTCGGCTTGCGTAACCCCGATGGCTTTCATCAGCTTTCCTTGCTCTCTTACCGATTCGACGATATCATCATCAGTTATTATCCCTTTTTTATAAAGGACACGTCCCAAAACGTCGAACTTTGTTTTCAGGCTTTCTTCAGACATGGCGATGCTGTCTATGCGAGCCATCAAGAAAGAAAGCATATCCTCCAAAGTCATTTGCATCATCCTGGGTTGCATTATATATTCCCCCCCTTATGGTAAATTTCCCCTTAACCTTTTTAGCCTCCTATGAGCCGTGAAGCAGGTGTATTTTAACAGAAAAGTAGCGAAATTTAAATAAAAGTTAATAAAAAAGGGACCCACGCGGGCCCCTTTTTTTGAGGAGGAGATAGGGTTTAGGTACGGATTACCGGATTTTGCCTTCATAACCGCACCCAGCAAAAAAGTTTAATCATTTAAGACGGCTCTGTCAATAAGGAAAATTATATTCTATATATTCGCAACATTTTTAACTTTCCAAAATGCTTTCGGTGGAAAACCAAATACAGAAACGTCAAGTAACAGCCAAAATTTTCTGCAATGATAAAGAGCAATGACGGTAAATTTGCTACACTAAAGCCAAATTGAAATGGCATTCCGAATTTCTTGCAATGACCTAGGCTACAGCTATTGCCTCTATTTCTAGCATCGCCTCCTTCTTCGGCAAAGCACTTACCTCTATTAGGGACCTGGCGGGTTTATGTTCTCCAAAAAATTGCGAGTATATCTTATTGATCGCTTGAAAGTTTGCCATATCTGTCACGAAAACTGTAGTTTTTACCACCTTAGAAATATCAGAACCCGCAGCTTCTAAAATAGCAGCGATATTTTCTAAAACTTTCAGAGTCTGATCTTCCACAGACCCGCTAACCACTTGGCCGCTTTCCAACTCCAAAGGCAGCTGCCCCGATAGAAAAATAAACCCGCTCGACTTAATCGCCTGTGAGTAAGGCCCTATGGCCTTAGGAACTTTATCGCTGGACACATAATGCATTACAGTCGCCTCCCATACGTTTTTAATAATAAGACTAAAGTATATTATCACATTCGCAGGGTATATAAAGTAGAAAGTTCTAAAACACCCCGCCATTGCTGGCGGGGTGTAAATCGTAAATCGTCAATCATTATAGATGGGAAACGATCGAGGACGTACCGCATCACCCGCCTTTATTCTTTTTTTCCCGTGAATTTGAACTAAAATCGCTCATCGAATCGATCCCAACCTCTGGAGCATATTTGCTTAGCAACTCTTTAAGCAACGCTTCTTCTTCCCGCTTAAATAGAATTTTCCAACCTGTAATTCCTCTTTCAAAAAAGACCATCATCGCATCGCCTTTAAATGAAAAAGTGACGGCTTTCACCTCTTGCCAGGGAAAAAATTCAACAGAAGTCCCTAATATCCCTTTTACTTCTTTAACCAGCCCCTCAGGGGAAACATAGACCCTTTTTTTGTATATAATCCCATAAAAGGCAGCAATGGCCAATATCAATTTATGAAGCGCAAACTCGCAAAAGGCAGAATAAACACAATAAAGCCCAAAAAGAAGTAGAAATATTTTCATCCATTTGGAGGTTGAATAACTCGATCGCGATTCAATGATGGTCTCCATTTGTACACCTCTTCCTGGAAATTACACTTTTATGATATCTTCGTCAGTCTCCTTGCGCCAGTAAATGTATTTGCCCATTGCCGTTAGCACGATTGCCACAATAGGGTTAAGATAATTTAAGAATGCATAGGGCAAATATTGAACCGTCGGCACACCCAGGACGCCAGCATGATAGGCACCACAAGTATTCCACGGAATTAAAACCGACGTCATCGTACCGCTATCCTCCAAAGTCCTGGAAAGCATCCTGGGATGCAGTCCCCTTTCATCAAAAGCCGGCTTAAACATCCTCCCTGGCAAAACAATTGCGACATACTGGTCTGCCAAAAGCACATTGGTAACTATGCAGGCAACTATCACCGACGTGACTAAGCCGGTAACGCCTTTGACACGACGTAATATTGCAGCTAGCAGCACCTCTAAGAAACCGCAACACTCCATAACTCCACCGAAAGAAAGGGCGCAAAATATCAACGAAATGGTCCACATCATCGAGTCAAGTCCACCTCTTTCCAGCAAATCGCTAAGCAATGCACCTACCTCTTGCGCAAGCTCTGGCGCGATGTCTACCACGTTATGTGTGGCAAGGAGGTCTGCGACTACATTCAGGCTTTCAGCTCCAGCTATTTCGGCGCTGAACGCAGGAACGTAACCATAATGAATCGCTTCAACCATTGTGCCTAGGCCATGACCTTGAGAAAGGATCATAATGCTTCCTAAAACAACTCCTGCGAACAAGCTGGGTATGGCGGGAAATTTGAGAGCCGCCAAAAGTATGACTACTATTGGTGGAATAAATCCCAAAAAACTAATATTGAACTCGGCGGCTAACAACTTCTGGAAAGCTTCTATCCTAGAAACGTCCAAAATACCTCCAGCGAATCTAAATCCTAAAACTACGGTTATTACCGCAACTATGGCGTAAGTGATCATAGTAGTGGATATCATGGCGCGAATATGACTGAAAAGAGTTGTTCCAGCCACCGCGGGAGCAAGGTTCGTTGTGTCAGATAAAGGTGATATTTTATCTCCAAAATAAGCCCCCGAAATAACAACACCTGCCGCCAAAGGCACGGGAACCCCAAGGCCTGCTGCTATACCTATCAATGCTAAACCTACAGTCCCAGACGTACCCCAAGACGTTCCCGTCGCAAGCGATACAATGGAACATATAAGCAAGGTGGCAAGTAAAAAGATGTTTGGTGACAATATGCTCAATCCATAATAAATCAGAGTAGGAACTATGCCGCCCTGGATCCAGGAGCCAATGATCATCCCTACTATCGTTAAAATCAATATAGCCTGAAGCCCAGCGAGAATGCCACGAAAAATGCCATCCTCCATTTCCTTCCATTCAATATGTAGTAAATAACGACCCATCAAACAGGCAAAGGCAACGGAAAAAACTAACGGTACATGAACGTCCACTTCCAAGACTAAAACTCCCACCCCTATACATATAACCGCAACGACAATCACAATCACTGCCTCTAAAAGTGTAGGCTTTCTTGGAGAACCCCTTAATCCACCCATTTTTCCCTACCTCCTCTCACTCTTATAATAAAGTGTCATAGAATCACTTGAGCTTCTGCTGTTTGAGCCGCGAAGGTTTTACACTCATATTCTCATATTACTATTTTCTCATACTATCATCTCCTTCACCTGACGTCTTCATATATAAAATGTACATCACGATACTTATGTACCTTCATGTTTTTATCATGACGTGTTCTATTATAATGAGAAAGAATCACACGATGCAACATGCCCCTAACTCTTTGTAATTCTTTGGAGTTCTTCCAGTTTTTTAAGCAAGAAAAATTACTATCTAGCCTAAACGTCCCTCGATTTTAAAAGATTTTCCAACCTTTCGCTCATTTTCACTCTTTTCCGTTAGATGTGGGACGTTGATAAGGAAGAGGCACGTATTGAACGGATGGACGCCTTTGGGCTGCTTGTGGATATAGATGCATAAGTGCCGCTACCTCTTCGGGTATCCCAAAAGTCACATTAAGGCCTAACTGCTTTGCTTCATCGGGCATAATTGGGTAATCATGGGTCCATCTTCCATCAGTTAGAGTAACCGCAATTTCTTGGGCTTTATCCTCGGGAAATTCGTTTCTTACTAGTAAATCGTAAACACACCGTCGCGTCTGCGCAATTGCCTTCTTGGACATATCGGCTAAAATAACAGTGTTGTCGTCTATTTCGGATATGGGTTTCTGCTCCAAAACCTTTAAGATTGATACAGCTGGAAACTGGCCAATCTGAGGATCTACAGGACCTAATACTGCGTTTTCATCCATGACTATTTCATCCGCAGCAAGGGCAATAAGCGTACCCCCGGACATGGCATAGTGGGGAACGAAAACGCTTACCTTTGCTTCGTGTTTTGACAGGGCGCTTGCGATTTGTTCAGCAGCTAAAAGTAACCCTCCAGGAGTATGAACTATGAGGTCAATGGGCATATCCTTGGGCGTAAGTTTTATGGCTCTTAAGACTTCTTCGGAATCTTCGATGCTTATGAAATTCCTAGAAAACATTCCAAGAAAGCCAACAGATTCCTGCCTATGGATCAAGGTAACTACCCGACTCTTACGTTGTTGTTCAAGCTTTTTTATTAACCCATGCCTCGTACGTTGCAAATTCCACTGCTTAAGGGAAGGCTGGATCAGCAAAAAGAAAAACAACAACCAAAAAAATGGAAACCCGTACATATTTATAGCACCACCTTAACAAATGGATTTGATTAAATATTATACATTATAATATAACAATAAAAGGTCACGGAAAAGAAACTTTTCCGTGACCTTTTATTGCCCTTAGATGTTAAGCCTATACAATTTGTTTACTACTGGCCTTTTCTAGGCCCTTGTCTTCGTCCCCTGACACTGGAATGAAGATTATGTCATCGTCTCTTACATCAACTTTGATGACACTATCAGGTTTAATTTTTCCTTCAAGCAGAATGTCCGCCAATCTATCTTCGAGGTACCGCTGTATCGCCCTTCTCAGTGGCCGTGCTCCAAACTTAGGTTCATATCCTTTTTTGAGCAAGAATTCTTTCGCAGCATCGGTGACCTCTACGAATAATCCTTTTTCCGCTAGTCGTTTCGCCACATCTTTGATCATGAGATCCACGATCTGCAATAGTTCCTTTTCACCTAATGGCTTAAAGACGACTATCTCGTCAATCCTGTTTATAAACTCCGGCCTGAATGTCCTCTTCACGGCATCCAAGATGCTCTTCTTGGCCTCCTCGAAGTCAATGCCATTTTCAGAGCTAGCGGCAAAGCCTATGGTCGGTCCCTTCATTAAATCTTGAGCACCTAGGTTGCTAGTCATTATGACCACAGTGTTTTTAAAGTCCACTACGCGACCTTGTCCGTCCGTTAGCCTTCCATCCTCTAAAATTTGCAAAAGTATGTTAAATACATCGGGATGAGCCTTTTCTATTTCGTCCAAAAGTATGACTGCGTAAGGACGCCTTCTGACGGCTTCAGTTAATTTGCCTCCTTCTTCATAACCGACATAACCTGGAGGTGCTCCAATGAGTTTTGATACTTCGTGGCGCTCCATGAATTCGCTCATGTCAAGTCTTACCATGGAATCTTCATCGCCGAACATAAATTCTGCCAAAGCCTTGCTTAGTTCAGTCTTTCCAACCCCAGTAGGCCCCAAAAAGAGGAAGCTTCCTATGGGACGCTTTGGATCCTTCAGGCCACTTCTTGCTCTTCTTATTGCCTTAGCCACTACAGTAACAGCCTCTTCTTGGTTAATTATACGCTTGTGAATTTCTTCCTCCATGCGGAGTAACCGCCGGCTTTCTTCTTCAGTCAGTTGCGTTAGGGGAATGCCAGTCCACTCTGAAACGATTAGTGCTATATCCTCTTCATCGACGATTGGCTCCTCTTGCGAGTTCTTGGCTTGCCAAGCTTTTCGCTTCTCCTCAAGCTCTTCAGACAGTTTTCGCTCCTCATCTCTCAAAGCAGCAGCCTTTTCGAACTCTTGAGAAGCAACAGCCGCTTCTTTCTCTTTCCTGACTGTTTCTAGCTTTTTTTCCAGCTCTTTTATGAACTCGGGAGGATTCATGGCGGAAAGACGTACTCTTGCCCCTGCTTCATCGATGAGATCTATAGCTTTATCGGGCAAATACCTATCGCTTATATAACGAGCAGACAATCTGGCTGCTGCCTCTAACGCTGCATCAGTAATCTTAACCCTATGATGCGCCTCGTATTTATCCCGCAAACCTTTTAGGATTTCTATAGTATCCTCAATCGTTGGTTCACCCACGTAAACTGGCTGGAACCTGCGCTCCAAAGCAGCGTCCTTTTCTATATATTTCCTATACTCGTCTAGCGTTGTAGCTCCTATGACCTGGAATTCTCCTTTGGCAAGGCTTGGTTTTAAAATATTTGCTGCATCCACAGCTCCTTCTGCTCCTCCGGCTCCAACTAAGGTGTGAATTTCATCGATGAAAACGATGACATCTTTTGAGTCACGAACTTCCTTCACCAACTTCCTCATTCTTTCCTCAAATTCGCCCCTGTACTTAGTGCCCGCAACGAGGTTGCCAATGTTAAGTTGCACAATTCGTTTGTTCTTGAGAACCTCGGGCACCTCGCCACTGGCAATCATTTGAGCTAACCCCTCAACTATAGCGGTCTTACCCACACCAGGATCGCCTATAAGGCACGGGTTGTTTTTGGTCCTTCGCGACAAAATTTGAATCACTCGTTGTATCTCGCGCTCTCTGCCTATGACAGGATCAAGCTCTCCTTGACGAGCCATTTCTACTAAATCAATGCCCAGTTGATCGAGTGTAGGAGTTTTGGTGCGAGTTCTTTTCTTCGACAACCCTGGTTGATTCATCTGATCCACATCTCCCCCGGAAAGATAGCGCACTACCTCTTGATACACTTTTTGCATATCCAGGCCCATGCTCATGAGCACTTGAGCTGCAATGCCCTCTCCTTCCGCAAGCAACCCTAGAAGTATATGCTCCGTCCCGACATAGTTAACGCCCATATTTCGGGCTTCTCTCATGGCTAAATCTAGCACTCGTTTGGCTCTAGGACTTAAGGGAAGATCCACCGGTTTTTCCTTGGGTTGCCCTTTACCGACAAGTTGCTCTACTCTCCTTCGAACCTCGTCCAGGTCGATGCCCAAAGATGTCAATACGTGAGCTGCCACCCCATCTCCCTCGACTAGTAAACCAAGTAATATATGTTCGGTCCCGATAATGTCGTGACCTAGTCTTAAAGCCTCACGATGGGCTAATTGAATCACTCTTCTTGCTCGTTCCGTAAAAAATTGCCACATACTTTTTCACCTCTTATGATCTATCTGTTTTCGATCGCTTTGATACGTTCTCGCAAAAACGTTGCCCTAAAAACGTCTCGCTCCTCTGGCGATAATTCTTTACCTGCATACATTTGCACGTGATTGGGCTGCACGCCCAGTACAAGGTTGTTCCATTCTTCAACTGAAATCTCGGGAGTTATCCCCATATCGCTGCCCATTTTAATTAACGAAATTAACTCAAGCGCCTCTCTGCTGGCAATGCTCCTGGAGTAACGCAATATCCCAAAAGCCCGCCATACTCTATCATCCAGCGATATGCCCAGCTTGCGCTTCATGACGGTCCTGGCGCGCTCTTCTTCCGCAACCACTTGACTTACCGCAGAAGATACCTTATCTACTAACTCTTCCTCGCTTAAGCCCAGGGTAATTTGATTTGAAATCTGATACAAAGACCCTAGCACATCACTTCCTTCGCCATAACTTCCCCTTACCGTAAGCCCAATGCGGTTGCTTTCATTCACAAGCTTGACTACCTGCTTTGACATTTCGAGTGCAGGGATGTGAACCATTACCGATGCGCGCATTCCAGTTCCTACATTTGTCGGACAAGCGGTAAGATAGCCGAAATCAGGATCAAAGGCATATCCTAATTCCTCAAAGACCTTTTCGACCTTTTTTGCGATGCGCCATACTTCATTAAGTTCCAGGCCGGCCAAGATCACCTGAATCCGCAAGTGGTCTTCTTCGTTCACCATTATGGAAACCACACCCTTTGGATCTATGATCACAACTCGCCCAAGACCGCCATTAGCAAAAGGAGGACTAATCAAATGTCTTTCAACCAAAATCCACCTGGATAAGGGATCAAGCACATCCATTTCCACAACGTCGCTATTTTTTAAAATATCTGATTCAGATATAACGTGTTTTACTTCTTCGGCTATAGCCAATAACTTTTCTTTGCTACATCGATGCGTAAAGGGATATTTACTTAAATTTCTAGCCAATCTGATGCGACTAGAAACGGCAATGTTAGAGCTGCTGCCCCTTCCTTTGATCCATTCAATAGGATGCGCTAACAAGTCATGCCTTGCCATCACTACCATCACCTTTCGATGTCAATTCACGAATGCGATCGCGGATCTTGGCTGCGCGTTCATACTCCTCTCTTTCTACAGCCTCTTTTAGTTCTCCTTGCAATCGTTCAAGCTCACTCTTAACCGCTTCTCCTCTAAAAGCACTGACATCTGGTCTGTCTCCCCTATGTCGGTCAGATCCATGGATCTTGCGAAGTAGTGGTTTGATGTATTCCCTAAACGTTTTGTAACAGGTAGGGCAGCCAAATTTGCCGCTTTTTTGAAACGTCGTGAAATCCAATCCACAATCTTGACATTTGACCTCCGTCTGAGTTGTCCTGCGCGCACTCTTGGATGCTAAAGGCTCAAACAACGATCCCAACAAATTCTCCCAAGATAAATCGAAGCTTAAATGGGGAAACACGTCAATTTCAAGGCTCATAGCCTCAGCGCACTCCCTGCAAAGGTGATACTCCCTTACTTCCCCATTAATCATTTGTTTTATGTGTACCTCCGCCTCCCGATCTTGACAACGTTCGCACAACATAGCTATTCCCCCTAATAATGCCTATATAATAGCGAGGCTCTTCAGTATCCGCCTTACAAGTTCTGTGTTAAGTTCATCTCTTCGGTACACAGGAAGATCGAAGAGCGATGTCAGCATTTCGTCCATAAACCTCAACATCACCTCTAAAATGGCTCGTTCCCTTAGCGTTAGTATCTCTCGCTCTTCTAAATTCTTCAAAAGACGCCTCATGTCCTGCAGCGACATAACATCATCCAAAATATCCTCTAGGTGATTCAATCGATCTTCCACATCCGATAAGGACACTCTTATGATTCGAATGTAGCCGTGCCCCCCTCGTTGACTTTCAACGATAAAGCCTCTTTCAGGCGTAAACCTGCTTTGCAACACGTAGTTAATCTGACTGGGCACGCATCCAAAAAAGCTAGCTAGCTCCTTTCGCCGCAAGATAATTTCATCATCGGTATTCGCTTCAAGTTGATTACGAATATATTTTTCTATTTTCTCAGTAAGACTTCCCATACCACAGCACCCCTATCTTGCAACTATTACCATGACCAAAAAACATTATATGCATAATGGTCAAGATATGTCAAGGATTATGTTAGGAATGCCGAACATAATATTAAGGCCTCTGTGTCTTGGAAAAACAGGCCAAGGGCTGGTTGTATGTTGACACGAGCGATCCTCATCCTAACGTGAGTTAAAATCTTAGACATGCTTCATCAATAAAGAACATTTACAAATTCATATAAACAACATTTTCAAACCTATGGCACATATGACCAACCCGCCCAACATACAGGCAGATGGTCCTAAAAGAAACCCCAAAATTCGGCCAAAATATACGCCTAATAAACACATGCCTGAGGTAATAATACCCGCTACTGAAGATAAAAAAATTATAGAGACATTCGTAACGGCCATTCCAATACCAACGGACAAGGCATCTA
Source organism: Synergistaceae bacterium (assembly GCA_012518015.1). Classification (GTDB taxonomy): domain Bacteria; phylum Synergistota; class Synergistia; order Synergistales; family Acetomicrobiaceae; genus Acetomicrobium. The sequence goes on from JAAYTM010000066.1 coordinate 13,098, forward strand.
TCGAAGTGGCTATTGCGAGCATTAATAAAGTAATCCCGCTAGTGGGATCTTTCGCATTGCACTTTCGATCCTTTCGGGAGTCAATGATCATTTTTACGCCAACAAATATGAGGATTAAGGCGGCCATCCATTGATCATAGGGCGAAAACTTGCGCAACACACAACATCCCGAAAAATAGCCCAAAATAGGCATGGCGAACTGGAAAAAACCAAAAACACTGCCCATCCTTATGGCAGATGCAAAATAATTACCTCCTCGACAAGCCCCAACGCTCAAGCATACCGAAAAAGCATCCATAGATAGGGACAAGGCAATCAAAAGAACGTAAAGAATTGGCAAGCACAAAAACCCCCTTTAACAATGACACTAATACTTAAAATACAAGCATTTAAAAATTTCCTTGCTTTAAAAAGACTTGTCCTTCACATTCCCAAGGGTCCTATCGGATTCAACTTTTAATTTCGAATTAAGACGACTTTAAGCGACGCGCTCACCAACTTTGTGCTCGGTCCCAGTAAGAAGTCTTTTTATGTTGGCGTGGTGCCTTATTATGGTAAGAATCGCCAAGAAAGACGATGCCATAATATAAGCCCTGTTTGAACCAAGAAGCACTAGCCATAAAGGCGTGGAAACTAGGGAAACCATTGATGCTAAAGAAACGTAGCGACCTATCTTCATTATGCAATACCACAATATTCCCCCAATGATCGAAGCAAGAGGATGAAACATGAATATAACTCCAAAGGTAGTGGCCACTCCCTTTCCTCCTTTGAACTTTAACCATACTGGAAAGTTGTGTCCCAATACCGCCACCACGCCCATGATGGACAAAACTTGAGGAGAAGTTACCCCGAGCATTTTAGCGATCAATAGGGCCAATCCTCCCTTTACGATATCGAAGATCCCGACCACAATGGCCCACCTTTTTCCCATGACCCTTCCTACGTTTGTCGCACCAATGTTGCCGGATCCATAATTTCTGATGTCCTCGCCCCTTACAATTTTGACGACCAAATAACCCATTGGCGCTGAACCCAGAAGATAAGCCAAAATCACTAACAATACTACCATTGGCTATCACTCCTTCGCTTTGCGTAACACCAGGGCATCGGCAACGATGACTCCTTTATTTTCGTCCAACACAAAGACGGGATTTGCATCTAGCTCAAGAAGATCAGACTCGATACACGCAATTTTTGACACCAAGCTAACTACCCTGGCTAAGGCATCAATATCCTTTTTCTTCCTGCCCCTGGCCCCCGCAAGAAGCGGGAATCCCTTTAGTTCTCTGATCATTTCATAAGCCGTTGTTTCATCAATAGGTGCATGGCGCAGGGACACATCCCCTAACACCTCGACATATATTCCTCCAAGCCCAACGACTACTATGGGACCAAATATCGGATCTCTTTTGATCCCAACCATACACTCTAATCCATCATCTACCAATTCCTGAACTAAAACTCCCTGTATTCGCGCGTCGTGACGATATTTATTGGCATTTTCCAATATTCTGCCGTAAGCATTTCGTATTTGCTCTTCACTGCTCAGCCCCAAAGCTATGACGCCTGCTTCCGTCTTATGCAAGATATCTGGGGACATTACCTTCAAAACGACAGGATACCCTATCTCCTCAGAGGCTGACAATACTTCTTCCAACGAGAGGCATAACCGTTCTCGAGTAACGGGAACCCCCCAATGCTCCAAAAGCCTTTTAGCATCATATTCAGTCATCATCAATGGAAGTTTCGGCAGGTAAGGCTCACCTTTTACGGTAATTTCCACCGTAGATTTAGATAATATTTCATTCCACTTTCCAAGGGCGCTCAAAGCAAAGGCACTTCTTCTAAGGCTCTGAAATAGGGGAACACCAGCTGCCTTAAGTTGCTGCAAGAACTCCTCTCCATGTTTTCGGTCGATCAACCAACTACAGTTTATAGGCTTATAAGTGCGATCATTTGCCGCTATGAGGTCTTTCGTCATCTGCCTTCCCGACTCCCCGGTTATCATAGATATTATGACCGTCACCATGTCTATATCCGAACATTCCAGTACGGCATCCAAGCAACCAGGAAACCCCTTAGGATCGTTGATGACTTGGGCAGTCATATCTACGGGGTTTAAAGACGAACCGAAGGAAGGAATATAGGGTTTTATCTTTTCTTGTGTTTCAGGCTTCAAAATGGGAACTTTCAAGCCATATTCGTCAAGCAAATCTGTCATGATTATGCCCGCTCCACCTGAAGTGGTCAGAATGGCGACGTTTTTACCCTTAGCCCTTTTGGGAGATGAAAAGACATGTCCGAGATCTATGATGTCTTCTACATCCGAAATGCCAATCACGCCGTACTGTTTAAATACAGCATCCCAAACGACCTTATCTCCAGTCAAAGCAGCGGTATGACTTTTTGCCGCTTCCTTTGCAACATCGCTTTTACCTACTTTTAAAACTGCCACAGGAATTTCTTTCTCACGAGCCCTTTTGACGAGCTCGAGAAACCTGGGTCCGTCCTGCAAGCCCTCTAAGTAAAGTATGAGTAGCTTTACTTCTTCATCTTGGATGATATACTGCCCAAAATCTACCGCATCAAGATCTACTTGATTTCCTGTCGTCACAACATATCGAAATTTAACGCCGCTGTCTACACTCAAGGCAAAAGATGCAAACCCGAAGGCACCGCTTTGAGAAATGTAGGCAATATTTCCCGGTTCTAACGGTTCGTCATCGAGGGAAGCGGTAAAACTTAAAGGGATTCCATCCACGAAGTTAACAAGGCCTTGACAATTCGGTCCTACTAGGCGTATGCCTCCTTCTTTAGCTATTGAAACGATCCTCTCCTGCAAGTAGGGATCATCCGCTTCTGCAAATCCTGAGGAGAATATAACCGCAAAGGGAACCTTCTTTTCAGCACATTGCTCTAAAATTCCAGGGACCAAACTTGCCCTTACTCCTACAATCACCACGTCAGGAGACACTGGGAGCGAACGTACGTCGGGGTAACAAGTAAAACCGTGAAGGGAATCATATTTAGGATTGACCGGGAAAATGCCACCTTTGTATTTATATCGCATTAACAACTTTAAAGGCCTGCCCGATATGCTATCCAGGTTAGACGAGGCGCCAACTATTGCGATGTTTCGTGGCTTAAAAAGACGATCTAAACCCACATTAAGCGACACATAAACCTCCCCCCCTCTGCTCACTCAAAAACTCCGTCGATCATGACTGATAATATAGTATCACATGCTATAAACTCGGTGGAGGCCACGAGAGTTTTTAAGACAGAGAAAATGCTTGACCCGGTGACTTGCCTCATTCTGATGAGTAAAAAGGTAGGAGTAAAGGAGAGTAATGACAGGGATGTCTTATCAAACATTCCATCAATATGCAATTATAAGTAATCTACAATACAAAGAGGAGCTTGCTCAAGCTCCTCTTTGTTGCTTTATTTTCAATTCATGGTGCCGAGGGGGGGATTTGAACCCCCACGGGAAACCCCACACGCCCCTCAAACGTGCGTGTCTACCTATTCCACCACCTCGGCGTTGCAATCGCATTATACGCAACATATTTTTATTCGTCAAGACGGGTTACCTCACTTAAAACCAAAGGGAAACTTCTATCTCTCTACTCAATCCTTCCTATGGCTATAGAAAATACGTTTCATAAGCTCAGCGGAAGAGAAATAAGCCATCACTATAACGCAAATGGCCACAATGAGATAAAGCGGAAGAGGGCCAAAACCCATAATTGGCCCCACAGATGAATAGGGGAGCCAAAGGACAAAAACCATAACGCAAATAGAGACCAACAGTAGAGATTTTGCCGGGGAATTACGATAGAAGGGTAAACGAGTACGAAGGGCAAATATCACTGTCGCGGCAGAAAGTACAGACTCCACGAACCAACCTGTTCGAAATAAAACCTGATTAGCTTTAGTTAAAAGGAGCAAGCCAAATGTAGCAAAATCGAAGATCGAGCTCAACGGGCCAAAGGTAACCATGAAGCGACGAATGAAACCTATATCCCAACGGTGAGGAGCTTTGATATATGTTTGGTCTACCCGGTCATAAGCGATGGTCATCTCCGGAAGGTCGGTCAGCAAATTGATAAGCAAAATTTGTTTGGGCAATAGGGGAAGGAAGGGGAGAAAAATGGACGCTACAGCCATACTGAACATGTTGCCAAAGTTTGCACTGGTAGCCATGAAGACGTATTTCAGCGTGTTGGCAAAAATATGTCTTCCCTGGATTACCCCATCTTTGAGCACCTTAAGGTCTTTCTCAAGGAGGACGAAATCGGCAGCATCCTTGGCGACATCGGCCGCACTGTCCACAGAGATCCCAACATCTGCGCTGTGAAGTGCAAGGGCATCATTTACACCATCGCCCATAAAACCCACTACGTTGCCCATTCTTTTCAGGGTAATGACGATACGCTGTTTTTGGCGAGGATCTACCTCAGCAAATATTTCAGCCGCTTCAGCCATCCGAAGAAGAGCTTCATCGCTCAAGGCATCCAAATCTTTTCCGCTCAAGATCTTCGTCACCTTTAAACCAACGGAAGAGGCGACATGGGCAGCGACGAATCTGTTGTCCCCAGTAATGATCTTGAGGTTTACACCTAATTCTTTAAGTTCCAATAAGACGTCTTCTATGCCCTCCTTTGGCGGATCGAAAAAACGCAGAAAACCGATGAAGATCATATCCTTTTCGCATTCCTTCGAACATGTGATATCGGGGGCCAAATCTTTTCGTGCCACTCCGATAACTCGGAAGCCTTGCTCGCTCCAGGTGCGATACAAGGCAAGAATGCCATCAAGCTTAGCCTGATCAAGGGGAAGAATTTTTCCGTCTTTATGAATGGAAGATGAGATTTCGAGGACATTTTCGAGTGCACCTTTCGTGATTATATATGAAGTTTTTGTAGTAGCAGAGTTTTCCTGAACAGCTATCGTGAGGCGCTTGCGCTCAAAATCATATGGAACCTCGCCGATCTTCTGAAAATCACTTATATCTAGCTGTCGTGCTGAGGCAATGGCCTCATCCAGGGGATTGACAAAGCCAGCCTGCAACTTCGCATTGGTATAGGCTTCCTTGAAAACCAAATCAGAAGGTTTTCCGTCAGCGTCGTAGGCACCTTCTAACTCCACAGTCCCCTTGGTAATTGTCCCCGTCTTATCCATACAAAGGACATTCATGCTTCCGAAATTCTCTATGGCCGCAAGGCGACGTACGACAACCCCCGCCTTACCCATGAGCTTTGAACCCTTGGACAAGTTCGTGACAATTATCGCGGGTAGAAGTTGAGGTGTGAGTCCTACGGCCAATGCGACCGAAAAAAGGAGCGAATCCAAAACAGATCTCTTGAAAACCACGTTTAGGATAAAAATTCCGAGGACTAAAATGAGCATTATTTCCGAGAGAAAATACCCTAAATGCTGAATACCGCGTTCAAACTCCGTAGTCAAAGGGCGAATCCTGAGCCGATGTGCAATTTGCCCAAGAATAGTGTCCCGCCCTGTCGCAATGACTAACATCTTACCACTGCCGTTTGCAACGCTCGTTCCCATGAACACCGTGTTCTTGCGTTCGGAAAGGCTGCTCTGGGCATTAGTCGTTTCCGGTTTTTTCTCTGCAGGGAAGTCTTCACCCGTTATTATAGCCTGGTTGACAAAAAGGCCGTTTGATTCAATGACTATGCCATCTCCAGGAATAAGGCTGCCCACAGAAAGGAGAACGACATCTCCTGGAACGATTTCTTCCATAGGGATGAATTGTTCCCGTCCTTCCCGTATCACTTTACATTGCACGGAAACCCTTCTTTGCAACTTTTCAACGGCGTTATTAGCACTATATTCCTCGAAAAAACCCAAAACTGCGCTAAGGAAGACGATGGTCAATATTATCGCAGAATCCGCAAAACTCTGCACCACGGCGGAAACAACGGTTGCAAAGAGGAGGATTATGATAATTGGGCTTTTAAACTGAGAAAGAAAAATGGAAAAGGCCGAAAAACGTTTTTTAGCATCCAGCCGGTTAAGGCCAACCAATTTCAGACGTTCAAGGGCCTCGGATTCAGACAGTCCTCTCGCTATATTGGCACCTAATACATTTGCCAGTGCTTCGACAGGCATTGTCCAATACTCAGCAAGCTCTTCTTTCCAAGATCCTTCAGTCTTCATTTACGTCAACCTTCCCAGCTTTGGAATCGTCTAATGCCTCAAAAATTCATCCACACATTATTGCAGTAAACTTACATTGTCAAGCCGTAGAACCACTTCATTTAAAATTAAAGTAAAATGGTATCTATGTCTTGCGATCCTCAAAATATCCTTGACAAGAATCTAAAGAGAAAGAACATGTATAGTAGTGGACAAGCTGGACACAAAACCTTATATGGGCCAAGACTGCAACTAAAAGTATAGAAAACATCTTTCCAGGAGGAACTTACCGAAAACTCCTTGAAGCACAGGGCATAGAGTAAAGGCGCCTTGTTCCTTTTATTGTAGACACCTGCAGCAATACACTTAAATGCGGCTGCAGTTCCAACAATTTTTTTGCCCTCTTCTCTTTTTGCAAAAGAGGTCCTTTCGTATGCAACATTCAATTCCTTCTTAATTGCTTATCATTCATCTATCTATGTATCTCCAATCTTTATCTTCATCGAAGAAGTCCTTTTTTTCCTGTTCGGTAGTAAGCCTAATGGCAAATTCGCAATATTCATCACCATCAGGCAGTGCTTTTAAGTGTACCAATTTATAATCCGGATTAAAGGCCATGTATTTTGCAACATCGACGAAGCAGTATAGCCTTCCAAGCTCTCCCATGCCCATTTCATTCCAATACTTCCCCATGACACAACCACGGGCTATCATTCTTGGTTCCCGGTCGATCTCTACTTTTTCCATGCTCTCGTGCATTCCGAAATGCGGAAGATCCTCGATGTAATTTTCGGGTTCTAAACTCAACCCCAAAGCATTTGCTTTTGCCTTAACCTCCTCGCCGATGCTAATTCCATATTGCTTTATGGCTTTAAGGACTAATTGTTTGCCTTTTTCCTCGCCAAATTCCGCTACCAATGTCTTGGCAAAGGCAAGATGAAGCATTGCCAATCTTCTGCAAACTCTTGCAACCTGCTCTGCAGCTTCTTTCAAAGGCACCTTTTCTTCTTTAATCATTTGTCATATCCCTCCTAAAAATAAACAATATTTTTGCGAACTCAATGAAAAGGTTTCCTCAAAAAGCATTTTTCATTATGTTCATTTTTGCATGTGCCTTTAAAAACTGCGATCAAAAGATATGCAAGCTCAAGGACATACGCCACAAGGCTACTCCCTAGGGTTGTGGTGGAGATACTTATTTTCTTGCGACTGGCATTTTTTAAGTCATCTTCAGAAGTTTAGCTGACTGGCACCAGTATTCCAATGGTATCACATTTTTTAAAACCCGGATGCACCTCATTCTTTCTTTCCCTTTAAACAAAATTTCATTAACCTTCTTCTGGTCTTTGTGTGTAGTTTGTTATAAAATATGTTTCAGGAAAAGCCCTTCCTCGAAAAGACGCACACACATAAGCGCCACTTTCCCTCCTGCTTATGTGGGTGCGTCTTTATTTATGACATCAATGTAACCGCCTTTCGAACGTAAAGTTGCCTGGAAAACATTGCCCGCAGCTTTGTAATACTTTAATAGTACGGGTTTACTTAATAAATGCACATTGTCACTTGTAGCTTACGCCAAGTTTTTCCGATAGCTTCTCTAACATGTCCTCTACCATTATGGGTAAATCGTACTCGGGATTCCAACTCCATTCTTGCCTGGCGCAACTATCATCGAGCATATCGGGCCAAGAATCTGCTATCTTTTGTTTTACGGGGTCTATGTGATAAGTCATTTTAAAATCCGGAATGTGTTTTTTGATTTCCTCTGCCAGTTCCTTAGGCGTGAAAGCCATGGCTGTAATGTTAAAGGCATTTCGATGAACCAAATGGTTTGGGTCAGCTTCCATGAGCTCCATGGCAGCCTTTAAGGCATCGGGCATATACATCATATCCAGTCGAGTATCTTCCTTCAAGTAACAGGTATATCTTTTATTTTTCAATGCCTCGTAGAATATTTCGACTGCGTAGTCAGTCGTACCTCCTCCGGGCAGGGTTTTGTAAGAAATTAAACCCGGATATCTTACGCCACGAGTATCAACCCCATACTTGAAATGATAGTAGTCGCACAAAAGCTCACCCGTTACCTTTGTGACACCATACATCGTCCTGGGGCGCTGTATGGTGTCCTGTGGGGTCTTCCATTTTGGGGAATTAGGACCGAAGGCAGCTATAGAGCTTGGGACAAATAATGCGCACTCAAACTCCCTCGCTATTTCAAGGGCATTTCTCAAGCCTCCAATGTTGACCTCCCATGCTCGCATCGGGTTTTCTTCTGCCCTTGCAGACAGGATGGCAGGAAGGTGGTATATAGTATTTATTTTATACTTCTTAACGACTTCGACAAATACATTAGCATCAACCACGTCAATAACTTCATAAGGTCCGCTTTCAAGCAAGTCTTGTCCGGGGTTTCGCCTGTGACCTCCACATACCACGTTTTCATTTCCGTATCTTTGCCTCAGTGCAGGCACCAACTCAGAACCAATCTGACCCGTTCCGCCAGTGACAAGAATCCTTTTCAATGAAAATCCCCCTTTCTATTTCTAGGCACCAAGTAATTCTCCTAGCAAAAAATTAACCCTTCTAGACACTTTTCAAAAACAAGCCATTGCCTGCAAAAAACAGAAGTTAAAACTATTATATCAATGCATATTACATATATATCATATGCGAACATTCACCTAGTAGGCTTAGTGCTTTAGGCACAAAAAAGGCTTGCAAGTTTGATTTAACAGCTGCAAGCCTCTTTTGCTAGATACACAATACATTATTTAATGCTACCGCAACATCAAGGATAGTACACAATCCACGTCCTCTTTTGTATAATTTGAATCGTTTATCTGCGACGTTCTTTGATGCGCGCAGCTTTTCCTGACAATTTCCTCAAATAATACAGCTTCGCCCTTCTAACCCTTCCGTGGCGCACGATCTCTACTTTTTCCACGTTAGGGCAATAGACAGGAAATATCCTCTCGACACCAATTCCGCCGGAAACTTTTCTAACCGTAAAGGTTTCCCTCAAGCCGCCTTTTTTCCTTGCTATAACGACTCCCTCAAATACCTGAATCCTCTCTTTGCCAGCTTCTCTTACTTTTACATGAACCTTAACGGTATCTCCGGGCCTAAAATCTGGCAATTCTCGCTTTTGATATTTTTTTTCAATTAAATCAATCCTTGGGTCCATCCCGTTTTCCTCCCTTACTTTAAAACTTTACCTCGATCCGAAGAGGCGATCTAGCGCAACCGCCACTGCGCTTCGAACGGATAAATGATTGTACTCTCCATATCCGCCTAATATAGGATCTAAGACTGCATCAACTTGATTAAAAATTTCATCTGCAAGACCCCAACTTGTGCCAAAAACTAGGCACAAAGGGGCGTCTTGTTCCAAGATGGTCCTTTTTAGTTCGAGCCATGGTATTGCGCCCTTTCTTTTTTTCGCTGTAGTCGCAACTATAAAGGGCTTTTCCTTCTCCCGCCGCTTTATCCACATTATGGCAAATTCAATAGAATTAAAGGTTTTAACTAAATTCAAGGCTTCGGACCTCATGGGATTAAGTCCTTCTTTAGAAGCCCTTTCCCAATGAGCTGTAATTTTATGTATCATATCACGCTGCGATTTAAGCGGGGTAATTACCAAAAATTTGTCTACACCATAAGTCATACAACTCCTGCTTATATCGTGAAGGTCAAGACCGGTTACTGCCGAAGTTACTACTTCATCATTTTTATTCAGCACTGGATGATGAACCAACATAACGTAAATACCCTGACTCAAGTATGGCCTTATGCCTGCTCTGGACAAAAGGTCCGGACGACGACTTAGCGTCCTTAAAGCAGCTTGTCTCATGCGCCACCTTGCCGTCCTTTCATGGTCTCCCGAAGTTAGTTCTTCGGGAACTTGAATGCCATTCCACTCCGCAGGCCTGGTGTAGTGCGGATAGTCCAACATGCCTTTATAAAAAGAATCCTCCAGGACTGCTTCCTTTTTCCCAACAACACCGGGTATTAACCTTGAAACGGCATCGATGATGACCATTGCGGGAAGTTCTCCACCGGTTAGCACGTAATCCCCTATTGATATTTCAAGGTCCACACACTTTTCTACGAAGCGTTCATCAATTCCTTCGTAGTGACCGCATATTAGAATGACATGATCTTTAGCAGCCAATGCTTCTACCACATCTTGCGTAAGAATGACGCCTTGCGGCGAAGGATATACTACGTAAGCCTTGTCCGACTTAATGCTTTCTAAGGCTTTATATAAAGGTTCGGGCATAATGACCATTCCGCCGCCACCATAAGAATAATCGTCTATTTGACCATAGCTGTTTTGTGCGAAATCTCTCAAATTTACGATCTCTACTTCTATCTTGCCCTCTTTAATGGCCTTCCCAACTATGCTCGTATTTAAGAAAGCATGAAAATACTCTGGAAAGGCAGTCACTACGGAAAAGCGCACTACTCCCACAATCCTTCCATCAAGTGCACTTTTACTAAACCTTCTTCCAGATTTATTTCCTTGATAACTTCCGATATGGCTGGGAGCATGCGTTTTTTACCGTCTTGCGCCTCCACTACATAAACATCGTTGCTGCCCGTTGGCATAATTTCAACGAGCGTGCCCAAAGGGTCTCCACTCTCAACATCAACAACTACGAGCCCGAGCAAATCATCCAGCCAATAACATCCCTCAGGGAGTTCAACTCTTTCCTCTCGGGTTATCATTATAAGGCCGCCACGCAGGCTTTCAGCCCCCTCTCTGTCGACAATTTCGTCGACACCGACAATAAACTGCTTTTTACCTACGTGCTCCCTTAAAGAATTGATCGTGAGTCGGCACCAAAAGGAACCGTTAGGGCGATAAACATCAAGGTGATCCATACCGTTAAAACGATCCGGAAAATCGGTCAATGGCAGAAGGCGGAACTCCCCCTTAATTCCGTGAGCGCCTACAATCCGCCCTATGGTGACCAACTCTTTTACACTCATTAAATCACCCACCTCTTTGGGCTTTTTCATTCTTCAACTATTACATCTATTTTTTCTTTAGACTTAATTGAAGCTGCCTTGGCAATCACTCGTATAGATCTAATGGTCGATCCTGCCTTGCCTATGACACGGCCCATATCCTCAGGATTAACTTTGATAGATACTTTGATCTTGCCATCCTCTGAATCTTGCCTTACTTCTACGTCTTCAGGTTTAGTTACCAGCTGCATCACTATAGTTTTAACTAAGTCCGCATAGTCCACCATGTGCATCAAGCCTTCTTGCTCTCCACAAACTTATCCCACACACCAGCCTTTCTCAACAATGACCTGGCTGTATCCGAAGGTTGAGCCCCAACTTTTAACCAATAAATGGCCCTTTCTTCGTTGACTTTCACCTCTGCCGGATCCGTTAGCGGGTTGTAAGTGCCTATCATCTCAATGAACTTCCCGTCCCGAGGAGAACGAGAGTCAGCAACCACCAAACGATAAAAGGGCCTCTTTTTGCGTCCATGACGTGCTAATCTGATCCTAACCACCATACACACTGCACCTCCTAAAATAATCCTTTGGGAATCTTTAGGCCTCTTAATTTGCCCTTACCCTTACCAAAGCGTTTAAATATTTCTTTCATTTGTTGATATTGCCTCAATACCTGATTGACCATTTGGACATTTGTGCCAGAACCACTGGCAATTCGGCGCTTTCTGCTGCCCTTTATTATCTCCGGCCTTTTTCTCTCTTCCGGCGTCATCGAAAGAATAATAGCCTCAACGTGTTTAATGCGCCTGAAATCTACATCAGAGACTTGAGATTTAACCTTTCCGGGAAGGGGAAGCATGTCCATTACTTTGTCAAGTGGACCGAGTTTTTGAATTTGTCTTAGTTGTACTAGTAAATCCTCAAGGGTAAACTTATCATCCTTGAGGCTTTTTTGAACCCGCTCAATTTCTTCGACGTCGCTAGATTTTTGTATTTTCTCGAGCAACCCTTCCATGTCGCCCATGCCAAGTATGCGTTGCGCCATCCTTGCAGCGTCAAACTCTTCTAAGTCTTCGAGGTGCTCGCCAACTCCCACGAGCTTGATAGGAACTCCAGTCGCAGCTTTAACGGCAAGAGCCGCACCTCCCCGGGCATCTCCATCCAGCTTAGTTAATATCACTCCCGTAATACCCGCCTTTTCTTGAAAGGCTTGTGCCACATTGACGCCTTCTTGTCCAGTCATGGCGTCTACAACGAGCAAGACCTCTTGTGGGTTTAATAACTTATGCATCCGTTCTAGTTCCGACATGAGATCGTCATCGACATGCAAACGCCCCGCCGTGTCGAAGATAATTACGTCAATGAGGCGAGAATCTGCATATGTCAAGGCTCTTTTAGCAACATCCAATACGTTATTGGAGCCGGCTTCTTCGGGACCAAAAAATGGAACACCCGCCTTTTCGGCTAAGACTTTAAGCTGTTTTACCGCAGCAGGACGACGTAAATCGCAGGCAACGACCATGGGTTTATGGCTATCCGATATCCTTAAGGCAAGCTTTACTGCAGTAGTCGTCTTACCAGAACCCTGCAATCCCACGAGCGTAAATATTGATGGTGGTTTGGGAGCAAAGTTCAATCTTTCCCTCTTACCTCCCATGAGGTTGCAAAGCTCCTCGTATACGACGGCATAAACTTGCTGAGCAGGCATGATAGAAGATAGAACTTCTTGACCAAGACAACGATCTTTAATTCGCTCAACTAGGTCCTTTGCTATCTTATAGTTAACATCGGCCTCCAGCAACGCTCTTCTTACCTCACGCAAAGCGTCACTGATATCTTCTTCTGTGAGCCTGCCCTTGCTTCTAAGTTTAGAAAAAATTCCTTCTAATCGTTCTTTTAAGGAATCAAACATCCTGATCACCCATCTTTCCTAAATCCGAAAGCAACTCTGACATTTTGGATTTGAATTCTTCGGAAAGTTCATTATCACGTTGATTCAATAGTTTTTCTACATTTCTTTTATATTCCCCAAGTGCCTCTAAGGTACGCTTATAGCCTACCACCTCTTCTATTTCAATAAGCCGCTTCCTGGCTCGTTGAAGGAGTTCAAAAACTCCTTGGCGACTTATCTGTAAGACACCGGCAACTTCGGACAAAGACCAATCGGCCATATCATAAAGCTCGATGGCCTTTCTTTGTTTTTCCGTCAAAAGTCCTCCGTAAAGGTCAAAAAGTACATTCCAATCTACTCGCGATTTCAGTAAATCCTCGTATTCCTTGGACATAAAAATCTCCCCGTTTTTCAAGTCCTTTTCAGTCAAATCCAAGCGAAGAGATTATATATCCGGTACAGCTTGGTGTCAATGCCAAAACGTTTACATTGCAATAATTACTGTCGGAGTGCAGTGTCATTAACTTTTTGACCAACTTCAGGAAGTACGCTCTTTTTTGTCTTTTGAGACCTAGGTTTCTTTCACCTACCCATTATCACTTCGGGGTTGACCAGGTTAGGAGGCACTTCTCCTTTCAGCGCTTTGAGGGCGTTTTCTGCCACCATGGTGGCCATTTTGGCGCGCGTGGCGTATGAAGCCGAGCCAAGATGAGGCAGCAAGACCGCGTTATCAAGTTCAAGAAGCTCGGGCTCGACCTCGGGTTCACGTTCAAAGACATCAAGGCCGGCTCCCCTGATCCAGCCTTCTTTCAGGGCCTTCGCCAAAGCCTTTTCGTCAACGATAGGTCCCCTCGCAGTGTTTATGAGGTAGGCTTCCTTTTTCATCATCTTTAGCTCTCGCTCGCCGATCAGATGTCTGGTTTCCTTTGTAAGCGGTACGTGGATCGATACGAAGTCCGCCTCTTTAAGCAGATCATCGAGCGGCCTGTATTCGGCGTTTAACTTCTTTTCCAATTCTGCGGTGGCTTTATGAGAGCTATAGTAGATGACTTTCATGTCAAACCCCATTGCCCTGCGCGCTACCGCTCTGCCAATGTTTCCAAAGCCAATGATGCCAAGCGTTGCGTGATAGACGTCCGTGCCCAAAAGAAGCATAGGCTTCCATCCCTTAAACTTTCCCTGGCGCAAGAATTTATCGCCTTCCACGACTCTGCGGGCTGTCGCCAAAAGCAGAGCCCACGCCAGATCGGCCGTAGTATCCGTGAGCACGCCGGGCGTGTTAGTCACCATGATACCGCGCTTTGTGGCTGCATCAACGTCGATATTGTCAAATCCGACGGCATAATTGGCAATGATCTTAAGCTGCGGGCCTGCCGCGTCCATCACTTCGCCATCGATTTTATCGGCAAGCAGGCAGACGATGGCATTCACTCCATTGACTTCCTTTAAAAGCACATCTCTCGGGAAAACCCCTTCGTAGTCGAACACCTTGACATCACAATGCTCCTCCAACATGCGCAACCCTTCTTCCGGGATGCGACTTGTCGCCAAAACCTTTGGCATTTTTCTCATCATTAACTATTCCTCTCCTTTGGACTCCATCACAAGGGCCGTTAAAAGCGCCACACCTTTTTTTAGCACCCCATCGTTGGTCTTAAACGTTGGGTTATGGTGTTCGGCATCGGTGCCTTTTTGAGAATCTGCCATCCCTAAGAAAAAAATGACTCCCGGTACTTTCTGTTGATAGAAGCTAAAATCCTCTGAACCCATCACTATGGGCATTTCTGTCAGGGATTGATCGCCAAACATGGCTGATGCAACTTTTTTCAAGGTCTCAACCATGTCAGGGTCGTTTACGGTGACAGGATAGACGGGAATAAAGTTGGTTTTAACTTCACACCTCAAAGCGCTACCTATTCCCTTTGCGATTCGTTCTATACTTCCGGGCAATTCGTCACGCACAATTGAATTAGTCGTGCGAATGTTGCCTTGAATTAGCGCTTTTTCGGGAATGACGTTGGGGGCGCTTCCGCTCTCCAGCCTGCCGATGCTTAAGACCGCCGTTTCTTGCGGGTCCAGCTCTCGGCTTATTATAGTCTGTAGCGACAATACTATACTTGCCGCCGCTATGGTAGGATCTATCGCTTCGTGGGGCCTTGAACCGTGACCTCCTTTACCTTTTATCTCTACCCCCCATATGTCTGCGGAGGCCATAGTTGGACCGGATCTGTAGCCAATTTTACCCGCCGGAAGCGAACTCCACACGTGAAGGCCCCAAATGGCTTCCACACCGTCCAAAGCGCCTTCCTCGATAAGCTGGCGAGCGCCAGACCGAACGCCTGACTCTTCTGCCGGTTGGAAGATCAAGCGCACTTTACAGGGAAGTTTATCTTTTAACAAAGCAAGCATGTGGGCAACCCCTAAAAGTATCGCCGCGTGAGCGTCGTGTCCGCAAGCGTGCATGACGCCTTTATTTATGGACCTCCAAGGCACGTCTGCCTCCTCTTCGATTGGCAAAGCATCGATGTCCGCCCTTAATGCTATCAGGGGAACTTCTTTTCTTCCAGCTATATCTCCAACAACGCCAGACTCCGTCCCACCGAAACCGCGACGCACGTTTTCAAACCCCAACTCTTTCAAGACCTGCTCTATGACTTTAGACGTCCTCTCCTCTTTCCAGGAAAGCTCGGGGTGGGCGTGGAAATCACGGCGAAATTTTATGACTTTCTCCTCAAGCTCTTCAGCAAGCTCAACGATTTCTTCAAGTTTCAAAAAAATCACGCTCCTTGAAAAAATTACAACAATTTCACTAGGAATCCAGCCAGGAAAACTGAAGCGATAGTAACTGTCGTAAAACCGGAAACCAACATCTTGGGCAGTATCTTAGTGAGCACAAACTCCTTTTCTTCAGGGGTCTCGCCCACAGCATTTGCCACTTCCTGAGACACTATAAACGTCCCAGGGAAACCGAACAAGCAACAGACACCTATGGCGAGGCTCATCTCCCATGAATACTTGAAAATTCTGGACAAAATTACCGATGAGATGGCAATTCCCACCACAGCTATGGCAAAGGATAAAACGATGGGAACTATGAGAGAGATTACCATGCCCGGCGTTGCCTTATTTAAGTTCATGAAAATGGGCACCAACAAAGCAAAAAGGGTAAAGCCCTCCGAATTTGCCCTAGTCAAGATCTTTGGTTCAAGAAATCCTATCTCGTAAAATATGATACCAAATATCAATGCCATCACAAATTTATCGATGACACCGCCCAAAAGGGTAGTCGCTACCACGGCAAGCCACCCCACAAGCATAGTCTTCATTATCAAGATGAATGGCGTTTGCAACTCCTTTGGGGTTTCCGGAATAAATTTCCATTTTCGCTCATTTTTTCCGAGATTAGCCTCTAATTTCGAGGATTGGTCATCTTTAAGAACACCTCCGCTTCGATAAGCATCGCGAAGGCGGTGTCCCTCCCGCGATAAACAAATCGAAGCTATCGGCAAACCAACGAAGTTCTGAAGCACCAAAAGAAGCGTAAGAAAAACCAAGACCGTCTCCAAGCCCTTAGCCTTAGCTGCCTCACTCATGATGAGGGTCGCTACAACCCCGCCCGAGATGGGACCCGCAGCTGGCACTGCAAATTCTTTGCCAATGAGGGGTGAACCTATCAGGAAAAGGACAATCCCCGCAGCGATAATAGCGCTTAAGGCTATAATCACTGTCTTCCACTCTTCCTGCAAATCTTTAAGCCTCATCAATGTGCCCATATGCACCATAAGCGTGGGGATTAACGCCAAAGAGAGTTTAACAATAGCGGCATCCTCAAATAAGGTCTTGGGAACACCAAACCAAAAACCAACCATAAAAATGATTCCTGAAACAAATAACATGGAAAAAATCGCCTTTGTCTTCTGAGAGACATAATCGCCAATCGCATACACAATAGCAATAACCAGTAGAGCTGTGATGGTCTCCATTGATATTCCTCCTTTTAACTCATAAAATTCTTGTCCCCACCCTCTTGCTATGCCAAGCCGCTCTAACCCAACCATGTTTATGCATTCAATATTAAAATCACCTTTCATATTAATCAAATTCTTAAAAATTTTGGCATACACACCAGAGTTTACCACGAAATTCAACAATAACCATCGCGATCGAGAAGATGTTGGGGCACACAGCGAGCCATTATCGTCAGAAAATGATCACCGAAATCTTATGGAGGGATAGCGCTTGCGCCGTCCCTCCATAAGATCGTCAT
>JAAYTM010000067.1 GCA_012518015.1 Synergistaceae bacterium
TATCGGTTTGGTGTACCGAAAGGTCCTGCTGCAAGCCCCTTTGTGAGATCAAAACGCGTTCCCTCATGGTAGTCTCGATTTATTTTGATAAGGTCCTTGACGGATACCTTTTTGTCCGGCTTAACCATAAGAGGATACATTTCTGCGGCATTCTCTTTCAATTTCAAAGAGGGAGCTAATAAACTTAAAACTCTCCATTCCCTGCGTTGTTGATAGTAAGGAGTTCCGTATGGTTCAGGATTATAGATTTTGTGGAAAACGAAGGGCTCTCCAGGCTTCCACCATCCCATCTCTTGAGCAAAGCTTTTTATATTTGAAGAATACATAAAGTTTTCCTTGTCATCCCAGTCAATTGTCCCTATTCTTGTGCGGTTCGCAACGACGGTAATACAATCGTCGGGGACACGCTGTGCAACCCAGATAGCTCCCGGTTTCCTGCTTTCAGGAGTCCAAAGAGGACCCGGGCCGCATATATCGAATATCCAGCCTTCGTTTTTATCGATCACTAGAAGGGTTTCGCCCCCATCGCCGTATCCATATTTTTCTGCAAGCCCTGTCATGACTTTGATAGCCTCTCGAGCCGTCTTAGCCCGTTGAAGTCCAAAGACCTGAAGTTGCTCTATCATCATCCACCCATTCGGACAATAGTTTTCGTCTCGCCCCGTCCACGTTGCCTCGCCCATTATTACCTGATGTTCGTTCATAAAGGGATATGCTACATGGAAATAAGTGTAGGTTTCTTTAACTTGAGGAATTTCACCAACTTTTACCAGCGGCAGATCAGGTCTTGTACCATGACAAATCTCTTTGTAAACAGGTACCATCTCCCCTTCAGGATGATTCCCTCCGGGGATCACCCTCACCCTATTGTCATACCAGCCGTCACAGGTATGCGTTACCATAACCGATCCATCTACAGATGCTTTTTTGCCCACCAAAATAGTAGTGCAAGCTGAACCCATTGAGTTAAATAAGAAAACAGCTAGTATAGATACTGCTAATATTCTCGCCCATCTCTTGCTCATTTTTACCTCCTCCTTTTGCCTTGCTACCAGTTGCCCATCAAATGTAGAGGCAAACATTCTTGTCAGTTAAATGACGTAACCCACCCCCCCCTTTAACTAATCGTAGTAAACATTATCTTCCTTTGCTTCCTGAGGATTGTGGAGATAAGTTCCCAGCGAATTTGCAATAATTTCTTTATAGCCCGGTATCCCTGAAATGATTATCTGGTTATCTGGATACATTGATGAGAAGAATTGTAACATTGTTTGAAAAGTTGATGAATGGCGTCCAACTCGTACATCAATCGGCCATCCACGCTCGTCTATGGGAGAATAAAGCAATCCATGTTCTCCAGCCTTCATGACAAACTCGTCTTTACCGGTCATGAGCAAGTACTCGTCGGTAATTCCTCTTATTCGGTCGAGCATCGGCTCCGCTGATTCCAAAAGCAAAGACATAGCATCCGAGTGGTCTCCGATCTCTCTGTGCGATAATCCTCTAAGTGCCTTTGGAGAAAACTCCATACTTAAGGGCACATCAAAAAGCTCCGCCGTGAGGGTCATCGATGTCATGGCAGCTACCGCTTCCCCTTTTTCATGCGTCACTATAGTATTGATAACGGGATATTCTAATTCGGCTTCATGAAGGTCGACTACTATGTCTATATGCTCCTTGCGAATAAGCTCCATCATGGCCCACGTAGTACGTTCGGTTATGGCGCTATTGCTCCTCCCGGGCCAACATCTGTTGAGATTTCTAAAATCCATGTAAGCCAACATTTGCCTCGTGGGATAATGAATATACACCTCGGGATCCGGCCAAGAATCAAGAGGATTAGAAGATCTGTCCCCCATGCGAAAAACTTTAGTCCCCCAAGGGGTCTTAATGCGATAAAATGCCGGATAGGCTTCCCCCATCCTCGTGCATGTTGAGGCGCTTCTGTTCGCCCTGATTATCACGAATAAACGCCCTCTTTCTATCCTGACATTTTCCGCCACGAGAAGAGCTGTGAGATTTGCTGCAGGCTCCTCAGGATGAGTGCCGCCTATAAGTAAAGCGGTACCCCCAGGAATACCACTATCAAATACATATATGTTGCTATCATTAACGGTACCTTTAAGAGATGGTTCATAATCGGACAAATGCCTAACTTCTGTTAAAGCCGACGAGGGAACAACAGGCTCTTTAAAATGCCTGTGAATGTAAAAGTCATATCCGCTAATTACTGCAAAAATACCCATAAATAGTAAAGTTAAAATTTTTACATATTTTAATTTGTTTGACATAAAAA
>JAAYTM010000068.1 GCA_012518015.1 Synergistaceae bacterium
CCTTAAACCCGGCAAAGGCGTTTATGGAGCCTACAGGCTCATCAGAAAAAAGGTTCCCTTTTTAGAAGAAGATGTCTTCATGGCTCCCTTGATAGAGGAAGCAATGAGTCTCGTAGAAAGCGGTGAAATCATAAAGGCAGTTGAAGAGGAAATAGGTGAACTGGATTAAACATAAATGGCGCTTGAAAACTGCAAGTAGGCTTGTCATAAATAGCGAAAATAACTGTCACAGGAGGTATTGTAACTTATGGTCAAGTTAATAGAATGTGTTCCTAATTACAGCGAAGGCAGGCGCACTGATGTAATAGAGGCCATTGTAAGGCCATTTAAAGATGTAAAAGGTTGCTATTTGCTGGATTATAGGGCTGATCCTGATCACAACCGTTTAGTAGTTAGTTTGGTGGGGGAGCCTGAAGCACTAGAGAAGGCATTGATAAAATCTGCTAAGATTGCCATAGAAAACATAAATCTAAACAACCATCAAGGTGCTCACCCAAGGATAGGTGTGATAGATGTAATCCCCTTTGTACCTTTGAGGAATATCTCCATGGAAGAATGCGTGGAGTTTTCTCGAAAATTTGCTGATTTATTTCACAAGGAAACGGGAGTGCCGGTGTACTTTTACGAGGAATCGGCTTTAAGGGCCGATAGACGCAATTTGGAAGTGATAAGAAGGGGACAATATGAAGCCCTAAAAAAAGAAATAACAAAACCGGAAAGGCATCCAGACATTGGTGCACCCGAATTGCACCCGACCGCCGGGGCTACAGTAATTGGGGCAAGGAAGTTTTTGATCGCCTTCAACGTTAATCTGCATACTAAAAACGTAAGTGTGGCAAAGGCCATCGCCAAAGCTATCAGAGCTTCAAGCGGTGGATTTTCCGCAGTCAAGGCCATTGGGCTCGAGCTAAGGGAAAAGGGCATGACGCAAGTGAGCATGAACATCGTGGACTTTGAGAAAAATGCAATGTATCGCGTTTTGGAGTTAATCAAGGCAGAGGCAAAACGTTGGGGTGTTTTAGTGGCCGAGACTGAGGTATATGGAATAGTTCCGGCTGCTGCTTTGCTTGATAGCGCTTCTTATTACATGCAAATAGCCGGATTTGATCCAGATCAAGTCATAGAGCTGAGGCTCTTAGATCTTTTAGGAAGGGATTAAGAGTCATGACTAAAATTTTTAGAAATGCACGTATATATACACCTATTGACAAGGGCAGACCATTAAAAGGCGAGGAGATGGGGCGTGTTTTAGTTATAGAAGATGGGGCGATAGCAACCAAGGAAGGCTATATCGTTGATATAGGCCGAGAATCTGACGTCATGAAGCGTGCTCCAAAGAAAGCCGAGGAAATAGACCTGGGTGGCAGATGTGTAATTCCTGGGTTCATTGATCCTCATACGCATGCTTGTTTTATAGGAACACGGGAAAAGGAATTTATAATGCGTCTTCAAGGTGCTACCTATCTTGAAATCCTTGAAAAGGGCGGTGGAATCCTTTCTACTGTTGATAACGTAAGGTCGGCTAGCAAGGAAGAACTTTACAGCAATACCAAAAAGATCCTCATGAGGGCCTTAAAAAGCGGCGTTACGACGATTGAGATAAAAAGTGGTTATGGACTATCTTTGGAACATGAAGTGAAGATGTTAGAGGTCATAAATCAATTGAACGGTAAACCACTTGATGTAGTTCCTACTTTTATGGGAGCTCACGCCATTCCCCGAGAATACAAGAACGACCCTCAAGCTTACGCGGATCTTATAATCGAGAAAATGATACCTCACGTTGCGGCAAAAAAACTTGCCAAATATTGTGATGTCTTTTGCGAGGAAGGTGTTTTTTCAATTGAAGATACGAGAAGGATCTTAAGCGCAGCTAAAGATCACGGATTGGGTTTAAAACTTCATGCTGACGAAGTATGCGATCTAGGCGGTGCTAAGCTTGCAGCTGAATTAAAGGTAGATTCAGCTGAACACTTACTAGCAGCAAACGATGAGGGATTAAAGGCCATGGCAGAGAGCAACGTGACTGCTGTGCTTTTGCCGGCAACGGCTCTTAGTTTAAGAAAGCCTTATGCCCCTGCGAAAAAAATGATTGAATTAGGTGTTCCAGTAGCTTTGGCCACTGATTGTAATCCCGGTTCTTGTTATTGCGAATCAATGGAGGTCGTCTTTAGGCTCGCCGTCTTGGGCATGGGTTTATCGGTAGAAGAAGCATTTGTAGCTTCGACAATTAACGCCGCTTATGCAATAGGTATGGCTTCCCTTGTTGGAAGCCTTGAAAAGGGTAAAAAAGCGGACTTCGTGGTATTAGAAGGTGAAACACCAGGTGTCATTGCCTATCACTTAGGATGGTTTAATGTAAAGGAAGTATATAAAATGGGCCAAGAGGTTTCGTTGGGGGTGGGAACATGTCTATGATGGAAATGACCATTGAACAATTTTTAAGGGAGTTAGCCTCAGATTCTCCGGCACCGGGAGGAGGAAGCGTAGCAGCCCTGGGCGGAGCTTTAGGAGCAGCCTTAGTTTCCATGGTGGCGAGGCTTACTATGGGAAAGGAAAAATACAAAGAAGAATGGGTATTGATGGAGGAATTGGCAGAAAAGGCTGACAAGTTACGCGATGAATTTCTTGCTTTGATGGACGAAGACGTATTGGCCTTCAATGAGTTCATGCAGGCCATGCGCCTCCCAAAAGATACAGATGAAGATAAGGCCAAAAGAAGCGTTGCCATGCAGGAAGCCCTTAAAAAGGCTGCACTTGTGCCGATGGAGACGCTGAGAGCCTGTCTTGAACTTTCAAAGCAAGCTGTGCTTGTAGTTGAGAAAGGGAACGTCAATGCAATTACTGATAGTGGTACAGCTCTGCTGCTTTCTTCTAGTGCTGCAAAAGCAGCTGCCTACAATGTGAGGATAAACTTAGGAGGCATCAAGGATCAAAAGTTCTGTGACGATCTAGGGGCCGATTTAAAGGATCTTCTGAAAGAAATTGAGGGGCGGGTGATCGAGGGACTGGAAAAGGTTGAAAGAAATTTATGATCCGAAGACTCCGACGAAGCACGAGATCGCTCCTATTTACAAGACCATCGGCAAGCTATGTTGACAACGCTGATTGGGTTTGATAAAGTTTAACTGGCAGTTGCACGGTTGACGTTAAGATTGAGCTTGCGCCTCGGTGTTTTTGAGCGAGTTAGTCTCAATGGTCGAAGCAGCATTTATCTCATGTTGACAATTTAAGTTCATGTACTTTTTGTCCCAAGGGTGGTTAGTTCAGAGGGAGAACGCTTCCTTGACGCGGAAGAGGTCGCAGGTTCGAGTCCTGCACCACCCACCAAAAGGTCATACAGGGAGTCTGGTCAAAATGCTGGACTCCCTTTTTTATAAGTTTACGGAAAGAGAGTTGGTAATGTAGTGATAAAAGGGATCGGGGTGGATTTGTGCAACATACCCAGGATAAGTGTTCGAATGAAATCAAAAAGGTTTCTAGAAAAGATATTTGTGGAGACCGAAATAGCATTTGCCTTTTCCAAAGCCCGTCCCGAACAGCACCTCGCTGGTTTTTATGCAGCTAGGGAGGCTCTCTCTAAAGCCTTGACGCTGGGCCTGTGGCGCATGGGGTTAAAAAATGCCTGGGTTGTTCACAACGAGGAAGGCGATCCGCGATTCTGTTTTAACGATAAATTGGCTAAAATACTGGAAGATAGAGGGATAAGTAAAGTTTGGCTCTCGATTAGTCACGAAAATAATATGGCTATAGCTTTTGTGATATTGGAGGCATGAGGATGATTCCACTTTATACCGCCGAGATAGCAAAAAAGATCGACAGATGGATTATGGACGAGTTTTCTCTGCCTGGACTTGTTTTGATGGAAAATGCCGGCAGAACCGTTGCATCGTACGTATCACAATTTTTAGCCCAAGAAAAAGGAGGAAAAGGAAGGGTTTTAATATTTTCGGGCCCTGGGAATAACGGTGGAGATGGCTTTGTGGCAGGGCGACATCTCCTTAACAAAGGCCTAGACGTCAAGTTGATCAGTTCGGTGTCTATGCTTGAACGGTATAAAGGAGACGCTTTCACCAACGCGAATGCTTTCATGAAAGTTGGAGGCAAAATTGCCTTTTCCGATGAACTTTCCGACTCGCAGCTTGTAAATGAAATAAAAGAAGCCGATATATGTGTAGATGCGCTCTTGGGGGTGGGTTTTAAGGGGGTTCCGGAAGGCGAAATTGCAAGGTTGATCAAAGCGTTGCGCAAAGCCTCTTTCGTGGTTTCTGTGGATGTCCCGAGCGGGGTTGAGTCTTCGACCGGGTGTGTTCCAGGTGCGGCGGTAATGGCTGATGTGACTATAACGATGCATGTTTATAAATTGGGACTTTATATAGCTCCTGGCGCCTTTTACTCTGGAAGGGTTTTACTGGCTGATATAGGCGTACATCCCATGTTAGGGGCGTTGACGTTTGAGACGAACTGTTTTTTGTGGGACAAAGAGTCCTCACTTGATGTCTTGCCTGATAGGCCCTTAGGCTTGCATAAAGGCAATAGAGGCTGTGTAGCCATTCTGGGAGGGTCTGATCTTTATAGGGGAGCGCCAATGCTTTCTGCCCTGGGCGCATTAAGAGCTGGAGCGGGCGTAGTGTATATAATTCTTCCTGAAGATGTTTATGCACAATCTGGCCAATTTATCCCCGAAGCTATTTGCCTTCCCGTAAGGACCGATAGAAGGACATTGTCTGCGGGAGCACTTGATGTGTTGCTCCCTCTCAAGGAGAAGATAGATGTTTTAATAGTGGGCCCAGGCGTGGGCCGAGAAAGCGAGACAATTGAACTAGCTTTAAAACTTTGGGAAAAATGGCCAAAAATGATGGTTTATGATGCTGATGCATTATATGCCCTTTCGGTCGCTTCGTCGACATTGAGAAGAAGAAACGATGTAGTCTTAACTCCGCATGAGGGGGAGGCAGCTAGGTTATTGGGCTGTGAACCAGCGTGGGTTCGGGAGAATCGCTTAGAGGCAATACAAAAGCTTTCACTGGGATTTGGTCCCTCCGTGCTGAAAGGGTTTCGCAGTATTATTAGCGACGGATCCCAGTTTCGAATTTGCGATGCTGGAAGTCCCGCCCTTTCTGTCCCTGGATCAGGCGATGTGTTAAGTGGTGTCATTGGGACTTTCTTGGCCTCGGGTCCTAATTTAGTGGATGGGGCGAGCCTGGCTGTATGGTTGCACGCAAAGGCTGGGGAAGAATTGGAATTAAAAAAAGGCCTTGATGGAGTATTGTCGAGGGAAATTGCTGATGAAATTAGGAATGTAATAGGAGATATTCGGTATGCCAAGAAAAAGGGTAGACTGGGAAGAGGAATTGAAAAAGACGGAAAGGACGCGCTTACGCGGCTTTAAAATTACAGTTCTATCGCTCGCTTTTATAGGGCTTTTTTTCATGTGGTCTAAATTTCAAAGCCCTCGCTTTTCTCTTCCTTTCTACGTTATTGTGATATTGTTCGGGCTTTTAGGTATCGTTTTGCTGTTTGGCCTGAGAAAAAGATGATTGGTGGTGTAATTGCTCATGGTTTTCCCTTACTCTTACGTTGTTAGATCTCCTAAGATGATGCTGCATCTTGGAAAGGAAATGGGATCTGTCGCATTTCCTGGATTGGTCATTTACCTCGATGGCGAGCTCGGAACGGGCAAGACGACCTTAGTAAGAGGAATCGCAGCGGCTTTTGATTGGCATGAAGTAAGAAGTCCTTCCTTTACATTGATCAATGAATATCCTACCGATCCGCCAATAGCTCATATTGATCTTTACCGCTTGAAAGAATCAGAGTTAGCGGAGATGGGTATTGAAGAGTATATAGATAGCGGTTATTTAGTGATAATTGAATGGGGCAAGCCCGAATATTTTTCCTTTACAACAGAGTGGTGGCATGTCATGATTTTATACGACGATGATTCAGTTAAAAGTGAGCATAGAATGGTCAAAATGCGGGCTTCGGGGGTTAATGCAATCGAAGCATTAAGACGTTTAAATAGGAAGGTGTCGCCATGGGGTGCTTAGAATCCAAGGATTGCTTGATTCTGGGAATCGATTGTTCTACGAGATATACGGCCGTAGGTTACGCAAAGGGTGATAGAGTAATTGGGGAAATGGCCTTGGATATCGGTAGGTATCAATCTTCACTTCTTCCAGGCTTGGTGGAGAAACTTTTAAGCTTCGTGGGTTTTACCTTGACCGATATAGATGCCGTGGCTACCACCATTGGGCCTGGTTATTTTACCGGTGTGCGTGTGGGATTGTCTTATGCCATGACACTTGCCTTTGGTTTGGAAGTACCCGTTATCCCGATACTTTCCCTGAAAGCCTTAGCGTGCGATTTTCTTTTCGTAAAGAATGTTGTAGTTATTCCTGTGATTTGGGCCAGGGGCCATGAATATTATGCCTCAGCCTTTGAAAGTAATGGAAATGATTTCATCGAAATAATAGAACCTAAGGTCATTGAGGAGAAAGAGCTTCACTCGATGATAAATGGTATATCAAAGAGGAGAAGTGAGCAGATATTTGTGATTGGCGATGACGTGGTTCGGTTCCGTGCTAAGCCTGAAGGAGCGTGCCTCGTGCCCAACAGTACACGAGGCAGTAACGTGGCAAAACTCGGCTTCAGGTTTAGAAGCGAGGCTAAATGTCCTTCGGAAATCAGGGCGCTGTATCTGAGAGAACCTTACAGTTGAGAAACATATTGTACACGCTGTGCAAAGGCGTGAAAGGGGGCCTACTGGGGGTAGGTTTCCAAATTGTTACAACCCGTTTTTAGCAAATATTGCATCGTAAACATACTTGTCCTCTTATGTCAGAATATTCGCAATAGTAAAATCATGTTTATATTTGCATGATATTTCCATTATCGTCATAATTGACTTTGTAATTTCTAAATAATCATTAGATTCTGTGGAGGGTGGTGTCTCCTTTGGCAAAGTTTATCGTAAGCATTGACGAAGATTGGTGTAAGGGGTGTGGGCTTTGCATAGACATATGTCCTAAAAAAGTGTTGGAATTTAACGAAAAAGTCAAGGCGGAGCCCACAAGGTTGGACGATTGCATTGGGTGTCATCAATGTGAAAATATCTGTCCTGATTTTGCAGTCACAGTTAGGGAGGCGAAATCTGATGCCTGAAATCCGATTTTGGCAGGGTAATACAGCTGTCGCAATGGGTGCAATAGCTGCGGGGTGTCGTTTTTTTGGGGGCTACCCCATAACTCCTTCATCTGAGATAGCTGAGATAATGGCAGTTGAGCTGCCCAAAGTTGGCGGAAAATTTATTCAGATGGAGGACGAAATTGGCAGCATCGCTGCCGTTATTGGTGCTTCCATCGCTGGGTACAAAGCGATGACGGCTACTTCTGGTCCGGGATTTTCGCTAAAACAGGAGAATATTGGATTTGCCTATATGACGGAAGTTCCAATAGTGGTGGTAAATGTTATGAGGGGGGGACCTTCCACGGGCCTACCCACTAAGGTTTCTCAACAAGACGTTATGCAAGCTAGGTGGGGTACACATGGAGATCATGAAACGATCGCGTTGGCTCCCGCCTCGGTTCAAGAGTGTTACGAACTTACGATAGATGCTTTTAACCTTTCCGAGCGCTTTCGACAACCCGTCATTTTGTTGAGCGATGAAGTCGTCGGTCATATGAGAGAAAAGGTAGTTATTCCTGAAGGGGAGTCAATTCCCATCGTAAACCGTAAAAAGCCTAAGGTGAAGCCCGAGGATTACATACCCTATAAGCCCGATCCCGAAGACGACATTCCCCCTATGGCCTCTTTTGGAGATGGTTATAGATGGCATGTTACTGGTTTGACCCATAACGAATGGGGTTTCCCAACCAACGATCCAGACGTGACTGAGAGCAAGATTTGGCGATTGGTGAGAAAGGTGGACCGCTTTAAAGGCGAGATCGTTAAATGCGATACTTATGAGACTCAAGACGCTGATATGATCGTGGTGGCTTATGGTTCCGTCTCCCGTACTGCTCTTAGTGCCGTGCGAGAGGCAAGAAGCAAGGGCTTAAAAGTCGGGTTTTTCAGACCTATAACACTTTGGCCCTTTCCTGTGGATGAACTAAAAGTCCTTTTGGATGGCGTTAAGGCAGTGTTAGTCCCAGAACTTAACTGTGGACAGATGGTCCTGGAGGTGCAAAGGGCTGTGGAAGGCAGGGCCAAAGTTTTTGGGAAGGGTTTGGTTAATGGAGATCTCTTTAGGCCTTCAGAAATTTTTGAGTTTATCAAGGAGGTAGCGTAAGATGCCTAGCCCGGAAGTACTTGGTTGGTTGCGCCAGCGCTTTTTTCCTCATATTTGGTGCCCTGGGTGCGGCCATGGGATCATAATGCATGCTTTGTTAAGGGCTCTTGTAGACTTGGAGAAAAAGAAAGAAAAGACAGTTATCGCTTCTGGCATTGGTTGCTCTAGCAGGATGCCCGGTTATATTGATGCCTGTACGATGCATACAACTCACGGCAGATCTTTGGCCTTTGCCACAGGGGTAAAATTGGCAAATCCTGAGTTGACCGTAATTGATGTAATGGGTGATGGAGACTGCACTGCTATAGGGGGCAATCACTTCATACACGCTTGCCGGCGTAACATCGATATCACTGCCGTCATCATGAACAATAACATTTATGGAATGACGGGGGGGCAAGCATCTCCAACAACTCCTGTGGGCGCTTATGCCACTACGGCACCCTACGGTGTGCTCGATGTTCCTTTTGATATATGCAAGCTTGCCGTCGGGGCTGGGGCTTCTTATGTGGCAAGAGCGACGATAGCTCACCCGTTACTTGTTGAGAAGTATATTAAGACTGCTATTTCAAAAAAAGGTTTTGCGGTGGTCGAGGTCATGACTCACTGTCATACTCAGTTTGGTCGAAAGAACAAGAGGCCGAGGCCGATCGATAATATCAATTTCTTCAAGGACAACAGCATTATGTACAACAAAGCTGCGACTATGCCCCCCGAGCAATTGGAAGGAAAGATAGTGATCGGTGAGTTTGCAAACGTGGAGCTGCCTGAATATGTAGAACAATATTTGAATTTGATTGAACGCGTAGGAGGTAATAGTTGATGGGCGATCAACGCTATGAAATTCGTATAGCTGGGTCAGGTGGTCAGGGCGTTATTTTGGCGGCCGTCATAGTTGGAGAAGCCCTAGCTTTATACGAAGAAGGTTTAAATGTCGTACAGACTCAAGCTTACGGTCCTGAAGCAAGAGGAGGAGCCTCCAAGGCCGAGGTCGTCGTGTCACGGAGCAGGATAGATTATCCTAAGGTCACAAGCCCAAACTTGCAGGTTATTTTGACTCAGAAGGCTTGTGATAAATACGTTCATGATGCTCTTCCTGGCAGTGTTGTTATAGTTGACGATTTCTTCGTTACGGAGCCACCAAAAGTGGATGCAAAAGTATATTCCCTTCCAATTGTAAGGACTGCCAGGGAGGAAGTTGGAAGAGAGATAGTTACGAATATGGTTGCCTTAGGAGCTGTAGCACGGGTCTTGGAAAGTTGGGAGTTGGCTAAGCCAGAATCTATACGCAAGGCCATATTGGACCGGGTGCCGAAGGGAACAGAAGAATTAAACCTGAAAGCCTTTGAGCTTGGATATGGTCTCATGAAGGAGAAGCTGTAATTTATTCGAACACAATGAGATCCTTCGATGACGAGGTCACCTTAACCATAGATGGGATGGACAGTAAGTCCCGCGGCATAGCGAGGATGGACGGCTATGTGGTCTTCGTACCGGGGGCCCTTGTAGGCGAGACCATTTTGGCAAAATTTGTAGAAAGACGAAAACATTATGGCGTAGCTACGATTAAATCCATACTCAAATCCAGTGATTATCGTGTACCTCCCAAATGTGAATATTATGAGGCGTGCGGAGGGTGTGACCTTCAGCACGCCTCATATGGTTATCAGCTTAGTGCGAAAGAACACTTAATTGGAGAAGCCATCACGAGGATAGGAAAATGGCCGAATGTAATCATTGAGCCGATAGTTCCCAGTCCACAAGTGTGGGGGTATAGAAATAAAGCTATAATCCACACGCGTTATCAAAAAAATCAGAAGAAGTTAGGCTATTTTGCCCGAGGTACACACGAAGTCATCGACATCAAAAGATGCCCCGTCCTGGATCCCCTTTTAAACGACCTTTATAATCTCATGAGAGATGTCATTGAGCATAGTGATGTGACCTTTTATGATGAGCGCAGCAGTAATGGACTTCTCCGTCATGTCGTGATGAGATCGTCGCTGTCAAGTCGAAAGACCCTGATGGCCTGGATCTTAAGCCGTAAACCCAAACGTTCGGAGATGGACGAACTAAAACGCATTTCAACCCAGCTTATTAACAGACAGTCGTCCAACTTGCAGGGTATCATAGTAAATATAAACATATCCAAAGGGAATTTCGTATGGGGACCTGAAACATTTCTCTTGGCTGGAGATGAAATTAACTTACGGGAGCGTCTAGGGGCTTTTGAGCTAAGTTACAACGTAAGCGATTTTTTCCAAGTTAATGTGCCTCAGGCTTACAATATATGCAAAACTGTATCGAAGCATATAGCAGACAACAGCAGGATCTTAGAGCTTTATGCTGGAGTAGGCACAATAACGTGTTTTTTGGCCTCAATATGCGAAAATGTGGTAGCTGTGGAGGAATGGCAGCCTGCTTGCAAGTCGTTATCGCTTAATATTGCAAAAAACGGCCTCTCGAATGTGCTTGTTGCCTGTGGCAAAGCTGAAGATGTGGTATTTAACAAAATTGACGGCGACTTTGATGCGATAGTCCTGGATCCCCCTAGGACGGGTTGTCATAAGGATGTTTTGACTTTTATAGGCAAGATCAGGCCAAGTAAAATAGTATATGTGTCGTGCAATCCGGTTACATTGGCAAGGGACGGCAAAGTCTTGATGGACATGGGATATAAACCCGTAAACCTACTGCCCTTAGATATGTTTCCCCAGACAAGCCACGTAGAGTGCGTGACCTTGATGACGAGGACTTCGCAGACAACTGGTGGGAATCATAAATTGGATGAAAAGGACATTAGTGCGTCTAAACTATAAGATTGAAATGTACGAGAAGGTTCTTATGACTGAAAAGTAGCTAATGAGGTCAAAATCACAAAATTGGCATTGATATGTAAAGGTGGAAGCGAGCGAGTAAGGTGATATATTGTTAAAAGGAGCAGGATATCACAATGAATTCCTCAAGCTATTTTAGCTATAAGGATATTTACA
>JAAYTM010000013.1 GCA_012518015.1 Synergistaceae bacterium
AATGTATCCTCTTATGGTTAAGCCGGACAAAAAGGTATCCGTCAAGGACCTTATCAAAATAAATCGAGACTACCATGAGGGAACGCGTTTTGATCTCACAAAGGGGCTTGCAGCAGGACCTTTCGGTACACCAAACCGATATTCAACTCCTGCAGAAGTTCGTCCTGAAGGCAGGAAACACGTAGACTGGACTAGAGCCATTTCTATGTTCCGTTGTTCCTATAGTTTTGTAGCCCAAGCTAGAAGCTGGTTGCCAGATCCTCTGGGAGGAGTGCTGTGGTTTGGAGAAGACGCACCCCATTCCACGGTTTATATGCCAATTTATGCCGGCGTAACGTCTCTTCCCAAGAGCATCACCGAGTGCACTCGAGCGGAGTTTGATAGGGATTCTGCATATTGGGCATTTAACTTTGTTTCTAATTGGGCTGATTTGAAGTTTAACTACATGATTCAAGATATAAAGGCAGCGCAAAAGGCATTCGAAGACGAATTCTTCATGTATCAACCCGTAATTGAGGAAGAAGCATTTGCTCTTTACAGAGAAAATCCTGCAAAAGCTAAATCATACTTGACTGAGTATGTTAATAAAAACATCAACAAAGTGGTAAATAGATGGTGGACTTTAGCTCGCGAGCTTGTCGGCAAGTATTGTGATGGGTTCATCACCTATCCTGATGGCAAACAGGAATCCGTAGGTTATCCTACGTGGTGGCTAGAGACCGTTGAATTTGGAAAAGAGGAGTTAGAGCCGAAAGAATAAAATTTTCTAACTGGCAGCTCAATAGGAGTGACTAACATAGCTCTTATTGAGCTGCTTATTCTAGTTGAGGGAAGGGCAGTTTGCATCGCAAAATATAGAATGCACGTTAACCGGGACAAGGGGTAAAAAGATGACACCCTCCTAATTGATAATAAAGGCATCTATTCCCTTGACAAGGGGCGCAGGGCCGTATAGTCATTTTAGCTTTTTCTTTTCCCAATAACATGATTGAGCATTCGGATTTTTTGGGATACATCATTGTCATTTCATTAACTCTTACGCCGATAATCCTCTCTGCATTGGATAGTTTTAAGATAATAGG
This sequence comes from Synergistaceae bacterium, assembly GCA_012518015.1. Taxonomy (GTDB): domain Bacteria; phylum Synergistota; class Synergistia; order Synergistales; family Acetomicrobiaceae; genus Acetomicrobium. The sequence goes on from JAAYTM010000013.1 coordinate 1,083, forward strand.
GATAAGTTTTAAGCTTTGTCCTCCGATACCCGGATAGCATTCATACATTGGATATAAACTAAACCTTGACTCAGCTATTTCGCCTATCAGCTTTCTCAGCCTGACGTGCATTTCATAGAGCAATAAGGAAGACGCTGTATCGACGAGAAGACAGATAATGAATTTGGCTCTGGTACGCAGTTTTATAAACAGCTCATCAATGGCAACGCCCAGGGTAAGCACCGTCAGGGCTACCGTGGAAGACTTTTCGAGAGTGTCTGCTAGATTCGTTTCTATTTCTTGAGGAGACTGGTCATTTAGTACATTAATGAGTCTCCTTGTTGGCATAAATGTGATTACTGCCCTGGGTTGAAGGACATCTTGGCATAGGCTACTTTGCCAAGATGCGTAAAAGTCAGTGAATGCCTCATGCAATCGATCACCTTGTTTTTTATAATATCTTTCCAGCGAATCCAGGTTAAGGTTTATGTCATCAATAAAGACTTTCTCATAATACCCTCGCTCGATATCGTTATTGTTCTTAACATGATTTTCATACTGGATATAAACTACGAATTCTTTCATCTGTTAACAACCCTTAATATCCCTTTAATCAATTTTAAAAACAAGATTTTTGAGAAAAATATTCGTGAAATCCTTGAGTGTCGAGAGCTCCACAACTTTTGTACGGTCAACAATTGCATTTACTTCCTGTAGAGCGTCCTGTGACATGAGAGCGCAATATGCCCCCCTTATAGCGGAGTTGCCTATGTAGTGTATTTTTTCAAGGGGAACTTTTGGCAAGATACCTATCGTCATGGCATTTTCGCTGTTCAAGTAATTTCCAAAAGCTCCTGCCACGATGACGCGGTCGATATCTTCCATGGAAATGCAAGTTTTTTCAAGAAGAACTTCTATGCCCGTCGCAATTGCTGCTTTCGCCAGTTGTACCTGCCTGACGTCTCTTTGGGTAATGGCCAGTCCAGTGCCTTCTATGGGGGATAAATTACAAAACCGAAAACCAAGTATGCCGGACTCATCCCTAAAGATACGATAGCCAAGATCTTTGGATCCCGATTCATTGAGCTTTCCGGATTCATCGATGAGCCCATGGCGAAGCATTTCGGCGATAAGGTCGATGAGCCCCGATCCACATATCCCAAGGGGGTCGCATTTTCCAATTACTTCGAGCTCTATATTCCCATCCTCGAAGCGGACCTTTTCTATTGCCCCTTCCTTGGCGCACATGCCACATGAAATCTGGCCCCCCTCAAAGGCAGGTCCAGCTGCTGCAGAGCAAGCGATTAAAAATTCCTTGTTGCCGAGCACGATCTCGCCATTCGTGCCTATGTCAATTAAAAGGGTTATCTTTCCATCCTTGAACATTCCCGAGGCCATGACGCCGGCCGCGATATCGCCTCCAACATAGCCAGAGATGCAGGGCATCACCAACACCCTTCCCTCAGGGTTAACGGCCAATCCCAGGGAAGATGCATCTAGCATGGGAAAGAAGCGCGAAACCGGTATAAACGGGCTCCGTCCAATGGTCAGGGGATCAATCCCGAGGGCTATATGTTCCATGCAGGTATTTCCCACGATGACTGCGGCATATATCTCTTCCTCTGGAAGATTGTTGCAAGAAGCGATGTTGGCTATCATTTCATTTAGCGATACTAAAATTGCATTTCTCAACGTCTCTAGCCCCTTTGGGTGTTTCTGCAGATAGCTTATCCTTGAAAGAACGTCTGCACCGAAGGAAATCTGGGGGTTAACTTCCAAGCAACGATCTATCACAATACCTGTGTTGAGATCCACCAGCCACACGACCAGAGAGGTCGTCCCGATATCGATGGCGACGCCATAAAGGCTGTGGGATGTGTCTCCCCTCTCAATGGCGATTAAATCCGTCTCCGTAAAGACCATGGTAGCCAGCTCGTGATTTAAAAAGAGGCTGCCCATCTCCTTCAACAAGTTGAGGGAGATGGTATTTTTTAGGCCGAGATCTTCTAAGACGATCTCTCCGAGGGACGTGATGTCATCATCCACCTCTGGCATGGTTAGCCTCGTCGCCCTCTTTCTTACGAGGGGATCCCGTCCCTTGATGATAAAAAGCTCTGCCTCGCCGTCTAAAATCTGCATTTCTCCTTTTTCGGCACAGGGAAGCAAAACCACAAGGCCGTCCTCGAGGGGGCACTGGCAAGCAAGGCGATATCCCGCCATCAGTTCTTCGGGCGTGAGCATCTTTCGCTCGATCTCGTTTGGCATGGATCTTGCCTTCCTCACGATGACTCGACATTTACCACATCTTCCCACGCCACCGCAGGACTGATCGAGTGGAAGCCCAAGGCGAGCTGCCAATTCTCCCAAAGTTGCATCCTCTGGAGGGGCAAGGACAACTTCTTTCATGGGCAAAAAAGTTATCTTCTTGCTCAATGTCATACATTCCTTCTCAGTTTATCAATCATCGTCAATCACCTTCATATTCCAATTTGATTGCCAGTTGGTGCGCAAACCACGAGCTCGATGGATCTTTTACAGCCAGCCCATCATATTTTACTTCGGGCTGGCTGTAAAATCATGTCTGGCTTTCCTTGGAAGCAAAGTTTGCTTCAGGTTATTTAAAGGTTTGCCCTTCCCGCTTTCACGAAGGCTTCGATGTTTTCGAAGGGAGTTTCCGGCGGGAGATCGCAGCCGGTGCTCAGTATGAAGTTTTTATGTCCCTTCATCTTCCTCCGCAAATCCAGCGTGTTCTCGTAGACTTTTTCAGGGCTTCCCTGTAGCATGACTCGCACAGGATCGACGTTTCCTATGAGGACTACATCAGGTATCATATCGATGACTTCGTGCAGTTTGACGGGAGTGTCCAAGCTTAAGCCCTCTGCTCCGGTGGCGGCCATCGCCTTCAAGATGTACGTTGTGTTACCACAGATGTGCAAGACGGTCATACACTCTGGGAGGCTGTCATATATTTCTTTTATGTAGGCGCCGGAAAATTCATCAAATTGCTTGGGTGAAAGCATGGAAGCAGTTGGCTCCAAGATCGTCAATATATCCGCGCCGGCTTGCACGAGAGCCATTGCATATACTTTTATGACTTCGGCCATGAAGGCTAAAATTTCCTTGAGCGGATCAGGGTCTTTAATGGTGGCCTTAAGCGTATTTTCGACCTTCATCATCTCCCCTGCGAGGGTGTAGGGTCCAATGACGTATGCACCCACCGGAATGGATAAGTTTTCCTTCATTCGCCTGACCGTTTCGATGAAAATCGGCATGCGCCCATCCTTTTCGGGATCGGGAACGCTAAGGTCCTTCAGCTGCTCGACGCTTTTGAGGGGGTGAACCTTGACCGATGGCGATGCATCCTCGGGAAAGTGAATCTCGGCTCCCAAGGCTTCCGCCTCTACCGTCAAATCCATGAGATGGATCAAGGCATCCACCTCGAAGTGGTTAGCAAGCTCCTCTATTGCCCTATACTGAATCTCGGCATCCGTCAGGCCTTGGCGAATGGTGTTTCCCCCAAATTTTAGGCCTGGAAAGCCAAGGAGGGGAATCACGGGTGTCCTGCCAAGAGCGTTAATATACTCAACTATCTTGTTCATCAATAACAATCCTCCATTTTTTGTGCTTGACGAAGGCGGAAGGCCCCGTGGGAGATGGCGACCTTCCGCCGGCTGTTCCCTAGTAGGGGTATTCCACCCCAAGCTCGGCCAGCTCTTCCTTCATGCGCTTAAATTGATCCAGATATTCCTGGCGAGGCACTATCTTGTCCATGTCGTAGACTTCCTGTATGGTCTTGCCGTAATTGTCGATGGGGATG
>JAAYTM010000069.1 GCA_012518015.1 Synergistaceae bacterium
ATGCAAGAGACTATCACCAAGAAGGACGATCGCACTGTTGTATTAAAGACAAAACCGCTTGCACCTAACATTATTTTATCCATTCTCGGGGGCGCATGGGGCGGGATTGTAAACAAAAAAGTCGTGATGGCGAATGAAGTCAACGGTGATCTTGGAGAGGCCTACTTATTGGACAAGTCTGTCGGCGCAGGCGCTGGGCCTTACGAGATAGTCGAGTGGAAGAGAAATGACCACGTTTTGCTTCGTGCAAATCAATATTTTTGGGCCGGAGTTCCTGCCATAAAGCAAATTTTTATTAAAGACGTGCCGGAATCAACAACTCAGTTTCTGCTCGTTCAAAAAGGCGACGTTGATGTTGCCTGGAGAGTGACGACAGAGCAAGCTGCTCAACTTAGAGATTCGCCGCAAGAAGGTGTGAAATTGATCGCCGTACCCTCTCAGTCAAATGAATATATAGCTATGAATGCTCAGTGGGGGCCTTTTAAAGATGAGCGTGTAGTTAAGGCTGTCAAATATGCTATTGATTACGATGCTATAATTAATTCAGTCTTGAGAGGTTTTGCCGTGCTCAATCAAAATTTCATACCGATCGGTTATTTTGGTTACATCGAGATGAATCCCTATAAAAAAGACGTCGCAAAGGCAAAACAACTGCTGAAAGATGCCGGATATCCGGATGGCTTTGAAGTGGAAATTTTGACTAACCCGACCCAGATCAGGATGGATGAAGCAGTGTTGGTTCAATCAAATTTTGCCGAGGTTGGAATAAAAGCCACGGTAACCACCATGCCAGCTTCTGAAATGTATGCTAAATTTAGGCAGCAAGGTCATCAGATAATCTTAGCAGGATGGGGCATAGACTATCCCGATCCCGATGCCTTGGCAAAGCCCTTTGCAAATTACAGGGTCAAGCAGCTTGCATGGAGGACTATGTGGTACGATGATCATGCCGCGGATTTGGCGGAAAAAGCCGGTTTAGAATTAAACGAAGAGCGACGACTTGAACTTTACAAGGAGCTTCAGGAATATTGGATCGAAAAAAGCCCATTCGTCATGCTCTACCAACCATTGGATTTTTGGGTCATAAGGGATAACGTGCTTGGATTTGAGGATGCAGCAGCTGGTTATAGCATTACCTTTGACTTTACAAAAATCTCAAAGAAGTAAAAACTAAGAATCACCTTATTTAGTTTCCAGTAAAACTTAATTATACGTGGAAGTAAGTGTCTAAAGGGAAGGGGTTCTGTTTTTAAAGGCCCCTTCTCTGTTTAAGGTGTATAATATCTCTTTGACTAAAAAGCAGGGGGATTTAAATAAAAAATGAGGCTTGAGACATTCGTCATAAAAAGATTATTTTTGATGCTCATTGTTCTTTTTGGTGTTTCCGTGGTAGTTTTCGTTGTGGCTAGAGCAATACCTGCAGACCCGGTAGGAGCTATTTTAGGGGGTAACGCCCCAATAGAACTGGTAGATGAGATGAGAAGGCGCCTAGGTTTGGATAAACCTTTATATGCGCAGTTTGTTGATTTCATGTCTGGCGTGGTCAGAGGCGATTTCGGGATATCTATTAAGAGCAATAGGCCCGTTATAAAAGATATAGTGGAATTTTTTCCCGCAACGCTTGAGCTTGCCATAGTGGCAGCTTTAATCTCCGTAGTTTTAGGAGTGCCTCTAGGAATTTTTTCGGCAGTACATCGAAATAAGTTAATAGATCACTTTTGTAGGGTATTTTCGATATTAGGCGTATCGATGCCGGTCTTTTGGACCGGACTTTTGCTTTTGATTTTATTTTATTATCGTTTAGGCTGGTTGCCTGGTAGTGGGCGTATCGGCATATTTACTCACTTACCGCCTAAGGTTACCGGTCTTTTGCTATTGGATTCTTTGCTTGCGGGAAATTTCGAAGCCTTTAAAGATGCTTTGTCGCACATAATACTGCCAGCTGTAGTTCTTGGATACTCCTCTACTGCGTCCATTGCCCGAATCATGCGCTCGAGCATGTTAGACGTATTGAGACAAGATTTTATAAGGACCGCAAGGGCGAAGGGAATCGGAAGAAAGCTTGTCATATACAGACATGCCTTGCGTAACGCTTTAATACCTGTTGTTACTGTCATTGGGCTAACCTTCGGTGGCTTGCTTGAGGGAGCTGTTTTAACCGAAACTATATTTGGTTGGCCAGGCCTTGGGCGTTACATAGTAAATTCTTTGCTTCTTTTGGATTATCCAGCAATCATGGGAGGCACCTTATTTGTTGCCATCGTTTATTCCCTGGTTAACTTAGTTGTTGATATTGTTTATGCTGCGTTGGATCCTAGGATGCGAGTTTAGGAGGGATCGTGCTTGCAGACGGAACGTTCAAACGTCGCTATATCGCGTCGTCAGCTTTTGATCGAGGATTGGAAACATACGCTTTACTTGTGGAGGCAAAATAGATTGGCCATGATTGGCACCATATTGGTGGCCTTTTTCATCGTGATAGCCATTTTTGCGCCCGCGATTGCTCCCTATGATCCGATAGAGATAAATATTTCAAGGAGCCTGCTTCCTCCTAGCAGTGATCACATATTCGGTACGGATCAGTTCGGAAGGGATATCTTCAGCAGAGTCGTATACGGAGCTCGCATCGAGGTTGGTATTATTTTGCTTGTAACCGTTATCAGCGGAACGATAGGGGTTGCCGTGGGCATCACGGCGGGCTATTTTGGTGGCATTATAGATGACGTTTTGATGAGGATTACAGATGTATTTTTATCTTTTCCCAATTTAATCTTAGCCATGGCTTTGTCTGCCATGCTTGGTCGAGGGGTATTTAATGCCATCATAGCGATATCTTTAGTGGGATGGACCGTGATAGCGAGGTTGGCGCGCGCTGAAGCCATGAAGATAAAATCCCTACCCTATATTGAAGCTATCAGGGCCCTTGGTGCCAGTAATACTAGAATATTACTCCTTCATGTATTGCCCATGTGCATGTCACCTGTGTTAGTCCAGCTATCCTTGAGGATGGGGTCAATTATACTAACCGCTGCAGGGCTGGGCTTCCTTGGCCTTGGAGCGCAACCTCCTACGCCTGAATGGGGTGCAATCGTGAGCGATGGTAGAAGCTACCTTGTACAGCAGTGGTGGATATCAACTTTTCCAGGTTTATTCATAGCGCTCGTAGTTTTAGGTTTTAATCTGCTTGGCGACGGTATACGCGATATCATGGACCCTAGAATTAGGAGGTAACTCGATCGATGGCGAGGTTGCTTGAGGTAAATAATTTGCGCGTCATCTTTCGGACATACAGAGGGATAATCAAGGCTCTAAATGGCGTTAGATTGTGGCTTAACGAAGAGGAACGTCTGGGGATCGTTGGAGAGACAGGTTGTGGCAAGTCGGTGTCTGCTCTCTCAATCATGAGGCTTATAGATGCCCCCGGTGAGATAATCGAGGGGCAGGTTTTGTTTGAAGGAACCGACCTTTTAAAAATAACGGAAGAAGAGATGGATAAAACAGTTCGAGGCAAAAAGATGTCTATGATATTTCAAGAGCCCATCTCTGCCCTTAATCCCGTCTTTAAGGTGGGATTTCAAATCGCCGAGTCAATCGCTCATAGCAGTGAAATTAGCATGGGTGATGCCTACGAAAAGGCTCCCGAGATTCTTGAAATGGTAGGCCTTGACTGGAGAAGATCGATGGATTTATATCCTCACGAATTAAGCGGTGGCATGGCTCAACGAGTGATGATAGCCATGGCTCTTGCGGTAAAACCAAAGCTTTTGATCGCAGATGAACCAACTTCCGCATTGGATGTGACCATTCAGGCACAGATACTTCAGTTACTCGATGAACTTGTCAGGGTAGGGAGAAATGCCGTTATTCTCATAACTCACGATCTTGGGATTGCTTCGGAGTTTTGCGATAGAATTACCGTCATGTACGCCGGAAACGCCATTGAGATCTCAAGCTCGGAGGAGATTTTTGAAGAACCCTTGCATCCATATACCAAAGGGCTGATAGATTCTATACCCATCATAGGAGCTTCAAAGGTCCTATCGGGCATTCCGGGCTCTGTTCCTGATTTAATAGCCCCGCCTCTGGGGTGCAGGTTTCATCCCAGGTGCGATTTTTGTTTTGATAAATGTCGCGTAGAACTTCCAGATCTGAAGGAAGTAAAACCAGGCCATTTCGTGGCATGTCATCTTTATTCTGACAGTTTTTAAGGAGGCCAAAGCGTGGAAGCCCTCGTTGAGATAGAAAACTTGAGGAAATATTTTGATATTAAAAAATCTATACTATCAAGGCCACTTCAGGTTAAAGCTATCAATGGCATTTCCCTGAAGATTCCAAAGGGCGCGATCTTTGCCGTCGTAGGAGAGTCTGGGTCTGGTAAAAGCACGCTCGGAAGAGTAATACTGAAACTGATCGAACCCACATCAGGGAAGATATATCTCAATGGCCAAGACATCACGATGCTGAAACCGAAAGAGTTGATCAAATACAGAAGGCAAATGCAGATCGTTCAACAGGATCCCTACAATTCGCTCCATCCTAGGAAACTAGTAAAGGATATTATTGGTGAAGGTTTAAAGATACACTATAAGCTCCCCTCTGACGAAATATACATAAGGATCAAGGAAATCTTGGAGTGCGTCGGACTGCGAGAGGAACATATGTTTAGGTATCCTCACGAATTTTCCGGTGGGCAGCGTCAAAGGATTGCCATAGCCAGGGCTTTAGTGTTAAGACCCAAGTTCTTGGTTCTAGATGAGCCTACCTCAGCCTTAGACGTCTCCGTCCAAGCAAGAACTTTAGCTTTATTACAGGAGCTCAAAGAAAGCCTCGCACTGACCTATTTGTTTATAACCCACAATCTTGCCGTAGTAGACCACATTGCTTCCCACGTAGCAGTCATGTACTTGGGCAAGATAATGGAGATAGGAAGTAAAGACGATGTATTTTTAAAACCAAGGCATCCCTACACGATAAGCCTTTTAGAGGCCGTACCCAGCGTGGGCAAGGGGAAAAGGATTCGCAAAGTGCCACGTGGCGAGATTCCAAGCCCTCTTGATCCTCCTAAAGGTTGTCTTTTTCATACCAGATGCGTGGAAGCGAAAGAAATATGTGCAGAAAAAGAACCTGAAGAGACAGAAATTTCACCGGGTCATTTTTGTTGGTGTCATTTTTGTAAATGATGAATTGTAAAATTACCAGCTATTAGCACGATAACAAGAAGCAAATTCAGCAGTAGTCTACAAAAATTGTTGCCAGATAGTGAAATATTTAATTATGTGTTAATCTACTGCACTGCGTTAAAGGATCGCTATTTTCCA
>JAAYTM010000070.1 GCA_012518015.1 Synergistaceae bacterium
AGATGTTCTTCTATGACCTCTCCTAGAAAGATAATTCTATCCTTCAGTAATCTGCTGTATATGTCATAAGCCCGCTCGCCTCTACCCGTCTGTTCTATCACTATCGGTACTAACATCCTCATTACCTCCTCTTGCTTCATTACCCGGATCTTGTTCCTTTTCTTCTGGTTCTTCTTGTTCGGCCGATGTAGCCTTCATCTTTTCTAACAAGTCCTTTAGGGCTTTCTCGTATTCTTCCTTTTCAAGTTCCCTTACATTTACAAAATCTAAGATTTTATCCAAGGTCTTCTCGGTCATGATATCATAACTCAGTTTATATAATCTATCTTGGTCAGACACGATAAAAGAGGACAATTCTTCAGCGCTTAAGTTATAGGCGTTTGCCATCCTTTCTACATGAGATCTGATGTCCTGTGAGTCCACCTTAATCTCGAAGCGCTTTGTAAGTTCCTCAAGTACCAAGGAATTCAAGACTCTCCTGAAAGCTTGATCTCGTAATTTTTTCTTATATTCTTCGAAATCAATACCAGATTGTTTCACGTACTCCTCCAAGGTTATATTATAGGCTTGCTTAATCCTTTGCTCCTCTTCGTACAGCAAGCTTTGAAATTCTCTATCTACCAGTCTTTCGGGCACATCTATCTTTGTTTGATTCACTATTTGCTGTAAGGCTAAATTTATCGCTTCGTTTTTTGCTCTGTTTTCGAGAACATCTTGTAGCTGTTCTTTGATGTGTGTTTTGAATTCATCTAAATCTTTGCCATCTGCTCCGACCTTTTTTAAAAATTCCTCGTCAAGTTCGGGAAGGATTTTTTTCTTTATTCCCTTTACTTCCATAGTATATGTAATGCGCTTGCCGGCCAGCTTACTGCCATCATCTGGATGAGTTATTGTTGTCGTTATGGTGCTTCCTGCGCTTTGTCCCACTAAATCCTTTTTTACGTTCTCGTCTAAATAATCGGCCGTTAAATCGATGGTGTCTTCCACCTCTTTGCCTTCAAAATCGAACTTCTCGATGTCATCGCCTTCTTCGCGTTCTACTTGAGCAGTGGCGTTTACGACAACGATGTCATTCTCCTCAATAGGTCTTTCTTCTTCAACGTCCACGTGCTCGGCATTTCGTTCGCGCAGATCCTTTATGACCTGCTCTACCATCTCATCGGTGACGATGGGCTTTAGTTTTGGAACTTCTATCTGACTCAAGTCTGGCAGTTCAATCTCGGGCACGACTTCGTATTCTATCTCTAAAAGGACCGGCGAACCTTCCTTTACTTCGCCTTCCAATTTAACCCTAGGCTCGGCTATTAGTTCCAACCCATATTCCTCTTTAATTTGTGTCACCACTTCGGGTATTAGATTTTCTAAAGCCTCGCGATAAATGCTTTCTCTGCCAAAATAGAGTTCGATGACATTGCGCGGCACCCTTCCTTTTCTAAACCCCTTTATGTTGGCTTTTTGACTTATTTCCTTAATAACATCCTTGACGGTTTCCTCGAACCTTTCGGGCTCAACTTCTACTTTTATCTTAACGATATTTTTCTCCTGTGATATAAGCTCGGACTTCATCGCCACCAAACTCCTTTCTTCAACATGAAAAAGCCTCGGTGTATATTTTAACACCGAGGTCGCACCCAATATTTTAATGGTGCGAGAGGTGGGATTTGAACCCACACGGACGAAGCCACGGGATCCTAAGTCCCGCGTGTCTGCCATTCCACCACTCTCGCCCAAGGTCAATGCAAATGGTGGGCCGTACAGGGATCGAACCTGTAACCCCGGGATTAAGAGTCCCGTGCTCTTCCAGTTGAGCTAACGGCCCACATACAACCTCGTGATAAATAATACGCCAGACAGAATCTGAATCCGCGACCGACTGATCCGAAACCCGTCATCGGCGCTTGAAATTTGAAAACCAGCCACCTTTATGTGCCTTCTCGCCAATGTGGCTGACTTTTCATGTCGCGAAAATTATATTACCATGCACGTATTTTATAAGTCAAGGTCAAACGGGCTCTATTTCAAATAGTGTGGAAAACTTTTTGAGGTAAGAACCCTAGCATTACCTTCCTGACGTAGACCTCTACGTTTCTTAGGCCAAAAGAGATTCGTTTTAGCATCTTTACCTTAGTGTAGTGTTGCACATTTTCGTATAGGCGCTGGTAGTCTTTTACCCTCCCCCTATTTGCAGGACACGAAGTTAAGACTATAATCCAACCTATATAAACCACACCAAGTGTCCTGCAGGAAGTCAGTCGCGCATGTCGGGCGGTAAAAGGTATAATTGGTTTACGTCGTAAGGCTTGAAGTTAGAGGAGG
>JAAYTM010000071.1 GCA_012518015.1 Synergistaceae bacterium
GAGCAATCCCCTTTTTCTGTAATAGATAAAGGTGACAAAGAAGATATTTTTCTCGTAGAGTCCATGTTGAGGGATTTAGGCGCTAAAACGGTAGGTATTAATACAAAGACCCTGCCAAGTTATCTGTATCTGAAATTATCCGGACTCGGTTTTACCTTGGTCGACGTGTCGGATATTTTGGCTTCCTGCAGGCGTAAAAAGTCAAAAGAAGAGGTTGATCTGATTAAGATAGCTGCAGAGCAAGCGAGCAAGGCTTTCTTAAATGTCTTAAATGATCTAAAGCCTGGCATTAAGGAGACGGAAGTGGCAGCTAAACTAGAATATGAGATGAAGATTTTGGGGGCCGAGGGTGGCTGGGGTAGTGCAGATTTCATTGTTGCTTCGGGTGTAAGATCTGCCCTTCCTCATGGCAGGGCTACTTCTAAGGAATGGCAAAAGGGTGAGTGGGCAACAATTGATTTCGGCGCCAGATATGAAGGTTACGTTTCCGATATAACGAGAAATATCTATATGGGTGCTCCGTCGAGAAAGGCCATAGAAATCCATAGCATATTGTGCATGGCTCATATTAAAGCTGCTTCAAAGATAAAACCTGGAGTTGCTGCCAGGGAGGTAGATATGACGGCTAGGCAAGTTCTAGCCGATAGAGGTCTGGACAAGTATTTTACCCACAGCTTGGGGCATGGCATCGGCCTCGAGGTGCACGAAATACCAAGGTTGTCATCTAAATCAGCTGATGTGCTTGAAGAGGGTGATGTCGTAACTGTCGAGCCTGGAATTTACATAGAAGGTTATGGCGGCATGAGGGTTGAAGACGATTATCTTGTGACGGATAGCGGGGCTCAAAGGCTTACGGCAGATATCCCTATGGAATTATTTGTAGTAATGGATTAAGAAATTAACGATAGGAGGCTAAATTAATGGATAAACTATCTCAACTGTTTGAATCGCGCAGAAAAGATTTTCCTTCCCTTGCTCGCACTTACAACGGCCACACTTTGGCCTATCTTGACGGTCCTGGGGGAACGCAAGTACCTCAGGCTGTAATTGATGCCGTCACGGATTATTTTACAAATTGCAACGCTAACGCACAAGGCTATTTCGTCACTTCTATTGAATCGGACGAATTAATTGCAGAAGCCAGAGAAACCGTTGCAGCCTTTTTGGGAACCGAAAATGGCGATACAATTTCTTTTGGCCAGAACATGACGACGCTGAACTACGCCTTGAGCAGGGCTTTAGAGGAGTCCTTGCATCCCGGTGACGAGGTTCTTATCACTCAATTGGATCATGAGGCAAATCGTGGCCCCTGGTTAAGGCTAAGAGAGCGTGGGGTTGTGGTACGTGAAGTGAAACTGCTTCCGAACGGCACGCTTGACATGGACGATTTTAGCAAGAAAATAACGGAAAACACGCGCCTCGTTGCAATGGGTTTTTCCTCTAATGCCCTAGGTACGGTCAATGACGTATCCACGGTAAGGCGTTGGACTTATAAAGTTGGAGCATATCTTTTGGTCGATGCTGTACACTTCGTTCCCCACTTTCCCATAGATGTCAAGTCCTTGGGCGTGGATTTTCTGCTTTGTTCTGCTTATAAGTTTTACGGGCCGCATGTCGGGATTTTGTACGCTAAAGAAGGATTGCTTGAGCAGCTTGATTGCGAAAGGGTCTGCACGCAAGATCACAGTGCTCCTTATCGCATTGAGACGGGCACATTAAATCACGAGGGTATAGCTGGAGTAAAAGCAACAGTTGAGTATATTTCTACCTATGGAGAAGGCGATACTTTAAGAGAAAAAATAGTTTCCGCCATGGAAAGGATCTCTTCTTATGAGCACGAATTAGCTCTTTATGCCTATAAATGTTTGGGAGATATCCCCGGCGTTACAATTTACGGTCCTTCCTTTGATGAGAGGCATCGCGCTCCCACCATATCATTTACCTTTGAAGGTTTAAATCCAATAGAAGTGTGCAAAAGCTTGAACGAAGAGGGAATACTTGCCTGGGATGGCCATTTTTATGCCATAAGGCCGATAGAAGTATTGGGATTGCTCGAGCAGGGCGGCGTAACCAGGATCGGCATTTCTCTTTACAATACAAAGGAGGAAATCGATCGACTAATAAAAGCACTTCAAAA
>JAAYTM010000072.1 GCA_012518015.1 Synergistaceae bacterium
CTTCAGGACCTGGCGGACAGACTGAACAGCGCGGCAGGAGACTGGCTTCAAGTAATTGTTCAAGGCGACGAGGAAGAATCGTCGGGCATCAACTATGAAGCACCCACCCAAAAGCTCATTTTTCGCACCCTGGACGGTTCAGCTCTTAATATATATGACCTAAATCCGACGGTAAGCGCTTCCGCCGCTAAATTCGGTTTACAAACGGCATTGGTCATGGATGACACAAATACCGTATTTCCCCTGGACGGACTTGATCCCAACATGCCTGCCTTAGTCAATGTCGAAGTAGGAGGAAAAGGTTACGCCGTAAAGCTTTATCGCGACCAAGTTGGCAGCCTTTCCGGCAGCACTTGGAATGTGGATGCCCTAAAGGTTGCCAAGGCCATACAGTCTCAAGTCGGTGAGGATTTGATCGGCTACCGCGAGCTTGAGGACGGCCGTGTGGCCCTTTATTCCAAGACGGGCCAATCCCTGAGGGTTGCCGACCTGCCTTTCGGCGATCCTCATTTCGCGGACTATACATCGGGAATTGCGGCAAACCTCGGCATTCATTCCGGTGTTGCGGGGGGCGAAATTGCCGCAGGTTCCGCGCCCTCAAGTGATGGTGTCATTCGCATTGCTTCTGGCGGCCATACGGTTGATATCTCCGTCCTGCAAACAGATACGGCCGAAGATATTGCCAAAAAGATAAAGGGCCTCGCAGGTTCCTGGCTTGACGTGAGCTTATACGACGCCGATTTAAGCGGTTCGTCGGGGAGCCAGAGGATTTCACTGGCGGCCAAGGACGGCTCACCTCTGGCCGTTTATGATGTTCAAGGAGATGTCGCAAACAGCTTTCTGCGAATAGACACTGCTTTGCGCAGCGCCTCCAATGTGTCGGGCTGGACGGGAAGCGGGAGTTTGAGCATCACCGTCAACGGCTATACCCATACCATAGATACCAAAGGCATGAATATAAATGATTTGGTAAATACCGTAAATGCCAGGTTCCAAAGCGGAGATGTCAGGGCTGAGCTTGTGGAAGACGACACTGGCGATGCACGGTTTGTCATGTGGTCGCCCAAAGGATATGTCATCGAAGCTCAGGGAGACATTCCGGGGTTATCCAGTCCTGCAAGTTCGGACGTAAGGGGCGGCGTAGGCCCTTACAACCAGGTGATGACCGAGCGGACTTCTGCCGATATCGGCTCCACCGATTTATTCGGCTTGCTCGACGATCTGATGCAAGCCGTAAGGCAGGGCGACGTTGAAGGCATATCGAACACAATTTTGCCTAAACTCGACGAGGCCATTGATGACATACTTTGCGTTCGTACCCAAACGGGTGCCCTTCAGAAAAGGTACCAAACCTCAAACTCCAGGCTTAAGCAGATGAACTTGAATTATAACGAACTTTACAGCAAGGTGTCAGACACCGATCTCGCCGAAGCGGTCACGAAGTTTGCCATGGCTCAAGCCGTCTACCAGGCTAGTTTGGCCACCATAGCCAGGATAATACAGCCCACGCTGGTAGATTTTTTGCAGTGACAGATCGAGGTGTAAGAATATGTCTGTAGCTGTTAAAGAACTTGAATTGACCTGGAAGGCTAATTTAGAAGCCTTAAAACTTATCCAACCTTACCTAATAGAGCTTCTTGAGCAAAGGGCAGAAGATCTGGGCCTTGCTTCGTGGACGGTAAGCTACAAGGGCCCTTACGTCGAACTTCGCGACGTCGATGGCAAACTCCGCTTCGTCGAAAACACAGGGTTATGTTATAACTGCATCAATGAAAATGTCGAAGGCAAGAGCGCCATCGTGTTAGGCTTGGGCCTTGGCGAGCATTTTTTGACCACCTTTGACTCGATGGATGAAAACATAAGGTTTATTTGCTGTGAATCGCATATACCTCTTTTGTATTGGGCATTACATCTGCACGATTTCTCTCGTTTGATTTCCAAAGGAAAGTTATTTTTCGTCGTTGGGGAAAAGAGGGCCGACAGGGAAGCTCAGTGGCGCAGAATATCCCCATGGGTAAGGCTCATGGGCAAAATAGAACCTTCTATATACATACACAAGCAGTATTCCGGAAGCGATATCTCAAAGATGAAGCAGTTCTTGAGCGAATACAGGGGGATGCTCCTTTCCACCATATCAACGAGCACCATTCCCCTGTTCAGAAATTTGACGGAGACGGCTCAGACCGCGGTAAATGCCTATATATACAGGGATAAAAATATCGTAACCCTTGAGGAAATGCAGGAACACTGGAAAGGAAGGCCTGCCATAGTCGTTTCGGCGGGACCTTCCCTGGACAGGCAGGTCGAGCTTTTAAGGAAAGCGCAGTACCACTGCGTGATCGTTGCCAACGACGTCATCACATATTATTTGATGGAAAAGGGCATAATGCCACATGTTGTGGCAGCCCTGGATTATTCCCATATAGTCTACAAAAAATTGGAAAAAGCGATCAAATTCCTATCTTCCTGCGACCTTAAGCCCGTTCTCGCCTTCGGTAGTAAGGTATATCCCAAACTGATCTACGAATGGCCCGGTCCTCTTTTCCCCAACAAATCGGATGCCGTGGGCCCCAAGGTTTGCGAAATATTGGGCTTAAATCCCTTGGATAACGGCTCCTCTGTAGCTCATTTTTGTTATTCTATAGCGCAGGCCATCTGTCCCGAAGAAGTGATATTTGTGGGCCAGGACCTTGCCTACGGAGAGGAAGGCAGGAGCCATTCAGTTGGTTTTGCTGAAGGATCGGCGCCTGCTGATTTGGAGCTTGAGATCACTTCCTGGGACGGTCGCGGAACGGTCAAGACCAACAGGCATTGGTATGGATTTCTCAGTATATTTGAGCACCTTATAACAGCTTCCCCGGTGCCCGTATATAACTGCACCGAAGGCGGCGCGAAGATAAACGGCGCCATCCATGTGCCTTTCAAGGAAAGGCTCGATGTGCATGTTGAAGTTCCTGCTCCACCCTATTTAAAAGGTTCGAGGATAGAAAATATAGGACTTACCTCGGATAACCAACGCCGTATATTAAAATTGATAAATGGTGTTTTGAAAGATACGGAAGATATAAGAAAGGAATTTCTAAAGGTCAAGAGATTGCCTATTTCAAGGTCCGTTAGCTCCATCAAGAAGACCTATGGGGCGGCTCTTGAAACC
Organism: Synergistaceae bacterium; assembly: GCA_012518015.1. GTDB lineage: Bacteria > Synergistota > Synergistia > Synergistales > Acetomicrobiaceae > Acetomicrobium. The sequence continues at coordinate 3,155 of JAAYTM010000072.1, forward strand.
TGGCGGGACATTTTCTACCACTGTGAGTTTTTAAGGGGTGTAATCACCTCCCTAAGGTTCAGTAGTAGCGGCGATATATTGAGCAAGGCAATGGTTTTAATAAGGGATATTCAAGGTGCAAAAGAGATCGCCAATCTCTTTCTAGATGACGTAGAGTTCGCTC
>JAAYTM010000073.1 GCA_012518015.1 Synergistaceae bacterium
AAATTGACGATATGCAAAAGCGTTCTCGATCTGGATTATCTTATAAACGTACCTGTGCTTAAGGCTCATTGCCAGACCAAATTAACCTGTGCCCTTAAAAACTTAAAGGGCTGCATCCCCGACAGCGAGAAAAGACGTTTTCACTCCCAAGGGCTTCACCGCCCTATAGCTGCTTTAAACGTAGCTATAAAGACGGACTTAGTGGTAGTTGACGGCATGTGCGGCGATCTTACTTTTGAAGAAGGCGGCAACCCAGTGCCAATGAACCGCATTATGGTAGGCTATGATCCTGTGCTCATCGATGCCTATGGCGCTGAACTTATCGGTTTAAATCCTCACTCAATCAAATACATAACTTTGGCTGAGGAATATGGAGTCGGGTCAACGGATGTGGATAAGGCAGAAATAATAGAACTGGGACACCGCCAGGCAGGACAACCAATTTTAGCCTCCCCTTTGGCCCACCGGCTATCTAGTTACATTGACGCGCGATCCGCTTGCTCTGTTTGTTATGGCAGCCTCATCCACGCCCTTGCCAGGTTGCAGGATGAAGGTCTTTTAAAAGCCCTCTCCAAGAAAAATCTAAAAATTAAGATTGGCCAAGGATTTCGAAACAAAAAAGAAGAAGGGATTGGCGTCGGAAATTGCACTGCCGGCATAAGGCATAACTTGCCTGGGTGCCCGCCAAAAGCAAAAGATATCGTCGAGTACATTAGAAATGAACTTTGCAAAATAAATATAAATTGAGGAGGTAAACAAAATGCGCTTGCCAGAGCCATACAGAATTAAGGTTGTGGAACCCATTCGTTTGCTACCCAGAGAGGAAAGGGAAAAAAGACTCGAAGCAGCTGGATTAAATGTGTTTGCCCTGAAAGCAGAAGACGTGTTCATCGATCTTCTCACTGACAGCGGTACAAATGCCATGAGCGACAATCAATGGTCTGGAATCATGATTGGTGATGAGTCCTACGCCGGTTCCAGAAGCTTTTATCACCTTGAAGCAGCAGTCAAGGAAGTATTCGAATATAACTACGTCGTGCCAACTCATCAGGGTCGCGGCGCGGAAAACACACTTTTTAGCATACTGATAAAACCGGGCCAATACGTAATGGGCAACATGCATTTCGATACCACTGAAGCTCATATCCGTTTAAAGAAAGGAATACCAGTAAATCTCGTTGTGGACGATGCCTTCGATACCTCAAAATATCATCCCTTCAAGGGAAATGTTGACCTTGGCAAACTTGAGCGTTTCATTGCAGAAAAGAAACCGGAAAATATAGCATTCATGCTCATCACGATCACTTGTAATAGTGCTGGTGGGCAACCTGTATCCATGGAAAACATCCGAGAGGTTTCAAGGATATGCAGAAAGAACAATATCCCGGTTTACATCGACGCGGCCCGTTTTGCTGAAAACGCATATTTTATCAAAGCTCGCGAGAAGGACTACGCCGACAAGACAATTGCAGAAATCGTTAAAGAGATGTTCAGCTACGCCGATGGGTTCACAATGAGCGCAAAAAAAGACGCCTTAGTAAACATCGGAGGCATGATAGGAATTAAAGATGACGAAAGCCTCTATAACCGCGCAAGGGAAGTAAACATCACTTACGAAGGTTTCCCAACATATGGCGGATTGGCAGGACGAGATCTGGAAGCTGTAGCCAGAGGGTTAAAAGAAGTTTTAGATGTGGATTATTTAAGGGCTAGGATCGGTCAAGTGGAATACTTAGGTAAGCTACTCTCAGACGCAGGTATACCAATTCAAACCCCGGTGGGAGGACATGCTGTTTTCGTCGACGCAGGCAAATTTCTCCCCCACATAGAGGCCGAGGAATTTCCGGGAGAAGCTTTGGCAGTAGAGCTTTACCTCGAATCCGGCGTACGAGCTGTAGAGGTAGGCACTTGCATGATGGGAAGGGACGCTGAGGGGAAAAACATAATAGCACCCATGGAACTCTTGAGGCTAACCATCCCCAGAAGGGTCTATACGGATAACCATATGGGCTATGTAGCAAAGTCACTGATAGACATCTATGGCAAGCGTGAAACTGTTCGGGGGTTAAAATTTACCTATGAACCTCCAATACTCAGGCACTTTTTAGCCAGATTCGAGCGGGTTTAGACTATTTAAGCAATGCTCAATTAATGACGCCGATGAACGAGATGACACTACATGCTGTTTCTTAGCGAAAAGTCCATCGCGGAAAGATAGTACGCGATGGACTTTTAACTTTGCCAAAAGGATCGTTGACATATATTCAATTAACTTGTAAACTTTTTTTGTTAATTTTAAACAAAAATATCTTATTTATCAGGAAAGGTGACAAGGGATGACTAAAGAAGAGCTTGAATCGCTTTTACGAGACAAGATACCTGCATTACCCAAAAAAGCTAGAAAAGTAGCTGAATATTTATTGTCTAACATGAGAGAAGCAGCCTTTCGCTCCATTGGGGAAGTAGCCGACGAATTAAACGTATCGAAAGCTCAGCTAGTTCGAGTTTCCAGGATACTAGGTTTTAAAGGATATGCCGATTTAAAATCAGCTCTTCAAAAGGTCATTTTAGAACAGATAGATCCCGTTACAATGCTGGTCAAGGCAAAGGAGCGCGGTGAAGGCCTGGCACCAAGTATTTTAGAGGCGGAACACGCAAATTTGGATAGTACGTGGAGAATGGCTGACAAAGAAAAAATTGACGCCTTTGTCGAACTGGTCAAAGAAGCAAATAACATCTACTGCATGGGCTGGGGAATTTCTTCTCTCGTTGCGGAAACTTTTTACATGCGCTTCAGGGTAATGGGCCTTCCGGGACATATGATTAAACGAGGATCATTAGCCATGATGGAGCAAGTGCGGGGCGTAAAACAGGGCGATATGGTCATAGTTTGCGAACTGCCGAGTTATGTTGTAGAGGTTACAGAAGCAGTTACAAAATGCGCCTCACAGAAAGCAAAGATCATGACAATTACTGACACCGCAGCCGCTCCTGTTTGCTCCGTGGCAACACTTCAGTTTTACGTCAGCGCTCTAAGTCCAACTTTCGGAAGCAGCATCATAGGGCCCTTATTTTTGGCACATCTTTTAACTTCCATACTTTCCGTGGAGCTTGGAGAGGCTGCTCGAAGCGCTCTCGAAGAACAACTAAAGTTCCTGCACGACGAAAGGATCTTTCACCCTGTATTTGGCCTTAGATATTAAAACTGGGATGCAACTATTAAAAGCCGTTCAACTTCAAGAGTTACTGATTGCAAGCCTCTCCTCCCTACTTAGCCTTAAAACATTAAATCTCGTAGCTTTGTCCGATCTCTAAAATTATTACCTCGGCCAGGGAGCCTACTTTCGATTGAAACTCATGGGGGTCTGCCTTTATTACAGGGAAGGTATCGTAGTGCATTGGAATTACCTTCTTTGGCTTTATGAATTCTACCGCTCTTACGGCGTCGTCAATGTCCATTACGTAGTTTCCGCCTATGGGCAACATGGCAAGATCTACTTGTTCTTGCTCGAGCAGCTTCATTTCCATGGTAAGACCCGTGTCGCCAGCATGATACAACTTTTTGCCTTCCACCTCAATTAAAAACCCGCATGGCGTTCCGCCGCACAACGTCTGATCTCCTTCGGTAATGCCAGAGCCATGCCATGCCGGAGTAAGCTTAACTCTCCCAAAGGGGAAAGCGTATCTGCCGCCCACATGCATGCTATGACATTTAAGGCCCTTTGACGTCAAATAGGCGGAGATCTCGGCATTAGCTATTACCGTTGCGTTAGTATTTTTAGCTATTTGAAGGGTGTCACCCAAGTGATCGTCATGCCCATGGGTAATAAAGATATAATCTAGTTCTTTCACATCCGATGGTTTCCATGCACTAGAAGGATTGCCTGACAAAAAAGGATCAATCAGGGCTTTAATTCCTTTTCCCTCAATGTAAAAGGCCGCATGCCCAAGATATGTCACCTTAGCCATCTATCATCGCCTCCCTCTCGTAAAAAATCTTATAAATCTTTGGAAAACCTAAAAAAGCCCAGGTAAGGCCACATTTATATTATACTCAACTCAACAAACACCTACACTAGCCGATTGAACCTTGTCCAACTGCTGGGATACTTGTTTATCTTTTTAAACATATCATTTAACAGTGAAGTCCCGGGATGACCTTTTATATGGCCGCTTCTAATAGCCCTAAGATATCTTCGTGTGGCGTCAAATACGCGATCCACAGAGTGCGTCATCTTGCCACCACGCTCCCACAACCAAAACCCCACGCCCCATTTTGGGATCTCTTCTGGTGAAGTGGGGCCGAAAAGGCCAATTACAGGTACTCCTCCACCAAGCGCTATATGCAACCCAAGCGTATCTACGCTTATAAGCAAATCGAGGTTGTATATCCAATCAACATAACTTTGCATGTCTCCGCCTGGTTGCCATGTCACCTTGCAGCCCAAAGCATTCAACTTCTTGGACAAGCCCCACCAGCGCTCCATAGGCCAACCTTTTTGTGGCCATTTAATACCCACTCTTGGATTCAATCCAACTAAGGGCGTCTTGCGAGTTTCACCCACTTGTACGCGGAGATAAGACCAATAAGGCTCACCCCTCCAAGTCATGCCGCACAACTTATAAAGCCAATGCGGATGCGAATACCTGCTACTGCCTTGGCCAGAGGAAATGACATCTTCCAATTCCGGAAATCTAGGCACGGTTCGCCAACAATGACCATCTAAATAAAAACCCCTAGTCTTTGTCTCCCATTTTTTCGGAATGGCAACTTCCGTTCTTTCAAGATAAAATACCTCATCCGGCTCTTCAACCTCGTCGAACGAGTCCACAAAGCGCAAGTTTTGCCTCGGTGGAAAAAGTGCTCGTAATTTTTTAGGAACACCATACCAATATACTTCATTATCACGAGGCAATAAACGAGAAAGCAACACGCCACTTCTAAACACCTCACCATCAGAGATGCCCTCCAAGTGAGAGTCCCGCAGCAATTCCGTATCGCCAGTCTTGACAATTAGGTAGCGCATTTTGCTTTCACCTTTATCCGCGACGAACTATAATGTCCCGATTCATCGTACTCAATTCCCAAAAGTTGCATTGTAAGATCGTAATTTGATATATTTGCTTGTATTAAATTATCCTTGTTTTTTTCGTACCAAGCTTGCATGAATTTCGACTCCTTCCATCCTTCGACGAATAAAAAACCATTCAGCGCAACGTCCCCTTCGAGATCATATAACCAATCCTCACGCGTCTGTTCAACAACCAGGCCACGTCCCTTCAGATGCTTTAATGTCAACTTTGCTCCTCCTCGTCCTCTGTTGCTATTACCTTAATGTGTAGTTCCTCCAACTGACTTTCGTCGACGTATGAAGGAGCACCTGAAAGCAAACACTGCGCCTTTTGGGTCTTGGGAAAAGCTATGACATCACGAATTGATTTAACTCCGGCTAGCAGCATCACCAGCCTGTCGAACCCAAGAGCTATCCCCCCATGGGGAGGCGTCCCGTAAGAAAGCGCTGTAAGCAAAAACCCGAAACGATCCAAAGCTTCCTCTTTGTTTAAACCCAGGACTTTAAACACACTTTCCTGCACTTTGGGATCGTGAATTCTAATGGAGCCTCCTCCTATCTCGTTCCCATTTAATACTATATCATAAGCGCGGGCCCTCACATTCCAGGGGTCGCTTTCAAGTAAATGCAAGTCTTCGTTTTTGGGCGAAGTAAAGGGATGATGAACAGAAACATAACGGTTTTCCGCTTCGCTCCACTCAAATAAAGGAAAATCCACTACCCACAAAAAGGCCAGCTTATCTTTATCGACAAGATCATGTTTTCTTGCAACTTCCAATCTGAGTTGACCCATGACCTCGCACACTTTGCTTTTGTCCTCGTCAGCCATGACAAAAAGGGCTTCTCCTTGAGATAATTTTGATCGATCTATTAATAACCTTGTGCCCTCTTCATCTAAAAACTTGACCATAGAACCTTTTAACTTATCACCCCACTGAAAACAGGCCAAACCCTTAGCTCCAAGCTCTTTGGCCATAGCTTCAACAGTACTCACTTCCTGCCTGGATAAAGATGCACCATCGGGTAATACAAATCCCTTAATAGCTCCATTTTTTCCTACTTCAAAGGCTCTAATTCCCCTGCCATCGAAGACGTCTTTTAAGTCAACAAGCTCAAAGGGTATCCTTAAATCTGGCTTATCGGAACCGAAGCGTTCCATTGCATCGGCGTAAGATAAACGCATAAAGGGCGTCTGAATCTGCACTCCTAACGTCTCGCTAAAGAGCCCTTTCATGTAAGCTTCAATGAGGCTAAAGATGTCTTCTTCGGTTGCAAAGCTCATCTCCACGTCAATCTGAGTAAACTCCGGCTGTCTATCGGCCCTCAAGTCTTCATCCCTAAAACATTTGACTATCTGAAAATATTTATCCAAGCCTGATATCATCAAAATTTGCTTAAAAATTTGCGGCGACTGAGGAAGGGCATAAAACTTGCCGGGGTTCACCCTGCTTGGAACCAAGTAGTCCCTTGCACCTTCGGG